>CAZLTD010000174.1:0-9080 GCA_964562385.1 uncultured Desulfobacula sp.
ATAAATCGGGCTCATGTACAGGAGTACACTCCGGGTTCAGGATTTCTTGTGCCTTACATATGGGCAACTTTGTGAGCTTTGCTCCTCTACGAGCCGCCCAAACAAAGATTTCCGGTCAAACACTACTTAAAACAGTTTAAGGCTGTGATCCCTTGAACAATCTTCTCACAGGT
The DNA here is from genome assembly GCA_964562385.1 of uncultured Desulfobacula sp. Classification (GTDB taxonomy): domain Bacteria; phylum Desulfobacterota; class Desulfobacteria; order Desulfobacterales; family Desulfobacteraceae; genus Desulfobacula. The sequence continues at coordinate 174 of CAZLTD010000174.1, forward strand.
CAGGTTTCCGTATCCAATTACAAGTTTGTCACCATGGTTTCCAAGGGCTATGGCATGTTTTTCAACCGATTGTATTAAAATCCGGTTATGAAGGACATTGCACTGGGCATCCAGGTTGAATTTCATGTTCTTGAACCTTGCAACCAGGTGGAGCCCGGCGTTTTCCCCGAAAATTTCCACATTACTGCCAAAGGCATCTGACAGGGATTTTAAAAGGACATCCCTCTTTTTTTTGTAGATCTTTTTCATCTTGAAAACATGGCGTTCAAACCCGCCGTCCAGGATGAAATTTTTCAGGGCAATCTGCTCAATCAGGGCAGAGCCGGCATCGGAAAACCGCTTAAGGTTTTTAAAGTCGGCTAAAAGTTTTTTGGGCACAACCGCATACCCGATCCTCAAGGCCGGGGTGAGCACCTTGCTGAAAGAGCCGATATAGATCACCTTGTCCGGGTCAAGGGCCTTGAGCGGATGGATGGGAGCCCCGTTATACCTGAATTCGCTGTCATAATCATCTTCAACAATATAGGTATCATGACCTGAAATGGCGTTTAAAAGCTTGATGCGGGCCGCGGCCGGCATGATGTTTCCCATGGGGAACTGGTGGGAGGGGGTAACACAGACAAGGCGTGTACCCCGCTTGATCACAAGGTCATCCGCATCCAGGCCGCCCGGGCCGTTTTTCACCGGATCAAGGCCATACCCGGCTGTTTTAAGGATTTGAAGCATGCCGAACCCTCCCGGGTCCTCAATCAGGGCTTGGCACCCGGGTTTAAAAAGGATCTGGGCAGCCAGAAAAAGGGCCTGGGTGGCACCGGAGGTCACCACAATATGGTCCGGGTCCACACCGATCCCCCGGGCACGGTAGAGGTAGTCGGCCAGAACCTGCCTGAAACCGTCATGGCCCTCGGGTTTATAATAATCCAGGTCATTGGGCTCTGCCCCGGTCACGGCGTTTTTAAGATACCGGCCCCACTGGGCTGCCGGAAAACGGGACAGGTCCGGGACCCCGGTCTGGAATGCCACATCAACCTGGGTTTTTGGGGTATTGATTTTTTTTTCAGGAGACGGACAGCTTTTATACCCCCTGTAATGGGTATCATCGCTGACCCGGGTATAGGATCCGGACCGCGATTCAATATAGCCTTCGCTGTGCAGCTGGTCATAGGCATCCATGACCACATTCCTTGAGATTGAAAGCTCTTTTGCAAGCATCCGTGATGCCGGAAGCCGGCTGCCGGGGACAAGCCTGTTTAAAAGAATGTCATCCCGTATTTTTTCATATACCTGACGGGACAAGGGTATCCCGATGTTCCGATTTATCTCTATGTGCAGATACGATTGAGTCATGGACCCACCATACCCAAATTGGCCCTGCAATTTCAAGAAAATTTGACGAAATTCAAAACCAAAACAATCAATATTAGGGATTAAGAAAAGGCAGAATGGTTTTGACTACCCGGTCCGGGTCCTCCATCATCAGAAAATGCCCCATCCCGGTCAGCTCGACAAAACGGCAGTCCGTGATCTTTTTTTCCAGGCGGTTCCCGGCACTTTTGTAAAACAGGTCGGATTTTTCACCGCGGACCACAAGGGTGGGCACTGAGATGCCGGGTGCATGGTCCCAGGTATTAAAGGGGGCATGCTCATAAATCTGGGCCTCAAACTCAGGCATGCAGCAAAGGCAATAGGAATCGGTGCTGTCCTGCTCTATGGCCGTATCCACATAGGCGTTCACAAAGGCATCCTGCCAGGAGGCGAACATGCCTTTGCCCTTATAATGGGAAAGAGCATCCTTTGGGGATGCAAATTCATACTTTTTGTTCCGGGTCATCTTTGACAGCTTCAGGTTGCGGGACAGTCCCATTTTTCTCAGAAGTGCCGCAGCACATACCATGGCCGGCGGAAAAATGATCGGGTCCAGCAGGATCAGTTTTGAAAAAAGATGGGGGTATAACGCTGCGGCAGCATAGGTAAAATATCCGCCAATGGAATGGCCGATGCCGATCACCGGCGGATTGGTAATGGAGGCCACCAGGGTGGCCAGATCTTTGATAAAAATCTGCCAGGATTCCACTCTTGCGGTCTGCTCCTTGGTTGAGTAGCCGTGGCCGCGAAGATCGCTTGCAAAAACCGTAAAGCCTTTGTCGGACAGGCGGTTCAAAAATGGAAGATAGGTGCCGGCGTTCAATGAATTACCGTGGCAAAAATGGATCTGCGTTCCTGTTTCCCCGGCCGGTTCCGGGCCTGGTTCACCGACCTTATGGTAGTGGAAAAAGCCCCTGGGCGTATTTATAAACTTGCCTTTAACCATGTTTTGTTTTCCTGACAGCAGCGTTGCGGTCAAAGTGTTTACTGGTTCTCTTCAAAATATTGATTGATCCGCTCGTAATGTTCCATTTCATTGCTGGCCGGGGCCATGGATTTCCTCTTGGGCGGGACTGTTTTCTGCGACTGCAGTGCAGTTATAATCTGCATCAGTTGAAGCTTGTCCAGCTTCACTTCACGGGTTTCAAGGGATTTCAGCCGTTCCATTATCCCGGAAAGCTGGTCCTGGCTGATCTGAACCTTTTGGACCGATGGACTGATGGATGCCGGGGCTCTTTGCGACACAAAGGTCAAAACAGCACACACGATGATGGCGAAAATAGAGATGGCAATGGCAAAAAAGGCGTTCCTATTTGCCGATCCTGCGGCCAGACGGCTTTGAACAAGTTCCCGGTGCTCCATCAGTCTGAAATAATATTCTGTTTTTAACAGGTATTTTGAGACTGTCTCATTATCTTTTTTGACTGAGGACTGCTCAAAGCAGGTCTGGAAAATTTTATACAAAGAGCTGCACTTTAGAATATCGTCCGGATCACTGGACAACTTGTCAGCCCCTTGGGTTTTGGCCCATTCCCAGAATTCGTTCTCTGATATCCCCTCAAACCCTGCTTTTTCCCCGTATTCCAATACCTTAAAAAAAATAGTCTCTTCCATATGGCTCCTGCGCTGTTTTTTTAACCGTCACTGCAAATCTATTTTAAGCAAATATCTGTAAACCAAAAATCCGATACTATCTCATATTGCCGTACTCTTGCAAGCATCAGCCCCGATATTTGCTTAAAAGAGTGGCAACGATTGTGACGGAACCTGACCAATTTTTTAATTTTAATACAATTTTTAGTTTACTGGTGGCTTGACCGGCCATGTCATAGTGATGTACCTTGCTGCCAGGTGCCACAATGTGGCAATTGGTTTAAAATGAGAAACAAGGGAAAGAGTTAACATGGCAAATTACCTGGAAGAAACATATAGGGATCTGAAGATTGAAACAGATGAATCACTTTTGTGGATAACCCTTAACCGTCCCCGGCACTCCAACTCGTTTTCCGATGAGATGATTATTGAGTTGTGCGGCCTGCTGCGCGAGGCGGACTGGGATGAAAATATCCGGGTGATCATCATCACCGGTGCCGGCAAAACATTTTGTGCCGGCGGGGATGTCAAGGCAATGGAAGAGAAAACAGGGATGTTCGCAGGAGACCCTGAAGGGCTTCGGCGCCGATACACCAAAGGCATCCAGCAAATCCCTTTGACCATTGAATCCCTTCACACCCCGCTTGTAGCCATGGTCAATGGCGCTGCCATCGGGGCGGGATGTGATCTGGCCTGCATGTGTGACATCCGGGTGGGATGCAGCCATTCCAGGTTTGGGGAAACCTTTGCAAAGCTGGCCCTGGTCCCGGGAGACGGCGGGACATTTTTTCTTCAGCGGGTACTCGGGTATGCCAAAGCCATGGAGCTGTCTCTTACCGGGCGGATTGTCGAGGCTGACGAGGCGCTGTCTTTGGGGCTTTTGAACACAGTGGTGGATGTCGATGATTTAAAAAAAGAGACCCGAATACTTGCCGCGACCATTGCGGCGAACAGCCCTGTGGCAGTCTCCATGATCAAAAAAGCAATACGCCAGGCCCGCACCGCTGAGATCAGCGGCCATCTTGATCTTCTGGCAGCTTTCCAGGGGATCACCCAGAGAACCCAAGACCATTTTGAGGGTGTACGGGCATTAAAGGAAAAGCGCAAACCGCAGTTCAGGGGGCAATAAAAAATCCAATGGCGAAGGATATCTCAAATAATTAAAATTTTGTTTTAAGTTCAAGGCGCAGGAAATCGGAACAAAAGGCAATTATTAACGGTGGTCTTATGGTTCAAAAGATTCTACCGCTGGACCGTCAACCATCTTGCTGTTTATATAAACCTCATTTCTGAACCGTGCTATCCGCTCGGCCGAGGATGCATTGTGGGCTGCCTGCTCCAGGGTGGTCTGCCCTGTGGCAATCACACCGAATCCGGCAACAACACAGCACCCCTTATACCATCTGAGCATATTGAGTATCGGGTTGTCGCCTGTCATGTCTGTCAGTGTTGAGGGATCCACCAAACCCAGTTTCGGGTTCAGGTAGGTGGCTTCAGCGTCAATGGGCAGAATAATCGGGTGGGATCTGTCCTGATACAGGGATGCATCAGCTTTACCCAGCATGGTCTCCTCCCCGAATTGTTGATGCAGAAGGATCATACCTTCAGCCGTGGCCATGGGGTTGGTGGTAATCATACACGTGGTCTGGTTGGTGTTCTGGTAGATCAGTTTGTGCAGTTTCAAATTCAAGGTGTCGGTTTCTTCAAATTGGATACTTTCGCGCGTCAGCGGGAAATCAAACCCTTCGGGCACCGATGACATAGGGCAGTAGATAAACTGGTCCGCGTTTATTTTCTGGCTCATGGAGCCTGTGCCATAGGCGCCGATCCTGAAGTTATAATTATAGTTAAGCCGTTGGGTGAAATCCTCAATAATTGATGTGTCTTTTACCTGTTTGGTAAAATCCTCAAAATCATCCGGCCCTTGTAAAGAGACCGGATAAACCGCATTGATCCCGTCTGACAGGAGCGTTTCCTGGATCCCGCGGATATCGATTCCCCGTCGGATCAGGTACAACAGCATGGTACAGCTGTTCTCAAGGATGCTTAAATCCTGCAGAACCTCTTCTATACTTTCACCCCGTGCAAAAGGCCCGTGCCCGCGGACAATGGTCATCTTATCTTTTTTTAGGTACTTTGGAATTCTCTCTTCCATCTCGGCAGATCCCACCGGGGCAATATAGGTGGCCACATTAACGGACTTGATGATGCTTGCCCCATACAGATCAATGGGAACCAGTGTAAATTCTTCCCGATTTTTTTCATCCTCGCCCTGGTAGATCAGGCAGATCTGTTTCTCCTTTGTATCAAAGGAAGTCACGGTGGTGGAAATATAGTGGGCGTGAACAACGCAGTTAACGCCGTCATCTAAAAGAATCTGGCGGTGAATGGTCGATTCAGACGACGCCCGTGCATCCCCCCAGGAGACCCCGGAAAAATTAAGCGGGACAATATCCTCTTTTATCAAGTCTCCTGTCTGGGATCCGCTGGCCGTGATGTGAAACAGGTCAGGATTTTCGGGATCTGTAAGGGATATATTACCGGAATGGGTGTTGTTTCCGTCAATCCTGAGTATGGCTGCCCCGGCTTTCCTCATTTTATTGAAAACCAGGTTGCTTGTGTCTTTTTGCGACATGATGTTATCCTTCATGCTGTTTTTGAAAGGGTGTTCACAATATCTAAAATTGACAATCGTTTTAAACTGCCTGTTTCGGGGTTGCCGTTTTCATCCCAACCAAACGATTGGTAGTACTCTTTTCGCATGGCGGCAAAATCTTTTGAGTTCAACACCTTCTGTTTCCCGCCTGTTGTGATGGGCTGAGTATAAAACCGCCGGGGCAAAAGATCGTCTTTATCTGACAATCCGCATAGGATATTAAATTGTCGTTCAAGGGTAATCACTCGTTCCGAAATAGTTTCAAGGATGCCTGAATTGTAGTGTCTGCCTGTCACGGACGATACCAGGCTGGCATACTCGTCAAGGCCCAGGGAAAACCCGCCATAGGCACACAGCCCCATTATATCAAGGCTGGTGTTTTTAAGCGCAGCATTCCGGGAGATAAGCGGGGTGCCCTCTACCCTGTCCGGCGGCCATTCTCCGTAGCCTGCACAATGGGACTGGGGTGCGGTATACCCGCCTTCCAGATGGCACCCGCCCCTGTTGTTGAGTTCATAACTCAACGCCTGGGAAAAAGAGCCCCTGGGATCATAGGCCGGCAGTTCAAGTTTTTTAACACTCATGGAAAGTTCCGGGCGGCCGTAACGGGCACAGAAACGGTATGAGCCCTGGGCCAGCAATTGCCCGATGCCTTCCTGTTTTCCAATCAGGTTGATCAGGGGCAGCAGAAGGGCTTCATTGCCAAAGTCAGGTTCTCCAAAGGTATCCACAAAACCCTGGACATCCTTTAGGAATTGATCTTCCTCAGGGCTTCGGCCCTGTCTTTTCGTTGACACCACCTGGTACAGGTTAAAAAAGGCCGCCATGGTGGCGCCCAGAGAAATGGTATCAACGCCATAGGCGTTGGCAAGAAAATTGGCCTTTACTATAAGTTCAAGGTTGTATATGGAAAGATTGGCACCTAAAAGGGTTGCAGACTCAAACTCCGGGCCTTCGCCTTTTTCAATCAGATTGCCTTTGGCATCCACAATCTCAACGTTGCGCTTGCACAGGATCGGGCAGTTAAAGCAGCCGCCTTTTTTAACCTTTATTTTATTATCTTTTTCCCCGGCATCCCGTTCATGGTTCCGCAGGGCCTCGCCGCTGATTTTATTGATATCTTCAAGAATGTGATCCGTGTCCTGCATGTTGTTGTGAATCAACTGGCCGAAATGGTTGATCATGCCCAGAATCCCCAAAGATCCCAGGGACGGAAGAATACCGAAAAACGCCTCTTTTTTGGTGAACTTTCCCATATCCAGTTTGAGCTTTGTTTTATAGGAGACACCGTCAGGGTTGTTGGGCTTGAAATCATCAGGGCGGCAGACCCGCACTTTCATGTCCTGATCCGGAGCAACGGCCACAGCATACAAATTTTTAGATCCGAAAACAGCGCCGCCGCCGCCCCGGCCCAATGCCTTCCCTGAATCGGTCATCACCGAGGCAAACCTACACATTTTCCGGCCGCCAGGCCCGATGGTCAGGACATGGCTCTTTTTTGAGTATTGTTCCCGGATTTTCTTTCTCAAGGCAAGAGAATCTGTATCATCCAGGCCAAACGCCTCTTTGAATTCCACCTTTCCATTTGAAACAACCAGAAAACTCGGGGTTCGGGATCGGCCTGTAATCACTATCACATCATAGCCCGCCCTTTTCAAACCTACGCTGAAATGACCGCCGCCGTTGGTGCTGCCAAGCGCATCGGTGAGCGGAGATTTAAAACTCATGTGAAGTCGCCCGGACGTCGGCACCCGGGTGCCGGTGGTGGCGGACGTGGAAAGGACAATCACATTGTCCGGTGACAGGGCATCAACCTGCCTGAAAGGATTTTCATACTTTTTTTTCAAGGCATTAAAGTGCGCAAAAAGATGTGCAATGCCAAACCCCCTGCCTCCCAGCAGCAGATCGGCGTGGCTCTTTTTTAAAGCTGTTTGCGTGAATGTCCGGGTGGTCATGTCAACATGGAGGATCTGACCCATATACCCAAAAACTTTATCTGTATTCTCTAACATGGTTATTCCCTGTTTTTAAATCAGTATTAGCATGAAATCCACCCTCCCCCACAACATCAGGTTAAAGTAAGAATCCCTGATTGTCAAAAGACCTCAGGTTCTGGCAAGCACCAGTGCATCCACCTGGCCGGCACCGGCCCTTAAAAGGGTTTTTGCCGCCTCATTGCAGGTGGCGCCGGTGGTGAATACTATCGGTTTTAGTTTTATAAATTTTATTTTTCCCAACACTACCATTCCCATGGTTATCATCAGATGGATCGTAGCCAATTCCATTCTTACTGATATATACTATTCCATTGAATAACTTTGCATAGATGAAACATTCATAGACCCTGCTCTTAATCTTTTCTAAATAAACGCCATATGGTTTACCATCCTCGTCATTCCCTTCGAAAACCGCATGAAGCAGACGCCTTTTTTCATCAAAACTCATTTCATTAAACCGTTCTCTACTACCAAAATAATTTTCCAATTGAAGCCTGATTGATTCACCATATTCTAACAACTCAGATTTACCAGGCATGTTTTTAAGAATGATCTCTTTTTTCTTAAGCCGATTTTCTAAATCCTGTTTTAATAAATTAAGTTCTCGATCTTTCTTTCTAATTAATTCAGTTTCGATTGTTTCATTTAACAATGCATCAACAAGTTTGTCTTGATCTTTTGTTATTTTATTAACCTTCTTTTTTAATATTTTGATTTCATTCTTGAGAAGATCTCTTTCTTTTGGATCCGGAAAATTTTGTTTGATGGCCTCATTGAATCCATCTTTATCAAACGTATTTTCTATAATTGAATCAAAAACTACCTTCTCAATTCTTTCGGCCTTAATACTTGAAAGAGCTCTGCATTTTTCCCATTTACTACCTGGATGTACGTAATATTTATGCTTGATATCTTTATATTTTTGAACTTGTCCAGACATTGCTCTGCCGCATACCCAACATCGTATAAAACCACCTAAAATATACTTCTCTTTCGAATCTGTCCTATTAAAGATCCTATTATGTTCTAATCGTCGTTGAACCTTTTCAATGGTCTCATTTTCCAGCAAAGCTGGGATTTTGTATTCAATTGGTTCATCTAAATCTTTGAATTTAACTTGCCACCTATCTCCGGCCACATTATGAATAACCTTTAAAATATTGGTATAGGAAAGCTTGTATTTTTTGGGGATTGTTGCAGCAATCTCTCTCAGACTTTCCCCATTTAAAAACCGGTCTATGATATCTGTCAATCAGCGTCGAAAAATGACCCCCTGTCAGCGCCCAATTTTGACCC
>CAZLTD010000175.1:0-9038 GCA_964562385.1 uncultured Desulfobacula sp.
TCTGTGAGAGGGATGAGGCCGGATTAATTAACCGACCTCACCCTACTCGATATTTCCCTCCATAGATCATTTATCCCCATTTTAACCCAGTTTTCGGTACCTGAGTTGACCTATAGTTGACCACAGATTGACCAGAACCGCAAGCTGAAAATGATTGAGGATAAAGGGTATGGCTATAAATCTGATCTGTAAAAAGTGTCATAAAACGAGTAAACTCAACACCCCAAAGTGTCGATGTGGCAACAAGCTGAAGGAAAACAGGTCGTTCAAGGTGCGTGTAAGATTACTAAATGGTAACTGGAGGTCTAAGACAGTCTCTTCTCTGGATTTGGCAAAAAAGATAGAAGCCAAGTTCAAGACTCAAGCGGTGGAGCAAAATATTTTCAATATCCATAAAGCACCTGTTATAGAAACCGTGTGGGCTGAATATATCCAGTGGGCAAAGCACCACAAATCCTCATGGAAAGACGATCAGTCACGGTGGGATCTTTATATCAAGGATCACCTCACAGGGCTTAAAATGGACAAAATAACGCTTCAACACGTACAAGCAGTTCTTGATCGTCTGTATGGTAACAAAACCCGTAGAGGCACCCCATACAAGCCAGCCACCATCAAACAGGTTTTGGTACTGATTAAGCGTGTCTTCAACTGGAGTATCAAGCAGAGGTACTATTACGGAGTAAACCCCTGTAACCCAGTTGAGATCCCAAAATTCGACAACACCGTGACCAACTCCCTGGATAGGGCTGGGCTTAGGTCTTTATTGGATATCCTTGATTCCTGGCCAAACGAGAGAGCCGTGCTGGTCATCAAGTTTGCTCTGTATTCAGGTAAACGCCGGGGGGAAATCCTAAAACTACGTTGGAAAGACATTGATTTTGAAACGCATTATATAAATTTTGTTGCTACCAATACAAAGAGCAAGACACTTCAGACTCTGCCACTGAATCAAAAGTGTCTCGACATTCTCAGGAGGTGTGACCAACTCATGATCAGTGATTACGTCTTCCCATGCAGCACAGGTAAATATTATAGTGGCTTTGACAAGGTTTGGAGACACATCCGTAAGAAAGCAGGGATCACCATCAGATTCCACGATCTCAGACATACCTATGCCTCATATCTGGCTTCTTCTGGAAAGGTCGATATCTACACCCTGAAGGAACTCCTGGGGCACTCTACAATAGAAATGACTCAACGTTATGCTCATCTGATCAATGGGGCGTTGCGGAAGGCTGCCTGTGTGGCAGATGAGGTGTTTTAACCAATATCATGAGGAACGACCAAGGTAGTAATACTTTCGATATCTTTGGCTAATCATTCTCTAAAAGCTCAATAATCTTTGCTGACACGCACCGGCAACACCCGTCTAACCCGGGAATTGGACTGCTGGTCCCAGACTCTGTTGTCACCGCAGAAAAATAAGCCGAAAGCTTTAGTACCGAGTGTTTCTGATGTCCATAGTAATGGTCCGGTTAAGCTAAATAATTCAGTCAAATGTACTGCGTAATTATGATCCCGTGGCATATATCCTTTATTTTTGTCATACAAGGCAGCCATTTCATCTATGGTATCCGATCACCTAAATTGTTCTTACAGTTTGCAGTTAGCAAATTCCAGAATAAGATAATTGGTCGTGACTGTTAGCGAACATGAAATTCCCTCCAGCTGAAAAAACCCTTTGCTATAATTCAATAATTTCAGGACTTTTAATAATAGTCCGGGGCTCTGAAATCTGCATCGGGGACCTGAATCGAAAATCTGACAGTTCAAACCGAAGTTATTTGGGCTGAAGACTATCTCCAAGACAAGGCCCGTTCTTCAGACGATAAAGCACACCGGACTCCCTGTTATTGAATGCTGCTTTGAAATAGGCATAGGCCAAATCATACCGGTATATTTTCTTCTTTAGGTTCTATTTGACTTTTTGTATTCGATCGATTACATTTTCTATATGTACACGGTTAAAACATTGCCCGAATTTGACAAGTGGCTTAACAGTTTGAAAGACCGTATTACGCGGCTTCGCTTAAGTCGCCGACTCGATAAGGCACAGCGTGGTAACCTTGGTGATGTAAAACCAGTGGGCGAAGGCGTATTTGAAATGAGGGAACATTTCGGTCCAGGCTGGAGAATGTACTACGTCAAGCGAGGTAAAACCCTGATTGTCCTGCTTGGTGGAGGAGACAAGGGCAGCCAGGAGAGCGACATTGCTAAAGCTAAACAACGGGAATCCACTTTGGAGGATTGAACCATGAAGAAACGAATTGCAGATCTGCGGGATTTTGATATGGCCCAGCAACTTAAAAGTGAAAAAGACATTGCTGCCTATATCACTATGGTGATTGAAGACGGAGATGCTTCGGAACTGGCCCACGCTCTAGGGGTAGCTGCCAAAGCACGAGGTATGAGTGAAGTTGCAAAATCAACAGGAATAACCCGTGAAGCCTTGTATAAAGCGCTTAAACCAAATGCCAAACCTCGATTTGATACAATTAATAAGGTCTGTGCAGCGCTTGGCGTTCGCCTGGTAGCTCAGCCAGTCCAATCTCAGTGAACTATGATTCATTTTGCAATGATGACAGTGGATATTTTTATTATTGGAACCTGATATATAAATTTCGCAGACCAAACCCAAGTGTTTAAAGTGAGGACTATTTGAAGGGCAATCCCATTTTTCAGGCGAATGACAGCCCCAGATTATCCCTGTTAGTCATATCGATCATCGCCGCGCAATACTTCTTTTATTGGATGCCACTTTAAAATGGGCTGGGCGACAGATAATACCATTAAGACTCGCCAAGGAAAAATTCAAGTTGTTAGGAATTGTAAACTGAGCGGTTCGCGTTATAAATATCGCACGGACACTGACAAAGACTACCCCACATTGTTTCTGTCAGCCCTACCTTTGTTGAAACACAACCTGTCACCAAACATACCATAAATACTTATAGTCAATGTTTCCTCGCTAACCATGTATCGGGATACCAATAGCCTTTAAGGAAAGTTCTCCTATGATTTCTGCCAGTGTTGGGTGGGCATGAATGGTATGGGCGATCTGTTTTGTGGTTAACCCCTGCTGGATGGCCAGTGTGGCTTCTGCTATCAGGTCCGTGGCATGCGGACCAATTATGTGGACACCAAGTACCGTCTGTGTATCTATTTCAACAATCATTTTGGCTGCGCCTGCAATTTCATTGATCGCCTGGGCTTTGCCAAGGGTTCTGAAATTCATGCTGAAAGATTCAACGTTAAACCCTTTATTTTTGGCTTCACACTCGCTTAAACCCACTGTTCCGATTTCAGGCATGGTGAAAATAGCGTTTGGAATTACATTGTAATCCATTTTTTTGTTCTGTCCCATGGCATTTCCTGCAGCAATAATCCCTTCATGGGATGCAACATGGGCAAGCATGACCTTTTCAGGTCCTAAAATATCACCAATGGCATACACGCCGTCAATTGATGTCTCAAGTCTGTCATTTGCCTCAATCCATCCCCGGGGTGTTTTAAGACCGATCTGTTCAATGCCAAGGTCGGATAACAATGGAGATCGGCCAATACAGACAGCCATTTTTTGGGCTTCAATTAAATCGGTTTTCAATTTTTTGGGTTTTGGATTGTCGGTAAATGGTGAAACGTCCAAGTGAACGGTAAGGTCGCCATCTCCCTTATCACAGGATGTCACCACAGTATCACAGAGTACTTTAATTTTATGTTTTTTCATTTCACGCTGCAAAAGTTTTGATACATCTGCATCCACACCCGGGAGCGGCAGCACTCTGGACATGGCTTCCACCACAGTTACCTTGCACCCCAGAGCAGAGAAGATAAAAGCAAACTCACAGCCGATTACACCACCACCGACAATCAACATGGATTCGGGAAGGGAATCCAGGGAAAGAATGTCATTTGAAGATAATATGGATTGATGGTCAAAAGAAAAATCCGGTACATTCAAGGGTTCTGTTCCTGTAGCAATAATCAGCTTATCATATTCAAGATGAATATCATCACAGTCTTTTGTCTCAACCTTGACTTTACCCGGGGCAGTAATTGAGGCCCTGCCCATTTCAACATCAATTTTATTGGCTTTTAGCAGACCTGCAATTCCTTTTCTCTGGGTTTCCAGGATTTTGTTTTTTCGAGCCATTAATGCGTTTATATTTGTGCTGATACTGCCTGAAACGTCAATTCCCAACTCATTGGCCTTTGATAGTTTCAAAAATGTATCTGCTGAATGTTTCATGATCTTTGAAGGGATACATCCCCAATTCAGGCAGGTGCCGCCAAGGTTTTCTTTTTCTATTAAGGTGACCTTTCCGCCTAAAACGGCTGCCCTGATTGCTGCAACGTATCCGCCGGGTCCGCCGCCAATAACAACTATTTTGGTTTCCAAATCCTTTTCTCCTAATTAGAAAGAGTTGTACTCAATAATTTATGCTCTGTTTTTTTCACGGTTACCTGAGCAATTCCGGAAGAAACAATGTCAGGGCCGGAAAAGCGATCAATGTAATCAAGCGTGCAAAATCAGCGATCAGGAATGGAAATATCCCTTTGAATACCGTTGACAGGGGTACATCTTTGGCAATACCTTTCATGATATAGGCATTGATGCCCACAGGTGGTGTGATCATCCCGATTTCTGATATCACAACAACAATAACGCCAAACCAGATCAAATTATATCCAAGGGTTTCCACAACCGGAGCAAAAATAGGTACAGTGATAAAAATCAGCGGCATGGTACCCATGATACACCCCAAACTAAAGCATATCAGAATGATCAGACCCACGACAACCACAGGTGGGACAGGAAGTTCAGTGGCATACATGGCAAGCTGCATGGGAAGCTGGGTGGAGGTTAAAAAATATCCGTAGATCGCAGTACCAATAACGATCATAAAAACCATGGAGGTTGTTCTGCCGGTTGCAAGTAGGGCGTCATAAAGGTTCTGTCCTTTAATGCGACGGCGCAGGAGGCCCAGCACTAGTGCACCCGTAGCGCCGACAGCACCGGCCTCGGTTGGTGTGAACAGGCCGCTGTAAATGCCACCCATGATAAGGACAAACAAACAACCTACCTCCCAGGTGTCTTTTAAGGAACTTACTTTTTCCTTCATGGAGAACTTTGGCCCTTCAGGTCCGACGGTCGGGTTGATCCGTGTCCAGATAATGATGGCGATGATATAATAAACAAGTGAAATCAAGCCGGGAATAATACCTGCAAAAAACAGTTCTGCAATGGAAACTTCTGTTAAAATACCATAGATGATCAATACCACGCTGGGCGGGATGAGAATCCCGATGGTACCGCCGGCAGCAATGGATCCCGTGGCAAGGGTATCTGCATATTTATACCGTTTCATCTCAGGAAGGGATACCGCCCCCATTGTGGCAGCCGTGGCCAGAGATGAACCACTGACGGCAGAAAATGCACCGCATGCCAGTACAGTGGCCATTGACAGCCCTCCACGAAAATGGCCAACCCACTTATACGCTGCCTTATAAAGTTTTTCACTCAACCCGGACTGGAAGCACAGCTCACCCATCAGAATAAAAAATGGGATAACACAAAGAGAATATGCAGCTGTCATGGAATAGGGAACTGTTTTGAGAAGGCCGAATCCGGATTCCGGTCCAAAAAGAAGGGCCATCCCGAAGAAGCCTAAAAATCCCAGGGCTGCACCGATCAACATACCGGAAAAAAGAAATATTAACAGGGCAATGATACCAAAATACTGCCCAACAACAATATCCAGTTCTATACCAAGGAATGGTATCACGGCCAGGGCAATAGGGAAGAGTATTGCCAGAACCGTTGAAATAGGGTGCCCTGATCGGATTGTCCCATGAGTAATCTTTAGAAATGAGACCAGGGTGCTCAATCCAAAAATAAAAAAACCGGCAGCGACAATCCACATGATCCAGTATAGTTTGATCTGCAGATCAAATGTGGCAGTGCCGTTAGCCATTTGACCTTTTGACTGCACCAGGCTCTGCCAGGATAAAATGAACAAAAAAATCGTGGTCAGCAGGGATGTGGCGACAGAGAGTAAGTCCTTTATCCGCTTTGGAAGACGGATCGTAACAAAATCGACAGAGATATGGTTCCCGGTTATCTGGGTATACGCAATTCCGCAAAATACCAGGACCACGATCATTAGTTCCTCAATTTCCACCATCCCGATCAACGGCTTGTTGAGTATGCCCCTGCTCAATACATGGGCAGTGACCAATATCACCATGAGCAGGGAAGTAAATGCGCCCGCCGCGTTAATATATTTAGCTATTGGATTGATTCGTTTTTCAATACCGTCAGCAACATCCACAAGAGACATCATTTCCTCCCTGCACCACGATTTATAATTTCAATAAATGGAATTTGGACATTTATTTTGTTTTTTCCTCGATCAGCTGAATCGCCTTTTCCATCAGTTTATCAGGATTGGTATAACCCTTTGCTTTTGCATCCTGGATCCATTTATTGCGAACCGGTTTGATTTTGTCGGCCCATGATTTTTTCTGATCAGCAGTCAGGGAATAAAACTGATCCCCTTTTTTAGCCATCCAGGCAGTATCTTTTTCCTGTGCATTGTCAAATACTTGTCCGCATTGTCTGGCAGCAACCAGGCCGCTGATCCCTTCAATGGCCTTTTGATCTTCGGGTGAAATTTTATCCCATACTGTTTTATTGATTGTCACAAAAAAGGATACTGCCATCAGGTTTGCGTTGGTATGATATTTAAGCAGGTCTGCGATTTTCTGGGACCGCAACGGGGCATATGGCAGAAAGCAGCCTTCCACCACACCTTTTTGCATGGCAAGAAACACTTCCACCATTGGCATGGCTTCAGGGGAGGCACCTAAAAGTCTTAGAAGATTGGTTTGCGTTGCACCGCCAGCTGAAATGATTGTATTTTTAAGATCACTGATGCTTTTTACCTCCTTTTTGGAAAAGTGGAGCTGGAAAGCGGGATTCATATAGGCCCACAAGACTTTGACATCTTTGAACTCCTTCTGGATATCCGACTCAGAAGTATAAAGTTCCCAGAGTACCTCACTGTTTGCCAAGGCTTTTTCGCCAGCGATCATTGGCTGACCCATAACCGATGACAGCATCAATCGATTCCGGTCATAAACCGGCAGCACAATACCGATATCACCAACTCTTGAGATAATGGAATCCATTGCATCTTTTGGTTTAAACAAGGCACTTGAGTAAAACATGGTCACCTTTACCCGTCCGTTGGTGACTTCTTTGACCTGTTTTGCCCAAGGAGAAAATGCATCCCGGCTTAAAGGATGCTTCTGATTATACATGAGGTTAAACCGAAGATTCAACGCATATCCCGGAACACTTGCCACTAGCATGGAGATAAGAACGATACCTGTTAAAATTATGGTTTTTTTGTTATTCATTTTAATTTACCCTCCCTAATATATGTTTATGTTGATTTTTGCTGTCAATAATTCATTTTTTAAAGCAGCCGGCTACTCTGGATCATCCACATCCTCTACACAAAGCTGTGGCGGGCTGAAGCCGCGGGTTCCTTCAATGTCAATAACACCTTGTGCTTCCGTGTATTCAGATCCGGGAACTCTGAACCTTGTGATATCCACTTTATGAATTTCTCTTTCCGTGGGGGGGGCAAGCTGAGGCACCCAATCATAGGGGACACGATACGCCCGGTAAACATGGTTGGATTTGCCATCCATGCCGAAATATGGGCTGATATATTCCCATACGATTTCATGGTCCCGGGTGACTTCAATGATCCGGCCGCCGGATCCTTCTGTAATCATAGTATTGCCGTTTGGAAGACGTTGGGCAGCACTGATCAGAGGGGAATAGAACTTGTAATTATTCATGATGGAAAGATGACCGGCTTCAAGATAGGTATACTGCCAGACAATTTTCAGTGTAATCGGATCAAATTCAATAATTCGGGAATAGTCTCTTAACGCATTGTTATGTCCTGCTAGGGAGCCGGGATTTGGATTACCGTATCCGGCAAATCCACCATTATCAAACACAAGGATATTTCCTTCTCCGGGCAATCCTTTTGGGATCATATGCGCATGGTGCTGCCCGATAATCCAGCCCAGTTCACGGAGTGCTTCATTCCGATCATAATCAGGGCCGATTTGCCAGACGATTTTACCAGTTTCCTTGTCTGTGATGGCAATGATGTTGGTTTGCCGGCCATCCCAGATAATATTATCCGGATGAAACCGTTTGTCTCCTTTTTCGAACCATTTGTTTGGGCCCAGGGTCGACATGGAATTCATATGCATCCAGTCTCCGACCTCCCCTTTTCCAATCACCATGGTCGGGTTGCGGGACAAGGTATTTTTCGCCGATTCTGTAAATCCCATTTCGTCAAAGTGTTCACTACAAACCCATTCCCAGATAATGTCGCCTTCCCAGTTCGCTTCAAAAATGACATCATCAACAAGGGGTTTGTCACTGATACGTTTGTCGACAAGATTCTTGTGGCCGAGAATGAGGGTATTGCCGTTATCAACATAAGGATCCATATCAGGGACATAATATCCAACCGGATTGCCCTGTCTTTGGTAATCATGATGCTGGCGTGCCATCCACATGCCTTCCTGGCCGGGATCTTCAATGTATTCATATTGATCAAATTTCCAGGTGATATTTCCATCCCAGTCGACCTGGACCACATCGGTCTGGTCCATGAAACCGAATTTCGGGCTTCTGACCCCCAGACTCCCCATTACCTGACCTCCGGGGAGCAGTTTGGCAGGGAATCCATGCAATCCCTTCCAGAGACGACATACATTACCGTTCATATCAATCAAGGCGGGTCCTGTCTCCCGGGCGATGAAAAGTGTGTACCCGTTCCAGGATTTATCTGGATCAAAAACGGTTGTTCCGGTCGGGTATATGGTTGGCGTGCTCATTGCTATCTCCTTATGTTTATTTCAATCTGCAATTTATTTTTCAATTTCAGCCAGCACCATGTATCGCCTGACTGCAGTTCGATATTTGAACATGGCTGTGTCCG
>CAZLTD010000176.1:0-8869 GCA_964562385.1 uncultured Desulfobacula sp.
TGCGCCTATAAAATATATGGAAAAAAGGGGTTGACTTTATTCTGGTACTCCCTGTTAGTCATATCGATCATCACCGCACAATACTTCTGTTATTGAATGCTGCTTTGAAATGAGCCCGGGCGACGGATCATACCATAATTGTTGGGTTCTCATTTACTATAACACAATAGGATGATTGCCTCCTTTTACTATTTTGTGTATGATAAATAAAATACACAGATGAAAACAAGCTCTGACGGTATCAATCTAATACACTGCTGGTGATACAAGTCTGTCTTCAAACATATCATCTGTATCTTAAAGTTTTTTATATTTCGTGTATTAGTTGGTTTCTTGATTATAAAATGTTCGAAAAGCCTGGGACGAATTGATGAAACGATTGATGATTTTCATATCCGATTTGTTTTTATTTAATTATTCGCATCAGATCATTCTATCTTTACTAATCGCATGTTCAATCTGCCAGAATGTTCGTGCTGGACAGAATGAGAAAACCCATTTTGTCATCACACAGGTCGTGGAAGGACCGATCGTTGATAAAGCAAAAAGCCTGCTGGAAGAAGCTTATTCAAAATTGGGATATACAATTGATTTTGAATTCCTTCAAAGTGAGGCTGCATTAAAGCAAAGCAACCAGGGTGTGACAGATGGTGAAATGGTTCGTGTTGTAGGTATGGAAAAGAAGTACCCCAACCTTATTCCTGTCCCAGTGCCCTATATCGTTGCTGAAAATGTATTATTTGCAAAGCAGGATTGGGCAAAGAAAATCTATGAGTGGGACGATTTAATACCTATTGTTAAAGACAAAAGTGATATCGGACTGCGTATAGGTTTAAAAAAAGGAGAAAATCAGCTTAATTCCCGAAATCTTCCATATACCGGGTTCAAGACCATTGAAGAGGCTTTGAAAAGCCTTTCTGAGGGTAAGACCAGTCTAATATATGAAGAATGCCTGACAGGTTCCGCCGCACTTAAAAAACTTGCGATAAAAAATGTAAAAGCGCTTGAGCCGCCTTTAGACAGTGTAGGACTGTATCACTATGTCCACAAAAGTAATCGTTTTCTTGTTCCCCAACTGGAAAAAGTATTTCGAGATATTATAAGGACAGGGGAGAAGAAAAAAAAGGTAGTGGATCTTACACCGGAAGAACAAGCCTGGCTTAAAGAACATCCGGATATCTGTGTGGGAGTTGGCCGGGCTTGGCCACCTTATCAATGGGTCGATGAGGATGGTCAATACTATGGCCTTGGCTCTGACTATTTGAAACTGATTGGCGAACGGATCGGCATTAAGCTTAAACTGATAACCGATATTTCCTGGAACCAGGTGGTCAGTGGGTTACAGGATGGTACTGTTGACTTGACACCATTCCTCGGCATAGATTCGGAAAGAGAAGAGTTTCTCTCCTTTGCCGGGCCCCTGATGACCATTCCTTCAGTCATCATGACCAGAATGGAAGAAGATCCTGTTAATGGTTTAGAAAATTTTGTAGGCCGCAAGGTTGGCACTGGAAGGAACTATCTGTTCCATACCCATATCGAACAAAACCACCCTGGTATTGAACTGGCACTTTACGACAGGCCGCTTGATGGACTACTGGCTCTGTCGAGCGGTGAAATTGATGCCTATGTGGGGTATCTCGGAGTCATGGGGTACCTGATCCAAAAGGAAAATATCGGCAATCTCAAGGTGGCAAGATTCCTGAAGGGATTTGAGAAAGTAAAATTTTATTCAGGAGTCCGGAAAGACCTGTCGCTTCTCGCATCGATTATGGATAAGGCCATTGCCTCAATCAGCGACAATGAGCACAATGCCATTATCCAGAAATGGGCGCCGCTCCAGTTCCAACAACAGGAAGCACTGATCGAAGCTGAACTGACAGAAAAAGAGCAGGACTGGCTCGATAAAAAGCATCCTGTTCACGTCCGCATAGTCAATTTTCCACCTTTTATAATAGTTCCCAAAGATCAGAAACCAACTGGAATATGCATTGATTATCTCAACTTGATCGCCCAACGTACTGGTGTCAACTTCAAATATATCATCACATCCCAGCCCTTTGCTGAAGCTTTAGAAGGATTGAAGCAGCAACGTGGGCCGGATTTGATTGCAACTATGATGCGAACAAAGGAACGTGAAAAATATATAGCATTTACTAAGGAGTATATGTGGACACCCAGGGTTATCTTCACAGCGGTAAATGGACCATTTATCGCAAATATGGGAGACTTGTCAGGCAAAGTCGTTTCCCTGCAAAAAGGAAGTGTCGCTCATCGGGATGTTGAGAAGAACTACAAGGATATCAAATTGATGCTTTTTGACACAGACGCAGAGTCTATAAAGGCGGTTTCCATGGGAAATGCTGATACCTATATCGGTAACATGATGGTTGGTTCTTATCTGATCTTGCAACACGGATTGACCAACGTAAAGGTGGCTGCACCAACAAAACTGAATGATCACATTTTTTCCATTGGGTTACGGAAAGACTGGCCCGAGCTGCGCAAGATAATAAATAAGGGGCTCGATACTATTTCATCGAGTGAAAGACTAAATATTCGTAACAAATACATGTCAGTACGCTATGAACATGGAATCCGTCCAATAGATATATTTAAATGGGTTGCAGGCGTAGCAAGTGTCTTACTTGTCATATTATCAATAATCGTTCTCTGGAACCGCAGGTTAGATAAAGAGATTAAAGAGCGTATAAAAGCAGAGAAAGCACTCACTGAAAGTGAAAATAAATATAGAGGACTCTCAGATGCTGCCTTTGAGGGAATTATTATTTCGGATAAAGGAAAAATCCTTGATGTGAATAGGGTCATGACCAATATGTCCGGCTATTCGACCACAGAAATTTTAGGTATGAGAACCGTTGATCTCGTGGCCCCAGAAAATCGGGATGAAGTTACATCTAAAATACTATCAGATTATGAGAAACCTTATGAAGCTAATGGATTAAAAAAAGATGGAACCATTTTCCCTATAGAAGCACACGCAAAGATGTTCACATATCAGGGGCGGCCGGTTCGTGTAACTGCAGTGCGTGATCTCACAGAACAAAAGAAAAGGGAAGAAGAAATAAAAATACTAAGTGGATTAGTGCCGATATGTTCATCTTGTAAAAAAATTCGTGATGATAAAGGATATTGGAATTTTTTGGAATCATATATAGAAAAACACTCTGAAGCATCCTTTAGTCACGGTATGTGTCCTGACTGTTCAGAAAAACTGTATGGAGATGAGGATTGGTATATCGAAATGAAAAAGAAAAAAGATAGCGAGTGAGTCTTTTGTCTATCATCGGAAAATAGTCAGTAATTCACGGGCGACACCTATGTCTATCATTACGGACCCGGGCCATCGTTCAAAATAGCGTTGCCTGCTTTTGTTATTGGTCGCTTGATCTATAAAATTTGGCAAATCAAACTGAGGTGTTTGAGGTGTGGACTACCCTTCGGCCAGGCCCATTTTTCAATCGGACGACTCCCACAGATTATCCCTGTCAATCCGTGTCACCTTATGATATGAAAAAAGGAACTAACACCTCACCCGCTTCAGTTATTGGACGATGATACCGTTTTGTTCACTGTCATTCGATTTACAAACCAAGGATGTTTTTCAACATGGATTTAAGGTTTGTGACATGATAATTCATACCCTGATATTGTTTAAGATCGGCAATGTCCGAAAGCATAACCAAAGGAAGTTTTGCATCCTCCGGGTGATCGCTACCATGAATCGTACCGTGCCCGGCGTGGTCACTTGTAATAATGAGAAGGAACCCTTTTTTTGATGTAATCAACTCAACCAAAGAGGATAGATTTTTATCTATAAAAAACAACTCTTCCATGTAACCTTTGGAAAGCCAACCTTCAACAGGTCCGGTTATGTCCAGACCGCTAACATGAAGGAAACAGAATTTTTTCCGGTCTGGTTTTTTAAAGAAAGCTATTGCGTTTTCAACTGAAAAATCCGGATCTTGCTGATGTTGCTCAATTGAATCTGAAAGCAGGAATCCGAGTTTATTTTTGGAATAGAAAAATCCGGTTGAAAAATTTTTAGATTTTGCATCATTAAAAATTGTTTCATGACTGATTTGTTTTTGACCTAATTGCCATGAATTGTCTTTACGACCGCCGTCATTTGGATCAATACCGGAAAACATGGCTGCATGACTTAATAGAGTCAATGGTGGAGAAGTACTTTGCCCTTTCCGAGTAAAGACCCCTCTTTTCATAACCGAATGAATTGTTTTTGATGTATTTTCTCCTAAAGCATCTGGATGAAGGGCATCTATGGAAATAATCAAAACGGATTTAATTTCTCCGGCCGATATCAGGCATGGTAGCAATGCCAGTATAAGAATCATTATAATGAAAACCCGTGCATATTTTTTATCGGTATTGCGTGCTTTATCCAAAAGAGTCTCCTTCTGCTGGTAGAATCATTTTCTGCCTCACGGTCGATCCGTTGATCAAAAACAGGGTATAAACTTTTCGAATATACAATCAAAAATGAAACGAATTAAGCCCGTCATACCCCCTCTTTCTTTAATACAATAATAAAAGGGGGCGCGTCTACGCTTGCCCCTTAATAAAATTTGGCATCTCATAATGGACGGTGCAGCGGATTTAAAAGTTTTTGAAATTTTTTATAGCGAAGACTACTTGCAGATTATAGTCCGTTTTTACCCGATCGAACACCCCCAAGACTATC
This sequence comes from uncultured Desulfobacula sp., assembly GCA_964562385.1. Taxonomy (GTDB): domain Bacteria; phylum Desulfobacterota; class Desulfobacteria; order Desulfobacterales; family Desulfobacteraceae; genus Desulfobacula. The sequence goes on from CAZLTD010000176.1 coordinate 4,724, forward strand.
TGTGAGCATGGGTGTTTAGGTTCGGTATCCGGGGAACTTCGCTTATAGTCTTATATTTTGCATTTTTTAGGATAACCATATCCGGTCTTTGCTAAATTACACCGGTTCAAGGCTCACATACCGATTTCAAATCCTTTGCCTGCACCCCGCTGTATCCATGGTCATATCCAGAGCTCGCATCAATGATCCATCTTTCAATATCCTGGTATACCTTGTTTGCCTGCAAATCTCTTGTCAGCATGTGATATCCGTCTGGGTAAAGTATGAATCGCCATTCTAAATTCTTATTTTTCTGAAGTGTTTTCAACATTTCACAGATGGGCTCTTTGGGTATGATTTCATCATGTTCCCCGTAAAGAACCAGGGTGGGAACGACTAACTTCGCGGAAGATGCCAGGGCCTGATCCATTAAATTACTTAAACCATAAAGGGTATCTATCCGCGTTTCTCCAATCACCAGAGGATCTCTGCCCAAGGCGCGCAGCATTTGAGTATTATCGGATGGTGTAATATCCAGACCATCGGCGGATACAATCATCCAGGGCAAGGCATGGGCAAAAAACGAGAGAGAGATCCGCTGATACCAGGGCATGGTTTCTTTTGCCCACATCGCAGGGGCAATAAGGACAATACCTTCATATTCAACTTTTTTCTCCAGGGATTCAAGCGCTGCCAAAACTACTGCTCCACCCATACTGTCACCCAGAAGAAACAGTGGGACCTGGGGGTGGGATTTTTTGATGAGATGGCACACAGCAATTAAATCTGCTGTTAAAGAATGGACGCCATGCCAATACCCCCTTCCTTTTGTTTCTCCGAATCCTCTTTGATCATAGGCTATTAGTTTAATATTCCTTAATTCCAGATATTCTCCCAGTGCGCGGAATGCATTGCTGTAATCATTCATCCCATGCAGGGCCAATACAATTGCCCTGGACTCTGCCGTCTCGACTGACAGTTGCAGTAGTGGCAGACGATACCCATCCTTCATGACAGCCTGATCGCTTAAAAGCATTGGCGTATTGGTCTCAGTGGCTTTATGGACAACATAGGGAGAACAGCTTAGCAGACACCCAAAAATGATGATAACAATAAGCTTGTGCCCTATAATGCCAAAGGCTTTCGCATAGTCTTTTAAATTTTCTCCAATTTGACTCTGATATTTATTTTTGCCGGAATGAATACCGGTTTGATTGTTAATACAGAACATAATTTTTTTCAAATGACACTCTTTTTATATAGGCTTTAAATTATGAAACTCCACCTAGTATAGTAACATGAAAGTCCTTTCATTAAATCCAAAAATATTTTTCCAATTGTCAAACGCAAGAAGATGTTCAAGAGATCTATGATGTCATTTGTAATTCTGATGACATTCCCGAAATTATAGCAGATCAAACCGGGGTAAATTGAGGCGAGGACTACTTGCATGACATAGCCCGATTTTAAGATAGTTTGAAACCCCAGACTTTCTATAATTGAACACCGCGGCCTCTTCCAATTTTGACGACCACTACTGTTGGTATTGGTGGGTGAATGATTGTTTTCTGATTTTACACAGGATCAGAAATGGTCCTGCTTTCTTTTTGGCGCTCCTACGTAAAAAGTCTGTATCTACCCTGGTAGAAAAGAATCTATGCAATGACAGGTGCAAAATTTTGTTGAGATCTGGTTGTTTTGAAAAATTCAGATTGTGTGTTGTGCAATGATTTATAGGGGTGTCAGAGCATGGGACTCCTGATCCGGTCCATAGGGGGTAGGGATCATATAAAGTGGAATGAAAAAGGCAGAGTCGTTTTCTGACCCTGCCCTTAAAAGTTTATTCTATACAAACTTGGATCTATTTTTTTCTTCTGCTGACTCCAGCAAGCCCTATGAGGCCAAAACCGAAAAGAATCATTGTTGCTGGTTCTGGGATAGTGGCGGAGCCTTCATTTATAATAAGGTTGTCCAATGAGAATCCAGAAGAGCTTGTCCAAGAACCGGAAACCAAGTCTTGGAAAATTACAGATGAAAGATTGGACCATCCAGCTCCCAAGCTATAGCTTGCAAAACTATTCGTTAGTTGAAACGTCTGGGAGATAGTTCCACCGCCAGATATGTTACCTGTAACTTGCATGTTACCTGATGAAAAATAATCAAACGTTGTTGCTGTATCAAAACCATCAAACGAGAAAACAGAGCTATCTGTTGCAAATATCTCTACAGAAGCATTATTCCCTTGTGCAAAAAGTCGAGTTGTTCCATTCCTAACATAAGGTGCGCCGCCTCCCACAAAAGAGTCCTCAAAAACTCCCCATCCTGAAGCAGCAAAGTCAAAGGTATAGCCACTATCCAATATAGGATTGCCTCCATCAACTGCCGGGATATGGCTATTGAAATCTATCGTTGCAGCCCCTGCTAATCCAGAAAATGCTGCTACTAAAAAAAACACTAATAAAAAATTTAACGTTTTGATGATGCTCCTCCTTTGGATCTCAGTCCTAATAAAAATCTTCTTATTTTGAGGTTATTGGCAAAGATAGTAATCTTTCTCAGCATCCTTTTGCTATTCGCCCCTGTTTCACAATAAGTTTGGCTTTTTCACTTATGTGGTCGATCTATAATAAGTGCGAAAAATATGCCTTATGTTAAGCTATAGTTGGATAGAATAAAAGAAGAATTTTGGAAAAAATTATTTCTTATCTGTTCTTTTAGATCGATATAAGTTTAGCTTTATGAAAAAAGGTTATAATGTGGACAATCTTTTCATTAAAATTCGAACATTATACCCACAAATCAGATTCCACTAACTAATATACACACAAATCTTGAATTGCTCGGATTGGAATTTGGCTCTGTGTGTTGTGTGGGATCGTTTAGGAGTCCCGTTGTATATGGGACCCAATCCGGTCCCCCCCGCCCGCTATCTTGATCAATTGATTCTCCATTATTGCTTTAATGTTCAAATATATTAATGACACATTTTCTGTATTTTTGATTATAGAAGGGGGGCTTAAAAGACGAAAAACACATTACAAACCACATTAAATTGTCACGCAAAGCAAAAAAGGCTCAAGAGCATTTAAGCTCAAGAGCCTTTGTATTCAAATGGCTGGGTGATAAGGATTCGAACCTTAATTGACGGAGTCAGAGTTGGATTTCAAAAATATTTTAAAAGTAAAAATAATTAACAAAAAGTATTAAAAATTAAATAATTTCAAGCAATTATAATATTAATTTTCTTTCGCTGTTTTCACTATTTCTACTTTAGTTTACCCATGTTTTGATTCATTTATGGCAAAATTATGGCAAAAAACTAAAAACACAGATTCGAAAAATCAGAGATAATGTCCTCTTTCCCCTTTTCGAAGAAGAAACTTATACAAAGATAAATAAATTAACCGGATCGAAACATTCCCCAATAACTGAGGGTCTAAACCGACTTCCACAAACAGGAGGTGCGATATGACCCCAAGAAAAGATAGCTTAAACAAAACTCAAACAGATTCAAAAATCAAAGGGAATATTACCGAGTTCCCTGGGCAATCAAAACAAAAAACAGGTCAACAAAAAGAGGATCATGCCCCCCAGGGGGAATTGATCGCTGATCTTTCAGACAAATTACTCTGCAAAAATGAGGCTTTCTTAGATCTCCCAATCGAAGAGATAAAACATTTCAACATTATAAAAGACTTTACGCTCCCTACACGATCCCTCTATCCAATCGTTATCATCTTTAAAGATACCGGCCACTGTCATTGTATAGATGGTTGGAACCTGGTGAACGAGGCTAAAGAAAAGAGTGAAGATGCCATTAAATGCCATGTTTTTTATATGGACTCATTCAATGCGGCTGCAACCGGTATTTTTAAGGCAGCAATGCGGTCAATGCCGATTGGCGGTACCTGCTCTCATGCTGAGATGATACTGAATATAAGGGTATGCTTTCGATTGATTAAAAAAAGTAATGAGATTCCCAAGGCATCAGCTCATGGCGGGGATAGAAAAAGTTGTGAATTTGACAATAAAATAGATCAGAAAATTATTGAGCTGCTTGTTGAGCACTTAGGCAAACCCAAAAGAAAAATTCGGGAATACATTAATCACGGTGCTGGGCTGCCGGACGAAGCCATTGATTTTTTCGTTGTGAAAGCTGTTGGCAGG
>CAZLTD010000177.1:0-8781 GCA_964562385.1 uncultured Desulfobacula sp.
TTATATTTTATGATTTAGATGTAAAAAAATTAATTCTTGAATTGAAAACAATATTCAAAATGCTTCAGTTGTTGAATAGTTTATTGAAAAAACTGTGAACTGTGAACCGACAACCGTAAACGGTTAAATATCCTTATACCATGAGCCTTTTTTAATCTTTTCATTAAACTCTTTTAAAACATACTTTTGGGGGAAATCTGAATGTGAAAGATATGAAAGCGAGCTGCTCAAAAACGAATCCTGCATTCCTTTCATGATTTCATCTTTCTCTCTCTCATCAATAAAAATTTTCTCCCGGACGCGCTCTATATTATCGCGGACCAATGGGCCCCGCTTTTCTACTGGCCTTGTTTTCGCGCCCCAAATCAAAACGACTCTCAATTACTTGCTGCTATTTTGCATAATGTGGCTTCTAAATATTGGGATCAAAATATCGAAATTGTAGTTGTTACCAATGTAAAAGTCCATCATGAGATAAATGATATTATGCGGGATTTTAATTTAAATAAACACGTGGCGGTTTGTCAATTCAGCGAATCCCTTACCCGTGTAGCCTATGGTGCGTCAGATTTTATCTTGGTGCCTTCTACCCTGGAAACAGTGGGCCTCCAATACATCATCGGATTACTGTATGGGACACTTCCCATTGCCCATGATGCAGGGGGAATACAAGATACGATAAAGAATCTGGATGTGGATCATAACACTGGGAATGGCTTTTTGTTCCACCTGTTTGACACTGATAGTTTATTTCAGGCAATTGACAAGGCCCTGAAGTTTTATAACTGCCCAGAGGCCAGGAAGTCTCAACAGATAAGGCGGATCATGCAGCACAGTGCTGACCGATTTCACTATTCGGTAACGGCATCACATTATATTGAATTATATGGCAAGATGTTAAAACGCCCTGTTATCAATCACTAAACAGGATGATCCAATGAAGTGGCGAAATGCAGCAATTACAATAAAGGTTTAAGTGGCAGCAAATAGAAATAGTATTTCATACCCAAGTTATCATCATTTAAAAAGGAGAGGAATTAAATGGTCCAGGGAACAGTAAAATGGTTTAATGACAGTAAAGGTTTTGGCTTTATTCAACAGGAAAACGGGGGACCGGATGTGTTTGTGCATTATTCTGGAATTAATACTTCCGGTTTTAAATCTCTTAATGAAGGCGATAGAGTTACATTTGACGTTGAACAGGGCCCAAAAGGGCCGGCTGCAGTGAATGTTACAGTTTCATAGTCTAATATAAATTGTACCAGAGCCTTTAAGATCAGGGGCTCTATTCAATATAATCAGAGGAGCTAAGCCAAGTGATCTCAAAAAAAGAATTTTTAAAACGGTCTGCGATAGATCGAAGGTCGCCGTTGGACAGGCGACAATTAGATTCTGGCTCAGAATATCAAGGCCAAGAGCGACGAACGAAAAAAGATAGGAGACAAAGCTGGGAGGTCAGGTATGGTTGGGAAAGAAGCAGTAGATGGAGTAGCTTTCCTATTTTTCCAGATCTACCTTGAATGGCAAACTGATTTCCATTATCTTTCTACTTTCGTCCAAGATAATGAATAGCGTTTTATTCATAGGCCTGCAAGCTTGTCAACGACGATAAAAACCTTAATGTACTATTTAAAAAATCTCATTTTCTTACCATTTTCAAATAAGAAAGGGTTCAGTTATGAAAGACTTGATAAAATACATGGCTCGAGTTCTGGTTGACTATCCCGACCAGGTTAAAGTTCAGGAAATTAAATCACATCACACCCAGGTCCTTGAATTGAGGGTAGCAAAAGCAGATCTTGGAAAAATTATCGGTAAAAAAGGAAGAACCGCCCAGGCCATGCGAACTATACTATCATGTGCGTGTGCAAAAACACAAAAAAGAGCTCTTCTGGAAATCGTTGAATGAAGCTCGGGAATTGATTCTAACCGAACGTAAGTAGAGCCGGAGTTCCCATTGAAATCGCGTCGAAGGTCATTCTTTGTTATTCAAATCTATCCACCAGCAGTATCTTGGGAAGGTCGGTGACATTGAGACTATATGTATTGGATTTAATAAATTTACTGATGAAATCAAAAGGGATTGGTGTAATTCCAATCTCCAACAATAGAAACACCAGCCTTAGTAGGTTTTGTGGGACAGTTAAGTTTTCTCATAGACATAGCTCAGGGTTACCTTTTACTTCAATATTTTACTGAAAATGCATTTTTCTTATACAGGAAATATGGAGAATAGTTCAGAGGAGTAAAATACGTATCGAATGAAGATGCTAAAACGAGTTTTCTTCCATGATGACTGCGGGATTGTCCTGATAGGTTATTGCATCAAGTTTCCCCATTGTCACTGGCAGAATGGTTTTGATAAAAAATTGGGCAGTTGTAATTTTACCTTGATAGAACCGATCTTTTTTTGAATCAAGCTTTTTTATGGCTATAGATGCTCTCCAGAGATGCATCCAGGCCATAATTACGTCACCTGATGCCTCAATGAGGGGATGAGCGCAGGCGAATGCAGATTTTATCTGATTTGACATAATCGATGCACTGGTTTTTCGACAGGTTTGGTAAAGTTTCTCCACTGCGGTTTCTACTTTTAAAGCCAGCGCATTAATTCCTTCCTGAGTTTTTGCAGTCGCTATCTGTTTTTTGATCTCTTTTACCAGGCAGTCAAGCAGCCTGCCGTTGTTTCCAAGAAGCTTGCGAGTCAGAAAGTCCATGGCCTGGATACCATTAGTTCCTTCATAAATTGAAGCGATTTTAATGTCTCTTAACAATTGTTCTATAGGATATTCACGCATATAGCCATATCCTCCGAAAACCTGCATGGCCTCAACACAATTATCAAATCCCCTTTCAGTTGAATACGCTTTAACGACCGGGGTCAAAATCTCAATGAGATTTGCCTGATATCGCTTTTCGTCTTCACTGACGGCGGATTCTTTTTTATCGATGCAAAAGGATGTGAAATAAATTAGGCTTCTTAACCCTTCAGCATAGGATTTCATCTTGAGTAGCATTCGTCTCACATCAGGATGCTGGATAATTGGGATCTGGGGCGCATTCATGTCTGTAAGTTTTTCAATAGATTTTCCCTGCCGCCGCTGTCTGGCATAAGCAAGTGCATGAAGATAGGATATAGAAGCGGTAGAAAATCCCTGAGATCCTACCTCAAGCCGGACCTCGTTCATCATGTGGAACATAATGGCCATACCCTTGTGACGGTCACCCAGTAAAACACCACGGCATCTTCCTTTACTGCCAAGGGACATGGAACAGGTCGGGCTGCCGTGAAGCCCCAGCTTTTCTTCTACACCGGTACAAACCACATCATTGGGTTCACCCAGTGAACCATCCGGATTCACCCATATTTTAGGAACAATGAACAAAGAAATACCGTGTGTACCTTTGGGCGCACCTTCTATCCTGGCCAGGACAAGATGAATAATATTTGGGGTTAGGTCCTGGTCACCGTTGCTGATGAAAATTTTGTTTCCCGTGATCTCATATGTCCCATCATCACGTTCCTTTGCAGAGGTGCTCAAGGCACCGACATCAGAACCGGCCTCAGGTTCTGTAAGCATCATCGTTCCCCCCCATACACCGCTATAAAGGTTTTCAACAAACAGATCTTTTTGTTCATTTGTTCCGAAACGGTCAATCATTTTCCCAGCACCGTGACCCAGCCAAATATAGCCGACAATGATACCATTGGCTGAAGTGATATATTCCATGGCAGCCTGGGCAATAACATGAGGTAATCCCTGGCCCCCGTATTCCGGATTTTCGGTTAGAGCACCCCATTCTCCTTCATGCAGAAGCCGATATGGTTTTTTCAAACATTTCGGCACCTTTACCTGATTGTTTTCAAATATTACACCGGCTTTGTCGCATTCTGAGTAAGTGGGGTAGATCTCTGTTATAGATAATTTTTTTATCTCTTTTATGACCAGATCAAATGTTTTTTTATTAAAATCGGAATATTTTTTTGATTTTAATAACGCTTCAATCTGAAGCTGCTCGTAAAGAACAAAATCGATATCTCGTTGATCTGCAATTTTGGGTACCATGAATCCGTATCTCCTATGATTTTATAGGGTTAGACATGACATTATACAGGTTTTTCATTATTAATGAAATCGTCATGCGTTTTCCGGGTCAGACAATCTTTTCATTTTTAAATTGCTCTATCTTTTCAATGGAATACCCCATCTGTTCTAAAATTTCTTCAGTATTTTCACCAAACTGAGCCGGCGGAGATCGAAGGGATCCCGGAGTTTTATCAAGCTTTACAGGAATGCCGATCACCTTCAAGGCTTCACCATCCCGGTTTTGTATATCAGCGACCATTTCTCTTTGTTTGAAAACTGTTTCTTCAAGGGCTTCATCAAAGGTCCGGACCGGCGACCAGCAGGCATCTATTAGAGCCATTTCCTTTTCCCACTGAGCCAGCGTTTTCTCTTTGAACAGGGTTCGCAAATGATTGGTAATTTTTTTAGCACGGGTTTCATCATATTGCAGTGCTGCATATTCAGGCACACCTAAAGACTGGCAGAGTGTCTTCCAGAAACGGTTTTCCACAGCACCGATGGCCAGATATTTGCCGTCACGGGTTTCATAGGTGTTGTAACAGGCATACCGTTGAGAAAGGAATCCCTCTCCTCTTTTTTGTGTTTGTCCAAACATCTGTTTAAAGAAGAGAACAAGCTGCATCAGACTCAATGCACCATCGGTTATTGAGATATCCACATATTGCCCTTGTCCGCTTTTGCCCCTTGATATGAGTGCCACTAGAATTCCAATGGCCGCATTCATGGCGCCACCTGCAATATCTGCTATCTGAACACCCGGGATGACCGGTGGCTGACCAGCAGCACCCACCTGATCCAGCAGACCGGCATAACTGATATAGTTCACATCGTGTCCGGCACTATCTTTTAGACATCCGGTCTGACCGTACCCGGTGATGGAACAATAGATTATTCCCGGATTTACCTGCATGACTGTATCGTAATCGATTCCCAGTTTTTTTGTTACACCGGGTCGGAATCCTTCAATAAAAACATCTGATGTTGTCAAAAGGCGGTAAAGGATCTCTTTCCCTTTTCTGGTTTTCAGATTCAGGGTCATGTGTTTTTTGTTCCGATAAAGGTTTTCTATATAGGTGCCTTCTGCCTTGTACCGCCTGTCTTCTACGGCGATTACATCTGCCCCGTGATCTGCCAGAATCATGGAACAATAGGGTCCAGGAAGCATGCGGGACAGATCAAGCACTTTTATGTGAGCCAGGGCACCGGTATTCGCCATTTTCGGATCTCCTTAAAATATTCATCATTCGAACAATTCGTTGCGCCCTGCTTTTTCCAGCAGCAGGTCCGGGGGCGCAAAACGTTCTCCATAAGCCTCTGCCAGTTCCTGGGAACGAGAAGTGAACTGCTGTATTCCATAAGTATTGATATATTGCAGAACGCCTCCAGTGTGAGGGGGAAATCCGATGCCCATGATGGAACCGATATTGGCATCACCCACTGAATTAACCACACCCTCAAAATAGCAGCGGACAGACTCGATGCTCTGGCGGAAAATCAGCCTGTCCTTCATATCCTGTCTTGGAAGTTCAGCATCGGGTTTGTAAAAAAGCTCATAAAGCTTTGGCCAGATTTTTTTCCCCCGTCTTCATGATAATCATACCATCCATGGCCGTGTCCACGGCCACCCCGGCCATACTCTTCAACCAGAATCCTTGGCATTTCAGCCATGACCGGGTTTTTTGCATTGAAATTGCCATTGAGCTTTTCATCCAGGGCCAGATTTGTTTGTGACACTTTCAGGATGAGTGCCTGGGTGACTTCATCATGGACAGTCAAAGGTCCCACCGGCATCCCAGCCTGGCGCGCCAAAGCATCCACGAGCACCGGGTCAAGTCCTTCTTTGATCATACGACACCCTTCATCAAGAAAAGTGCCAAATACCCGCGATGTAAAAAATCCCCTGGAGTCTTTGACAACAATTGGAACCTTTCTAATCTGCTGAACAAAGTCAAATCCTCTTGCAAGGGTCATTTCACTGGTTTGTTCACCTGTAATAATTTCCACCAGCGGCATTTTTTCTACTGGAGAGAAAAAGTGGAGTCCAATAAAGTTTTCAGGCTTTTGGGATGCCGTGGCAAGCTGTGTGATCGGAAGCGTGGATGTGTTGGAGGCAAAAATACCATTATCCGCAAGTTCTGGCTCTGTTTTTCTGATCACTTCAAGTTTGAGATTCATATCCTCAAATACTGCTTCAATGATTAAGTCACATCCTGAAAGATCCTTGTTTTTGATAGTGGTGGTGATCAAGTCAAGAACACTCTTTTTTCTTGCCTCATTTATCTTACCCTTATCAATGGCTTTTGAAAGGAGCTTGTCTGAATAGGCTTTTCCCTTTTGGGCAGTTTCAAGGCTGATATCCTTTAAAATAACTTCAATACCTGCCAGAGCACAGATATAGGCAAGTCCTTGTCCCATCATTCCTGCGCCTAGAATACCAATTTTTTTAACTTTGGATTTCCCTACACCAGAAGGGCGGCTGTGACCTGCTTTCAATTCATTCATCTGAAAAAAGAAGGTTGTGATCAGATTTTTTGCCACAGGTGTCACAGCAAGTTTGGTAAAGCCGCGGCTTTCAATTCTCAATGCTGTGTCTACATCCAGGCGAAGACTTTCACCAGCCACGTCAAGGATGGTTTCCGGTGCAGGCAGATTGCCCCGGGTTTTCTGATAAAGCAGTCCCGGTGCAACCTGAAGAATTTGAGTAATATTTTTGTTTCGGGTATCTCCCCCTGGAATTTCATGTTCCTTTTTATCCCAGGGCTGGGCTGCTTCTGGGTTCGATTTGATCCATTCTACAGCCTTTTTTATCATATCTTCAGCATCATCTGCCAGTGAATCAACAAGGCCGACGGATAGGGCTTTTTGGGGCCTTAATTTTTTGCCTTCCATCAATAAAGGGAGTGCTTTTTCTAAACCTATCATCCTGATCGTCCGGACAATCCCACCTCCACCGGGCAAAAGGCCTAAAGAGACTTCAGGCATGCCAATCCATATGGTGGGATCATCAATAATGATCCTGTGGTGACAGGCCAGGCAGAGTTCACACCCACCGCCCAGGGCTGTACCGTTGACTGCAGCCACAACAGGCCTTCCCAATCGTTCAAGGCGCCTGAGATAGAGCTTGTTCCTTTCAAGAAATGAAAGAATTTCAGCTTCCTCTCCTTTTTGAAAAGAAATAATTTTATTAAGATCACCGCCCGCAAAAAAGGTTTTTTTAGCAGAGGTAAGGATCACACCTGCAATTGTATCCTTTTCTTTTTCCAACTGATCAATAATTGGGTCGATAAGCTGGATGAACTCCTCATTCATGGTGTTGACCGGTCCGGTCATGTCCATGATGATCGTAACGATGTTTTGTGAATCTTTACTAAGTCTGAAGCCGTTCATGGTGGTGTATCATTCCTTTCGGTTAAATCCGCTCAATAATGCCTGCAATGCCGATTCCGGCACCGGCACACAGGGTGACCAGACCGTATTTCAATCCGCGGGTTTCAAGTTCATCCAACAGTGTTCCCATAAGAATCGCACCGGTGGCGCCAAGGGGGTGACCCATGGCAATAGCACCTCCGCAGACATTTATCTTTTCCCAGGGTATATTCAAATCCTTTTGAAACTTCATGGGAACTGAGGCAAATGCCTCGTTAACCTCAAACAGGTCAATCTGGTCTAATGACATACCAGTGATTTTTAATGCCTTTTTTGCTGCCATGGTGGGACCGGTTAGCATGATGGTCGGTTCACTGCCCACAATAGTTGTTGCCACGACCCTGCCTCTGGGTGTGAGTCCGAGATCCTTGCCTATCTGCTCATTGCCGATGAGAACAGCAGAAGCACCATCAACAATTCCAGAGGAGTTGCCGGCATGGTGAACATGTTGAATCTTTTCCAGGTGTGGGTATTTGGCCAGGGCCACATGGTTGAATCCCATTTTACCGAGCAGGGCAAATGAGGGCTTGAGCTTAGCCAGGCCTTCCAGTGTTGTATCAGGTTTTATAAATTCATCCTTATCCAGGATGGTCAGGCCGGTTTCGTCTTTTACCGGCAGAATGGATTTATCAAACCACCCCTTCTCCTGGGCTATGGCTGCCTTTTTCTGGGAGCTCACAGCAAATTCATCTACGTCTTCACGGGAAAATCCTTCTAAGGTCGCAATAAGATCAGCCCCAATTCCCTGGGGTAGAAAACCTGTGAGGGTTGAGGTTGAAGGATCCTCAGACCAGGCCCCGCCAAGTGACTCGATTTTTACACGGGACATACACTCAACACCACCGGCAACCACCAGGTCTTCCCAGCCGGCCATTACCTTTACGGCAGCCATGCCAACCGCTTCAAGAGATGAGGCACAAAACCTATCCATCTGCATACCGCAGACGCTCTCATCCCAGCCTGCAACCATGGGGGCGATTTTTCCCATGTTGGTGCCCTGTTCTCCAACCGGCATAACACAGCCCATTATCACATCATCCACGCGGGCTGTATTCAGATCATGTCTTTTTTCAAGCCCCTTCAAGAGTCCTGCGAACAGGTTCACCGGCTTGACTTCATGAAGCGAACCATCTTTTTTCCCTTTACCGCGCGGTGTTCTCACGGCATCATAAATCAATGCGGGTATATTCATTTGTCTTCCTTTGGCATTTATAAAATCGTATTCATTCACGGGGTAACAGCATTGTTGTAAGCAATTGAAATTACA
>CAZLTD010000178.1:0-8429 GCA_964562385.1 uncultured Desulfobacula sp.
GCTTGTTTGACTCATTCGCCAGTCAATTAACTGAAAATTGTTTAGAGCCATATAACGGATAGATTAGTTTGTCTTAGTATATATATTTATCCATGTCAATCTTATATGATTTCTCAAAACAGCGATCAGGCCTGCACAAAGGTGATTTGCCGGACAAAATAGTCTGGCTATTATTCAAAAAACCTGGGAGATGCCACTTAAACATTCATATTTTACAAGTAATACTTAAAGCAATCGCAGACGGCAAACGACTCTTCCGCTCTCCGGTCGTCAGATAACACTGCGCTTTTTTGAATTTTGTACAGACTACAGAAACTGTTCTGACTGAACAATGGAAAGGGTTTAATTAGTTTGGCATTGCCTTCTTATGGGCCGTGAATTTGTATTGATATCTATACTTAAAAAAGGTAATAGATATTATATATAATCGTATCATTTCGACATGACATTAATATTCTGCAAGTTTTCTATATATTTGCAAATGGATATTAATAGTAGCAGAATTAGGAGTGTTCCCCGCATGGATATTACTATTAACGTTGGAAAAGAAGAGAATTGTTCGGTTGTTCAGATTTCGGGCAAGATTGATGCCTCAACGTCGGACGACCTTGAAGATACCCTGATTGATTTAATAGATCAGGGTGAGCCCAATATCATACTTGATTTAACAGGTACAACCTATATCAGCAGTGCCGGTTTACGAGTACTGATTGTTGCCACAAAGCAGGTTTACGATACCGGGCATTTCTGCTTGTGCAATGTCAGCAGCAATGTCCTTGAAATTATTGAAATGGCAGGCTTTAATTTGTTTATGAATGTCTATGATAACTTGGCAACTGCAAAACAGGGAATCGCAGAAAACTAAATGGAAACCCGCACATTTAAACCTGATTTAAAATCGATCCATCAGATCCAGGCATTTGTCAAGGAGGCCATATCCCATTGTAACCGCAACCCGAACAAAATGATGAAAATAGATCTGGTAATTGAGGAGATTGCCGCAAACATCATTAAGCATGGTTTAAAGAATATTGAGAACGGAATGATCCGGATCAGTGTTGAAATTGCACCGGACTTTATTATCCTGGAAATTTTGGATAACGGTATGCCCTTTAATCCGCTTCAAAGTAAAACCCCTGATATTACAGCCGCCATAGAAGACCGAACTCCTGGTGGACTGGGGATCTATATTGTTAAACAGATTGCAGAAAAGATAGAATATTTAAGAGATAATAATGAAAACCTTTTGCGACTTCATATTGATTTATAATGAACCATCATCGTCAATGTCATAGAATCGTCCTAAATAATCTGTTTTGGGTTGTTATCGTTCTAATACCGATTATTTTGACCGGATGTTTTAAAGTACCGGACATTCCTGGGAAAGATCCTAATAATGCCATGTACTGGCAGATGAAATCAGCTCAGGAGGGATCTGTTTCTGCGCAAAAAATCCTGGGTGCGATGTATTATGACGGTGATGGTGTCCCCAAGGATCTTAAAAAAGCATATGCATGGTACAGCCTGGCTGCACTACAGGGAGATCCCTCGGCAGAATGCTTTGTGAATATCATCACTACGGCTTTGTCTGAAGAAGATCTTTCAGACGCCTTGTCTGTTTTTCAAAGTATTCAAAAAAACATGCCGCCATCAAATTAGTTTTACTTTTTTAATACGCCCTATAAAATCCCATCAACGATAATCTGTTTTTAGGAACTTTATTTAGTAAATCGCTGTAGTTTAAAAACAACACCCTGGATCAATATAAATCATTCAAAGGAAAACAATCAGGAGAAAACCTTGATTCTGCGCTTTTTCAAAAAAACTTTTTTGAAAAAGTGCAGATAATTCTTCATTATCCCCTCCTTTGCGACATGATGAACCGTCATCTTGGTGATACAGGTATAAACCTGTTTCTCCCCATATACCTTACAAGAACCTGCTCTGAAAAACTTTCAAGCGTCTTCCATACTTTTTGTATGTCAACAAAACCGGTTTTCAGATAATCAGTTTTTGCTTGATTTGTAAGCCGATCCGCGGATATTTTAGACAAGTCTGGTTCCTTAAAACGATATGACCGCACTCTTTTTAGCAGGACAGGCTTTGATCAATGATAAAATGACAGCCCACCTGATTTAGGATTAGGATTTTTAGCGGTTTCAATCACCTTATAATTATCCATTGTGGTCATTGCCAATATAGTGCCCATGACTGGCAATTTTCTAAAAGGGGTTTTAATTGAAATATAAAACTAAGAACAAAACCATATCCTGCGCCATCCTGATAATGGCCTGTTTTTTGTGGGGTATCAATCCTGGGGATGTGCTTGCGCAAACAGGCGGCTGCACCACGACACAATGCCATGAGGGCATCCTGGACATTGTACCTAAAACGCTTTTAATGATGCAGATCATCAAGATGAACGGACAGCGATATGGAGACCCGGACGGCTGTGTTGTCTGCCACGGAGGAAATCCTCGGGCCGCAAAAAAAGAGAATGCTCACAAAGGAATCCCCAAATCACTGCGCCGTGTTCCGGGTCCCAAAGAGTATTATCCTGATCCGGGATCCATCTGGATTGCCGACAACACCTGCGGCGTGTGCCACCCGGGCTATGTTCAGCGAATGAAACTGTCACTGATGAACACCGAGGCCGGAAAAATCCAGGGGAATCTCCATACCTGGGGACTGGATGAGGTCAAGGACTTCAAAGTCCCCTGGGGCAACTACGACATTGAGGATAAAGACGGATCTGTGCCGTACGGAACCACTCCGGAATATGCCGAGTACATGACCAACATGGTCAAAATGTTTCCCAAGCAATATCCCAAAAGCTTGAAAAAACTGCCCTCCCCCACGGTTGAGGAGATTGAAAAAGATCCGAAACTGGCCGGAATCACCTACCAGCGGCAGGAGTGCCAGCGGTGCCATATCGGGGTGAGGGGACGGGATAAACGCGGGGATTACAGAGGCATGGGCTGTTCCGCCTGCCACATCCTCTACAGCAATGACGGCTATTACGAAGGAGATGACAAATCCATTAACAAGGATGAGCCTGGCCATATTTTAAAGCACCGGATTGTGGGGAACCGGAAAACCGGTGGTATTCCGGTTGAATCCTGCAACTCCTGCCACAACCGGGGTAAAAGGATCGGGGTCTCCTACCAGGGGCTGATGGAATTTCCCTATGGGTCTCCCTATGATGAAAAAGGTAATACCCAGCCCAAACTGCACACCAAACAATATCTGTTTATCTCGGATGATCTGCATCATCAGATGGATAAAAGCCGGGAAGGCAATCCCAAAGGCGGTCTGATCTGCCAGGACTGCCATACCAGCGTGGATATCCACGGTGACGGCAATATCCACGGCACCACCATGGGCCAGGTGGAGATCGAATGCTCCGACTGCCATGGGACCCCGGATAAGTTTTCCTGGGAACTGCCCTTGGGTTACGGGGATGAATTCGGCCGGGATTTTTCCAATGCCACACCCAGAGGCGTGGCCCAAAAACGTCTTCTGGCCGACCAGCAGTTCGGGTATCCCTATAAAGCCGAAGACGGTTTCATTATATCTGCCAGGGGAAACCCCCTGGGCAACGTTGTGAAAAAAGGTAATGAGGTCATTGTTCACTCTGCCACAGGTAATGATTTTAAAGTACCGGTATTAAAGAACCTTAAGATGGAAAATCTGTGGAAGGATTTTTCAGCCCAAGTCGCCATGGACGCCGTTTCCACCCATATGGATAAGATGGAATGCTACAGCTGTCACGCCTCATGGGTACCCCAGTGTTACGGCTGCCACGTGAAGGTGGACTACAGTGAAAACAAGGACGGCAGCCTGAAATCCGGTACCGACTGGGTGGCGTCAGGCAACAAGCGCACTCAAAACGGCCAGACATCAGAATCCAAACGCGGATCCAAGGGGATTAAATCCCCGGGCAAAATCTTAGAAAATCGGTCTTATCTGCGTTGGGAAGACCCGGTCCTGGGAATCAACGGGGAAGGAAAGGTATCTCCTTTGATGCCGGGGTGCCAGGTTTTTTATACAGTGATTGGCCGTGACGGCAAAACCCTGATCCGGAACCATGTGGCCGACAACCCGGGCGAAGCCAGGGATATCGGGCAGTCCCATGTTCCCCTGGCCATTGACATGGCCCCGGTCCAGCCCCATACCGCCCAACGAAAGGCAAGAACCTGCGAGAACTGTCATGTCAATTACAAGACCGCCGGTCTTGGCCTTGGCAACGGCACATTCGGGCTAAAACAGAATGTTGACATTGTGGCAGACCTGATCGATGCCAAAACCGGCAAGGTTATCCCCAAAAGATACTCTGTTCAGATTCCTGCCATCTCAAAACTTGATTTTGACTGGTCCCAGATTGTCACAAGGGAAGGTAAACAGCTGGCCACAGTGGGCACACACTGGCCCGGCAGCCGCGCCTTTAACAAAGAGGAGCTGGACGGTTTTCTGCGCGCCGGCACCTGTATGGGATGCCATAGTTCCATGAGTAAAAAAGATATGTGGAAAAAGGTATCCACCGATGGAAAACTGGATGAGAAAAAGCACCTTGAGATGATGACCAGAATGATCGAGTACATGTCTAAAAATGAAAAAAAAGGAGAAGACTTTTAACCTGTCCGACAGATGATTGAAAAAAGCCGCTCCCGGGTCCTTAAAAGGAGCCGGGCGCGGTTTGTTTTTTCCTGTCATGAAACGGGTAATCCCAATTGAGCCTTGGAAAGTCTTTGTTGATTCACGGGACACTAAAATGATAAAAGCAGGCTGACGCTTTAACAAACCAAATCACAGGGACATGCCCTTTAAAACAGCAGGTATATGCAATGAGCAAAGACTGGAACTTTGATGAGATCATAGACAGAAACAACACCGCATCCATGAAATGGGATCCGGGTGTATTGACCAACCTTTTCGGCAAAAAGGATCTTTTACCCCTGTGGGTGGCGGACATGGATTTTTTATGCCCGACACCCGTTAAAAAGGCCATGGAAAAACGGCTTGAACACCAGATCTACGGTTACAGCCTGACGGACCCGTCTTATCTGCCGGCCCTGATTTCCTGGTACCGGCGCCGACATGACTGGACTATAAAGGAAAACTGGGTGCTGACCACACCGGGCGTGGTTCCGGGCATCAATTACATGATCCAGCACTTTACACAACCCGGCGATAAAGTCATCATCCAGCCGCCTGCCTATTACCCTTTTGCCAGGGGCATTGTAAACAACGGCCGGCAAATCCTTGAAAATCCTTTGCAGATCATAAAAGATCATTACACAATGGATTTTTTGGATCTTGAAGCAAAAGCCAAAGATCCCCGGGCCAAAATCGCCATTCTCTGCAACCCCCATAACCCTGTGGGACGGGTCTGGACGAAAGAGGAGCTTATAAAATTCGGGGAGATCTGCATCAAAAACGATGTGCTTGTCATTGCCGACGAGATCCATTGTGATCTTGTCATGCCGGGTTTCAGGCATATCTGTTTTCCTACTATCTGTGAAGCGTTCGCACAAAACAGTATTACGGCCCTGGCGGCCAGCAAGACATTCAACCTGGCCGGGCTGCAGCAGTCCAGTATCATAATTCCCAACCCCGCCATCCGGCAGGAGATGAAGAACCGGATTGAAAATCTTGGATTCACCGGCGGTATCGGCGGCACACTGTTCGGCGCCGTTGCCGCAGCAGCGGCCTATAACGAGGCCGAAGAGTGGCTGGAAGATCTGATCCTTTACCTTGAGGACAATTTTGATTATTTAAAAACAACGATTGAAGAGCAGCTGCCCGGCACAAAGGTATATGACCTTGAAGGCACCTATCTTGTCTGGGTGGATTTTCGCCACCTGAACCTGTCGCCTGAAAAACTGGCACAATTGATAGAGAAAAAGGCCGGGGTGGCCCTGGATCACGGGGACTGGTTCGGCGAAAATGGAAAAGGGTTTGAACGGTTCAATATTGCCTGTCCAAGAGCCATTCTTGAAAAAGCGGTCAACGCCGTTGTCAGGGTTCTCAAACCCTTTTTGTAAGGGTAAAAAAATTCGGGTGATACTCACGATGCCCTCAAATCAGTCGTATATATCTTCATCCGGATACAACTCTTTTGAACATTCAGGGCAGATGCTGTGAGAAAACTGAACTTCGGAGTTCTTATAAATATAGGCTTCGATTTCGGTCCAGCGCCCTTTGCTCTCCCTGATCCTTTTGCAACTGGCGCAGATTGGCAAAAGGCCGCGAAGCGTCTTTATTTCATTGATATAATCAGAAAACGCCTTGTTTTTTTCATTTAGCTGGGAATTCATATAAATAAGTTCTATGTGCGATTGAATGATATCCCTGAAATTTTTGATAAGGTCTTCATATGTTGTCGAATAGGCATTGGGTTTACTGTCAAGTACGCAGATCGTGCCAAAAACAGTCCCGTCCGGCCAAAGAATGGGAAACCCCAGATACGAGATCATATCAAGCTTTATATCCGGATTGGTGTCCCAGTTTTCATCAACCAATGCATTGGGAATCAAAAGTTTTTTAGTTGAATTTATAACCGTTTCGCAATACAGCCCAGATCCGAACAGGCACTCACTGTCTCCTGGGCGGTAGGGATTACCGTCACTTTGACTTGAAACAAAAACCTCAATATCCGATTTTGTGATGCGCATAATAAGGGCAGCCGGGATATTTATTAATTTAGCCAGGATATCAACCATATTCTGCCATTTGCGTAACATTTGTTCAGAGATCTCAATTTGCGGATTTGGTTCGATTTTTTTCATCTGTCTACTCCTGAATGCGACGCTATATATAAAATAAGCTGGAGGCTGCGGTTAATTTCGATCAAACCACTACACAACCTCTCATATCCAATAACAATAGAATTACACGCAAATACCTGAATTCCGGGATAAAGCATTTTCACGGCAAATCGCGGTTTAAAAACGGTCTTTGTTTTTACCATTCCCCATTTTACAAACTGCATTGTACCATCAAGTCAGACGATCCTTGAACAGCATGTCAACAAACCGATCAATGGTCAAAGGAGCGCAACCCTCATAGTGATTATTGACATTGATACCGATTCTTACCTGCCGTGCCATAAGATCTTCAACCATTGAGGTGAGCTGATGAAGCTCATCGTCTTTTGGATCAACAATGGTGTGCCATTTTTTGCCGGTAATCTTCTCTATTTTCTTTCTGTCCGGGCCCAGCAGACGAATCAGGGTAAACGCCTTTATCGAGCTTTTGAACTGCCCGTATATCTTAAAAATTGACGGCATCCAGTATCCCTGCAAAAAAACATGTGCCAGGTTTAAGGATTGAAGGAACCCAAAATAATTGGCGTTCAAGAAATCTGGATTCCGTATCTCAACGGCATACCGGTATTCTTTCGGGCAGTGGTTAAAAAACTTTCGCAACCGTTGCTGGAACGCCCCCTGGTTTGGCATTTTCTGCCTGTTCAGGTATTCGAACTGAAAAATAAAGGTTTCGATCTGCCCTGACATGGGACCAAGCAGCTTTAAAAAATCATCAAACAGCTGGTTCGACAAAAAATGAGGATTGGTTTCAAGCGTCCTTTTTTTGCCCTTTTGATACTGATGGGTGAGTGTGATGGCATTGGGCACCTTGATGCTGAACCTGAAATATTCCGGCACGCTGGAAGAATACTCTTCAACCACGTCTGGCCTGGGCAGGACAATTTTATCGCCAAACAGAGACCAGAACCATTGATCGATCTCCACGGTGTTGTAAACCCGGCTGTACTCCGACAGGTAATTGCCATTCACCTCATCGGAATAGACCCGCCCCTTCCAGGAATCGTATTTCCAGGAGCAGGTACCGATTTTAATGGTATCCGGCAGTTTAGCGATCAAGTCCGACATTTTTAACTTCTTCCCATATTGTTACCCCACCCGTGGTGGCTATTCATCACCCCACAATTCGGTTGACACCATCATTTTTACCATTGGTCGCCATTGCATTGAACTCTTAAGGGTTTCATCTATAGTCCTGATTAAAACCTACTATAAAGGAGATATCCCATGAAAGACAATGACGTTTATCAAAAAGCAAAAAAGCGGGTACAGGCGAAATTCGGATTTTTCACCCACCTGACCGTATATATCCTGGTCAATAGTTTTTTAATGACCATGAATTTTGTTCAGTCCCAGGAAGTTATCTGGTCAGTCTGGCCCCTGGTCGGATGGGGGATCGGCCTGCTGTTTCACGGCCTTAGTGTTCTGGCGTTTCCCGGCATAGAGAATATCAAAGAAAAAATGATACAAAAAGAGATGAACAAATTTTAATTCACAACCGCAGCATGACATATGATATTGATTACACTATATTTTCCGACTTTTATCTTTTTTTTTGTATTCATTCACGGGGTAACAGCATTGTTGTAAGCAATTGAAATTACA
>CAZLTD010000179.1:0-8201 GCA_964562385.1 uncultured Desulfobacula sp.
CAGCACCAAGCAGACGATACTGCGACCAGGTATTGTACGATATACAATCATTAAAAGGCACACGGGCAAGCCAATAATTTTTAGGATATCGTACAATACCTGGTCGCAGTATCGTCTGCTTGGTGCTGCTGTAAAGAGAATCCTGCATTAACGCTGACGGCCATTGACGGATCTCTTAAGCCTATCTCAAAGAGAAGTACTAAACGAACAACCCGGCCCCTGAAAATCCATCCCGGACCGGGTTTTTTCAATCACTGTTCTGTTAATAAGGTTAATCAACTATGATCTGCCACTTTCCAGACTTCTCCGGCTGTTCCTGTCCGCCTTTAATTTGACCCGGTTGCCGGCCTCCTGTATCACGGCCACCATCCCTGAACCGCATTCTTCCTCTTGGGAAACGACCGTTGCCGCAAACCAGACCCTCATACCATCCGTTAATAAAACAAAAAGTTTTTCAAAACTATCAAATACTACTCTTAGCAGCCTCATTTCAACACCCAAAAGAACCTTCTAAGGGGAATTAGCCCACAATTTCCAGATTAAAAGTTTGCAACTTTTCAAGTGAATCGGAAAGAGAGATTCTGGCTGACCCTTGTTACGATTCTCCAATGTGATCGGTTTTTAAAATTTAATCTTTTTCGTATACCCGGCCGGTTTGATCATGTTTGTTTTACTATACCCGATGATGTATACTCCATGAAATTTTAAAAATTATCAGATGGTACCCGGAGAAAGATATTCAGATAATGAAAACCATATTTAATTTCTGGCAGCGAATTCGTCCGCCGGAGTATTCAAATGAAGAAAAAAATCGTAAAGCAAGAACCCTTTTTCTGGTGTCCAGGGCATGTTTTATAGGGCTGATCACCATTCTTGGGGTCCGCATTGTGGGGCTTGGTTCCGACTCGCAGTTGATAATCCCTCTTTTCATCAGCCTGCTCCTGCTTTCCTTTTCCCATCTGCTCCTGCTCAAGGAAAAGCTTGAAGCAGCTTCGTATATTCTTATCGGGACACTGTTCGGGCTGTGCAGTTATATTGTTGTTATCAGCGATGACGGGTATCATGATACTGCACTTTTTGCGATTCCGGGGCTGCTCATCATTGCCGGAATCCTTTTAGAGAAGTGGCAGTTCTATATTTTAACAGGCATTACACTGCTGCTGATTGCGGTCCTGGTGGCACTGGAACACTCCGGTATCCGAGTAACAAGGTACAATGCGCTGGTTTCACCTTACGATGGTGTCGACATCGTTCTTGTTATTGCCATCACCGCTGTTTGTGTCAACATCCTTACAAGCAATCTTGTCAAATCCCTGAAACGCGCCAGGCAGAATGAAAAGGCCCTACAGGAGAGCGAGGCAAAATACAGAAATCTTGTCCAATATGCACCGACCGGTATTTACGAATTTGATATGGAAAAACTTACATTCATCGGTGTCAATGATGTGATGTGTGAATATACAGGGTATACGGAAAAAGAATTTTTAAAGCTCAATCCATTTGATATTTTAAGTGATGACAGCCAGACCATCCTAGCTGATTTAGTGACCAATGTCTTCGAAAACCATCCCGAGGAACTGGCTGCCGAATACAAACTTAAAGGAAAAAATAATAAAGAGTTCTGGGTGTTAGCCAATGCCAAATTCTTTTATGAAAACGGTATGCCCAAAAGAGCCATGGCCGTTGTTCACGATTTAACAGAAATCCGACGTTCCGAACAGGAAAAGAAAAAGCTTGAACAGCAGCTTCGCCAGGCTCACAAACTGGAAGCCATCGGGACGCTTGCCGGCGGTATTGCCCACGATTTTAACAATATACTGTCAGGAATTCTCGGGTATTCACAATTAGCCCAAAAGAACATCCATACCCCCGGAAAAACGATCGACAATATTAATCAGGTTTTAAAAGGAACCAAACGGGCAACAGAGCTTGTCCAGCAGATACTGACATTCAGCCGTCAGACAGAGTATAGAAAAAAGCCGTTTCAAATGTATATTGAGATAAACGAGGCGCTGAAACTGCTGCGATCCAGCATTCCCACTACCATTGAAATTGTGAAACACCTGAATTCAACTTCAATGGTATTTGCCGATCCGGCAAAAATTCATCAGCTGATCATGAACCTGAGTACCAATGCCTACCAGGCAATGAAAAACAGAGGCGGCTCCCTGACCATAAAGCTGACAGATGTTAAAATTACCAAGCCTGAACCACTAAAGGACAAACAGATTGCTCCGGGAGATTACCTGGAGCTTCAGGTAATCGACACCGGATGCGGGATGGATGAAGCCGGGATAGCAAAGGCTTTTGATCCTTACTATACAACCAAGGGCATTGGCGAAGGAACAGGGTTCGGACTCGCCATTGTCCAGGCCGTGGTTGATGAACATAACGGATATATCAAAGTTCTCTCTAACCCGGGAAAAGGGACCCGATTTTATATTTATCTTCCGGTGTTTAACGGAGAGGCTAAACCGGGTAAGCCGGAAATTGAGGTTCATCCGACGCTTAAAGGAAGTGAGAACATTATGTTTGTTGATGATGAAGCAGCCATCAGAGGTATTGCCAAAGACTTTATGGAATCACACGGATACCGGATAGCACTTTTTGAAAACGGTTTTGCTGCCAGAACCGAATTCAAGAAACGCCCGACTCATTATGATCTGGTTGTAACAGATATGAACATGCCCGGTCTTGCAGGGGATCAATTGTTTTTAGAACTACGCAAAATCCGTCCCGAAATACCCATTATCATGTGCACCGGGTTCAGTGACAGCATGAGTGAAGAGAAAGCCGCGGCCATGGGTATTAATGCATTTTTCCTGAAACCGGTTGAAATGAATTACCTATGCCGGCAGATGCGACAGGTGCTGGATAAGCAAAAGGGTGTTACCCGGGATCAGTAGGTGGGGTCGAAGGTTCGATAACAGCAACAAATCACCTCTAAAACCACCCCGATTTTAAGTCGATCGCAAATCGCAGAAACAGGTTCGGATACAAGAAAATATTTTTCTATCACTCAAATTATTAAACCCGTTAAGTGACAATCGATTTGCCTTTAGGTGATTCCTTTCTTATGTTATTTTCAGGAATATCTTTTTGAGAATCAAAATATATAACACTTTTCGGGGCCCCAAAGAGGGATCTATAAAAAACAAACAATGGCACAGGATATTACATTGAAAAACAAACTCATCGTTTATTCACATATCAATCGTTTCATGCTCATCATTTTTCTTATCCTAACTGGCATTGGCAGCCCTTGCCATGCTGCGGAAAAACCATATCACGTTGTTGTCCTGGGGGATTCCATTTCAGCAGGGCTTGGTGTTGAGCCGGAGCAGGCCTACCCAGCGCTGGTACAAACCCGTTTAAACAAAGCCGGGAAGGATTATATTAAAATTACCAATGCCAGCATCAGCGGTTCGACAACAGCCGGCGCCCTGTCCCGGCTCAAATGGTTTTTGCGGGCAAAACCGGACATGCTGATCCTGGCGCTGGGGGCCAATGACGGGTTGCGCGGGCTCTCCATAACCCGGATGGGGAAAAACCTTGCGGCCTGTATTGAACTTGCCAAAGAAAAGCAGATTAAAGTTATTCTGGCAGGCATGAAAATTCCGCCCAATTACGGCCAGGACTATACCCGGGCCTTTGAACAGGCCTTTGAAAACTTGTCAAAAAAGTATGATCTTACCCTGATCCCGTTCCTGCTGGAAGGTGTTGCAGGCCAATCCGGCTTGAACCAGGCAGACGGTATCCACCCCAATGCAGACGGGCAGAAAATAATTGCCCAAACGGTTCTTAAAACGATCCTGGAGCAGCTATGATTCTTGAACTGAAAAATATCAAAAAATCCTTTGAGCAGCCGAGAGCCGGAACCATCCAGGTTTTGAACAACATTAACTTCTGTGTTGACGCGGGTGAAACCATCGCGATTACCGGCCACTCCGGCAGCGGTAAAACCACCCTGCTCTCCCTGATTGCCGGCCTGGATCTGCCCGACAGAGGTGAGATTCTTTTAGACGGTGAAAATCTGTGCCGGATGAAAGAAAATCAGCTGGCCAGATTCCGGGCCCTGAAAATCGGCATAATCTTTCAGCAATTCCACCTGATGCCCCATTTAAGTGCCAGGGAAAACATCAGCCTGCCCCTGGAAATCCTGCAGCAGGATAATATCAGCCGCCGGGTGGATGATATGCTGGAAAAGGTCGGTCTTGCCGGCCGGCAGCACCACGTTCCGGCCCAGCTCAGCGGCGGTGAAAACCAGCGGGTGGCCATTGCCAGGGCTCTGATCATCAAACCCAAACTTCTGCTGGCCGATGAACCCACCGGCAACCTGGATATCCAGACCGGAAATAAAATTGCGGCCCTGCTGTTTGACCTGGTTGAAAAAGAGAACAAAACCCTGATCATGGTCACCCATAACATGACGCTTGCCGGCCAGTGTCAACAGGTTCGGGAACTGGAACAGGGGAGGCTTGGCTGATGCTCTGGATGAAACTCGGGGTCCGGGACCTTTTAAAAAACAAGGGCTTCTGCTTTTTCTTTATCCTGAATCTCTCCCTCGGGCTTGCCGGCTTTATTGCCATCCATTCGTTCGGACGCTCCCTGGACCGTCATTTTGACACCAATTTAAAACAGATTCTCACCGCGGATCTTGTGGTGGCCGGAAACCGGGCCTTTAAAGACAAAGACCTTGAACTGATAAACTCTTTTGTGGGAAAAGGGCATACCCATTCCCGGCAGGTCAGTTTCTATTCCATGGTCCGTGCCCAATGGAAGACCGGGCTGCAGACCAGGCCGCAAACCCGGCTGGTACGGGTCATGGCCATTGATAATCAGTATCCTCTCTACGGCCGGTTTATACTGGAAAAAAACAGCACCCCGGCGGATCTTCAAACCCGGCCTTATGCTTTCATGTCAAAGGATACCGCCTATGCTCTGGGTCTAAAACCCGACAGCAACCGTTTGAACACAATTGAGATCGGTGACCAGGCCTTTGTTCTCAAGGATTATATTGTATCTGATCCGGAAAATTCTCTGACCTCATTTGAGTTTGCCCCAAAAATCTACATCGGGATCAATCAGCTCGACAGCACCGGCCTGATCCGTTACGGCAGCCGGACCTGGGTCTCTCATTTTTACAGGCTGGCCCCGGGCGCAGATGCAAACCAGATCAGCAAACGCCTTAAAGCCCGATTCAATAGAGCTTACAAGGATCAGCGGCCCTACTATATTTACACCAGCACAGGCATGAACAAAAGCCTGGGACGCCTGACCCGGTATTTTACAAGCTATATGGGACTTGTCAGCGTGGTGACCCTGTTTCTGGCAGGGATTGCCACTGCCTATCTCTTTAGAGGATACCTCGACCTTAAACGAAAAGAGATGGCCGTATTAATGAGCGTGGGCGCTTCCCGGCAAAGTATCTGGTTTTATATCAGCTTCCAGCTCATCCTTCTGGGAACCGGGGCCTCTTTTCTGGCCACCCTGGCCTCCTTTTTTATCATTCCTGCGTTTCCCATAATTTTTAAAGGACTGATCCCAGCCAATGTCGTTCTTTCTGTCAGCCCCTCTGCACTGGCGCTTGCACTGGGACTGGGCATGGCCGGCAGCATTATTTTCTGCCTGCCGGTATTTATACGAATTTTTGATATCAAACCCCTGATGCTGTTACGGGGAAACCGGGACAGGGCCCCATCATTTTTCAAACTATTCTTAAGTTTTCTGCCCGGTTTGACGGCCTTTATCCTGGTATCCGTTTATGCGGCGGGGAGACTTAAAACCGGCCTTGTGTTTGTTGGCGGTTTTTCGCTTGCCATTGTCTTACTGTTCATCATCGGACAGGGGTTTGTCCAGGCCTGTAAACGCCTGTCACGCGCCGGAAACCCTGTTGTGAAAATTGCGTTCCGAAACCTGTACAGAAACAGGTGGACCTCTCTTTCTATCTTTGTCACCATTGCCCTTGGCACATTTCTGATCTCGTTAATCCCCCAGGTTCAAAATGGCCTGCAGACAGAGATCATCAAACCGGACGGCCTGAAAATCCCGGTCTTTTTTCTCATCGATATCCAGGATGACCAAAAAAAAGCCTTTGTCTCATTCATGGAAAGCCAGGATGCTTTCATCTCCAATTTATCGCCTATGGTGCGGGGAAGAATTTTAAAACGGAACAACCACCCCTTTCATAACAGCTCGAACGCCTCCCAACGAAGGCGGGGCCGGCGGCTGGAATTTAATTTTTCCTACAGGGAAACTCTGGATGCGTCGGAAACCATTACCCAAGGAGAGCCCCTTAGCACAGATTACTGGGACTGGCAGTCCAACACCCTGTTTGAGATATCTGTGGAAGAGTCCTTTGCCAAAGAGAACAAGATAGAACTCCATGATATCCTGGAGTTTGAAATCCAGGGTATCCCGTTCACAGGCCGGGTTAAAAATTTTCGAAAAGTCCGGTGGAACAGCTTTCAGCCCAACTTCTTTTTATTGTTCCAGAACGGTGTCTTAAACGACGCCCCCAAAACACACCTTGCCGCCATATCCCAGGTTCCCATGGCCCAGCGCCAGCAGCTTAAAAATTCAATCGTGGATCAATTTCCCAATATCTCCGTCATTGATGTTACCCAGATGGCCAATACCCTGCTGGACATTTCCAATAAACTATCTCTGTCGATCCGGTTTATGGCATGGCTTGCCATTGCAGCCGGCCTGATTTCTGTCTTTTCCATTGCCCGGCATGAGGCCTGGAAAAACAGAAACCAGATCAACCTGCTGAAGGTTTTGGGATCAGAATTCCGGGCGATCAGGGCGATCACCCTGCTTGAATTCGGTTTTATCGGATTCTCAGCCGCCCTGTCTGCCATACTCTTAAGCTATGGATTTTCCTTTGGTATATCCTGGTATTTTTTTAACAACCTCTGGCAGATCAACTTTGTTATATCGTTTTGTATTCTCATATTAACCACCCTGATCTGTATGGGCACTGCCCTGTCCGCCTCCAGGAAGGTGATGAATACCAAACCCATCCACCTGCTCTCCTCAGGGATGTAAAAATGACACATCCCTACGGTTAATCGAGCTGTTAAAATAATTTCATCCAAAACATCAAACGCGTTGAATCTGGTGGGACAGTTGAGGTATGATGATGGTAACTGAACAGAATACACCACTATTTAAAGGTTCATTATGACTATTAATGGTATCAGGAAGATTGTTAAAAGAAGATACAGGGTTTCATCAAAATACAGAATGCAGCTGGAATTTAATTTCGCTGAATACTTGGTTGGCAAATGCAGGTTCACCGCCAATGATACTTATGAAATAAAAACGCAGAAAATATCCCTTTCCAACGATGGTGTTGTTTTGTCAGACACAATACCCTTAAGCTGGTTTACCTCATCTGTATTGATCCCCTGGGCAAAGGTTCTGGGAATGACGATCACCGATAAAATGCCCTCCATTGATGGTGTTCAAAACACCCCGTGGTCTTCCAATTTAAATAAACAGACCGTTGATTTTCTATACTGCTCACTTCGGCTCAATGATCCCTTTGAAATAACAATTGATTTACCCTGGTCAAAGGAGTTTACTGATCGCGTTCAAAAAAAAGAACTGTTTGATATTTAAGGCTACCCAAACTGGCTGAATCAACGGTGTCTGTTGGGGTCGGCTGCTCTGGTCCGGCCGGTTTTCATATCATTTAATTCCGGTTGAAACATAACTTTAAAGCTTTGTGCATTGCGAATCCTGGCCATATCGGTACGGCGCAGTCCGATATCTTTACGCATCCTATCTTTCATGGTGATATCCAGGTTGGAATTATGTTTGCTCTCTTTTAATTGTTTATAACGTTTTGCTATCGGTTTGATAAGGGTCCGGATCCACTGGGGGATGTTTGGAAACCGATAGTTTGTTTCGTTAACTTTGCAGTCCTGTGAAATCATTATTTGAGTCCTCTTTAAAAACTGTTCCAGAATGATGCCATTATAAAAAAAAGTATTGATGAAACAAACGAATTGTTTTTATAATAAGCATCAAAATTATTGATAGATAGGATGGACATATGATCACCAATATACCCATGGAGTTGTTAAGGACCTTTACTGTTATTGCCGACAGCGGCAGTTTCAGCCGTGCAGCTGACATTGTGGGCCGGACCCAGTCTGCAGTAAGCATGCAGGTCAAGCGGCTTGAAGAAATCA
>CAZLTD010000180.1:0-7739 GCA_964562385.1 uncultured Desulfobacula sp.
AAATTTGAGTGATAGAAAACCATATTCTTGTATCGGAACCTGTTTCTGCGATTTGCTATAATATAGAAGCGGTTACCCCGGGATAAGAGGACGGGCATATTTATTTTTTTGTTTTTGTGATATGATACGCCTTTAATAATGCGTAACCAAAGGAATGAAAAATTGAAAGAATTAAAAGGGTCCCAGAAAAAATATTTAAGAGGGCTTGCCCATAAATTGAATCCTGCAGCATTTGTCGGCCAGAAAGGTCTGACACCCACTTTGATCGACGAGATTGATACGGCACTGGATGCCTCGGAGCTGATAAAGGTAAAATTCAATGATTTTAAGGAAAAAGCGCAAAAGAGTGCTTTATCAGAGGAGATCGCTCAAAAAACAGGTTGTCACATCGCAGGCATGATCGGTCATGTACTGATCCTGTACCGTCAACATAAAGATGAAGAAAAACGTCAGATCAAATTATCCTGAACAAGCATATCAAAATTCTGCCGGCTACAATCTGGGGCGGAAACCCTGCCCTAAAACTTCGTGGACATTGTTGACAATAATAAAGGCATCCGGGTCGATATCTTTAACAAGGTCAATGAGCAAAGAAACTTCTTTACGAAGAACAATCGTGTAAAGGATTTCCCGCTCCTGTTTTGTATAAAGACCCCTGCCGTGAAGTGCGGTTGCCCCCCGGCTGAGTTTGTCCATGATGGCCATTGAGATGGCTTCATATCTGTTTGAAATAATGACAGCGGAATTGGCATAGTTAAAGCCGTCAATAATCGTATCCACCAGCCGGGCGACACCAAACAGGAGTATGAACGAGTAAACCACAAGTGTGAGGGCGGGCTTTTCAGGACTGATGCCCGTCAAGTGGATTACCATTCCCCCGAAACTGATAACAAAAAAATCCATTATCATGAAAACACTGCCCGGTTTCAGCCCCAGTTTTTTCTGGGCAATGGCGGCAATGATATCAGCCCCGCCAGTGGTGCCCCTGAATTTAAAAACGATTCCAAGGCCGATGCCCACCAGAACAGCGCCGGTGATAACAAAAATAAGATAGTCGTTTTCAAGCATATTCCCCAGCATTGGGATGCGGCCCGGATGGATAAATCCAAGTCCCGGGATATTGCCCTGTAACAGATCGATAAAAAAGGAGCTGACGGTAAAGCCGTAAAATGTTCGGATGCCGAATTGTCTGCCAAGGGTTTTTAAACCCCAAAGATAGAGGGGAAGATTGATCAGCCAGATGGCCAGCCCGACGGTGATGGCACCTTTTGTCATATAGTTGATGGAAATGGCCAGCCCTGTTACACCCCCGGGGATGATCCGGGCATCAATAAGAAAAAATGACACCCCTGCTGCTAAAAACAGACAGCCAATAGTGATGGCAAAATAATCCAGAGTATTTTTTAAGCGCATTTTATCTGTCCCATTTAATAGATGGAAAAAGAAATTGTAAAATCTAAAGGCTTATGTCATTTTAACCAACCATGTGTCAAGGCGGAGAAAAAGTATGGCACAGGGTAAACGCATGTAGCTTAGGCATGATATTTGATTTTCTTTCAAAATTGCAACTTAGGTCAACAAGGCAATTTGTTTCGCGTTTACCCAACGTCGGCAAGAGACTGCAATTATATGGATCCGACTCTATATGCGTTGGTTCTGCAGTATGACAAAGGAGATGATGACTGATAAAAATACAATAAGTCTGACCGCTTTAAAAGGCAATGCGCTGCGTTTAGATGGCGGTGCCATGTTCGGAAACGCGCCCAAAGCCCTATGGCGTCAATGGATGGCCCCGGATGAAAACAACCTGATTGCCATTGCTTCAACCGCACTATTGCTTCAAACGCCCCAAAGTAAAATTCTTTTTGAAACCGGTGCCGGTGCCTATCTTTCACTGGCGTTAAAAAAAAGATACCATGTCGAAGGTTCTGACCATGTCCTGCTCTCCTCGCTTGAAAAGATCGGCATCCGCCATGAACAGATCACGCATGTGGTTTTGTCCCATCTTCATTTTGACCATGCCGGCGGCCTGCTGAAAGCCTGGGAAAATGAAGGAGGCAGCCTGGAACTGTTGTTCCCCAATGCCGGCTTCTTTGTGGGACAAACTAATTTTGAGCGGTCATCAGCACCGCATCCAAGAGACCGGGCATCTTTTATTCCAGGTTTGGCGGGACTGCTTGATAAAAGCGGCCGCCTGACCCTGATAAAAGAGAATGATTGTCTTACACTGGATGAGATTACCATTGAATGGTTTGAAAGCCATGGTCATACACCGGGGATGGTATTGTCTTATATTCATACGCCAGGGGATACGATTCTGGTGGCAGGGGACCTGGCTCCGGGGCATCAATGGGTCAATCTGCCCATTACCATGGGGTATGATCGATTCCCAGAAGGTCTGATCGATGAAAAACAGGCCATGTTTGAAAAAGTATATAATGACAAAGCGTGGCTTTTTTACACACATGACCCCCGATATGCTGTGTCCAGGCTTGGATTTGACAAAGAAAAAAACAGGTTCACCCCGGACTCTTTATCAACGCATCTTGACTGCATTAATACCGGTATTTAAATCAGCTTCGGTCCGTCTGGTTTAAAAAACGGACCGCCTGGGTTTCAGACCAATAGACATTTTGCCTGTTGAATTTGATAAACCCAACGTGGCCACCGGATTCCGGTGTAACGAGAGTGATGTATTTATTGATTTTTGCCTCTTTTACAGGGTAACATTCCAATGGTAAAAAAGGGTCGTTTTTCGCATTTATTATCAGGGTTGGGATTTTTATATCAGGGATATAGGGTTTGCTGGAGCATTTTTTCCAGTAGTCCAGTGCATCTTTGAATCCGTGGATGGGCGCAGTGTACCGGTCATCAAACTCTTTGAAATTCTTAATTTTCTCATAGCCTGCATCGTCAATGAGTCCGGGCAGTACTTTCATTTTGGCTTTTATCTTCTGATGCAGCAGAACCAGAAATCGTTTCATATAGATCCTGTTTGATGGCAGGGCAAGGGTTTTAGCACTGGCCGTCAGATCGCAGGGAACTGAAAAGACAATTGCTTTTTGAATAAGGGGATCATGGATTTCCCGGCCCAGGTACAGCAGCGAAAGATTTCCACCCAGGCTGAATCCGATGAGTGCCATCTGTTTGTAGCCATGCCCCTTGGCATGCGCAATTACGGTGCCAAGATCGTCGGTTACTCCGTTATGATAGGATTGAAGCTTTCGATTGGGAACGCCGGAGCAGGATCGGTAATTCCATGCAAGTGTATCCCATCCATTTGCGTTTAAAGTTTTAACCATGCCCTTTACGTAAGCTCTGTGGGTGTTCCCTTCAAGCCCGTGTGAAATCACGACAATTTTTTTGTGTCCCTTAACAGACCAGTCAAGGTCCAAAAAATCGTTGTCCGGTGTCTGGATTCTTTCCCGTTTGTATGAAAGGTGCCTGATACTGCGAAACAGGGGCGGAAAAAGTGTTTGAATATGGCCGTTTGAAAAAAGCGGCGGGGGACTATAGACAGGCTGGTTCAAGAGGCGCTCCTTATTTTGGCTGTTGTATTGACTGTAAATTTGGTATATTACCCCAACGTTGTATAAAACATAAGATTTATTTGTAAAAGGACAATAATAAAACCATGAAGGTTGGGATTATCGGCCTGCCCCAGACAGGCAAAAAAACACTGTTCCAGATATTAACGGGAAATGAGATTTCAGAGCCGTCAAAGGCATTTAAACCTGTTCCCGGTGCTGCAGATATTATTGACACCCGGTTTGAAAAACTCGTGGAGATGTATGACCCCAAAAAGAATGTAAAAGCAAGGATTGATCTTGTGCTGCTGCCGAAAATGGAAGCAGAGACCATTGCCAAGGGAGAGATTTTCAAGGATATTGCTGATATGGATGCCATCTGTCATATCGTGAGGGCGTTTGAGGATGACGCCATCTATCATGCCGAGGGCAGCGTGGATGCCATGCGGGATTTCGAGATGGTTAATTCGGAGCTGATCATGCATGACCAGATTTTTGTTGAAAAACGAATTGAACGTCTTGAAACCATGATTAAGAAAATAAAGGATGACGACCAGAAAAAAGAGCTGGAGTTAATGAAAAAGCTCCTGGAAATCCTTGAGAATGAACAGCCCCTTCGACTGACCGAATTGACCGAAGATGAAGAGAAAATGATCAGAAGCTACCCGTTTATTACGCGTAAGAAAATGGTCATTGCCGTCAATGTTTCCGAAGATAACCTTCAAAATGAAGCCCTTTTATCTGAATTTGAAAAAAAATGTGAACCCTGGATGATCGAGGTGATGCTGGTGTCTGCCAAAGTAGAGTCCGAGATCGCCATGCTGGATACACAGGAAGAAAAAGATGAGTTTCTTGAAGATTTAGGGATAAAAGAGACGGCACTGGAGAATTTGACCCGGCTGTGCTTAAAGTCATTGAACCTGATCTCTTTTTTTACCGTTGGGAAAGACGAGGTTCGTCAATGGCTGGTCCGGGACGGATCAAAGGCCCCCAGAGCTGCCGGTGTCATTCATTCTGATCTTGAAAGAGGGTTCATCCGGGCCGAGGTGTTTAAGTACGATGAGTTGATGTCTGCCGGCAGTGAGGCTGATTTGAAAACCCAAGGGCAAATTTATGTTGAGGGGAAAGACTATCTTGTCTGCGACGGGGATATCCTCAATATCCGGTTTTCAGTTTAACGCCTGATAAAGACAGACACACCGGGGACTTTATGTTGTTGTTACCATGTTTCAGCCGGCTGGACCACTGATGTCAGTCCTATCTTTTTATATTGAGGAACCGCTTTCTCAGCGGTTTGTTTATCCGCGTAAAACCCGGATCGTACAAGATACCATGGTCTGCCCTTGCTGTCTTCCAACTGGATGACCCGGGTGTCAAACCCGCTTTCTCTTAATTTATTTTTCAATCTGAAAGCATTCTCCTTTACCCGGAATGCACCGGACTGGATACTCCAGGCGGAAGTTTTTTTAGATTTCTTTTGGGGTGGGATAATTTTAGATTTGATCTGTGCCAGTTTTTCTTTGGCATAGGTGTCTGTATTATCTATGCCTATGGCAGCCTGATAGGCTTTGGCGGCCTCGGTATAATTCTTTTTTAAGGTCAGAAGATTGCCCCTGTAGCAAAGTCCCCAGTAAAAGTCAGGCTTGAGGGCCAGGGAGGCTGATACATCTTTAAGGGCCGGATCAATCATTTCCAGTTTTTCAAAGCATAAGGCCCGGTTGAAAAAGACAAGGTGATTTTTCTGTCCCATTTTAATTTCTGTATTGTAATTAGAAAGCGCCTTTTCATAATTTTTATTATAATACCAGGCCGTTCCCAAATCAGAATAGACACCACTGTCTTTTGGCGCCAGGGATATGGCTGTTTCAAAGTCTTGAATGGCCAGATCATATTTGGCCAGTTTCATATAGGATGAACCGCGAATTCTGAAAGCTTCAACATGCTTCGGGGTCTTCTCAATGACCTTTGAAAAGGTGTCGATGGCACGTTGATACTCTCCTTTTTTAAACAGATCAGCGCCTTTTTCAAACAGCGGTATATCAGAGGCAAAGGATCTGTCAGGGGAGATTGACAGTGCAAATCCCGCTAAAATGGTAAAAATTAGTATAGAAAAGTTGACTTTTTTCAGCAAAAGGCACCATTTTTATTTGTTTTTTAGACAAATTTCATAATATATAGATGGCTATGATAAATTCAATAAAAAAATTTTTTAAAAGAAAAAAAAAGGATGTTTCCAGAAAGCCTGATACTCATTTACGATCCAGTGAGGGCAATGTCACGGGTGCAGACCATGACAAAACAGACCTGCCAAGGGCCTGGACCGGCGTGGACCTTGACGGAACTTTGGCGCTGCATGACCGCAGTTCATCCTATACCCATGTGGGAGAACCTGTTCCGGCAATGCTTGCGCTGGTAAAAAAGATGATCAATAACGGCATCCGGGTAAAGATTTTTACAGCCAGAGCCCAGGACCCGAGGCAAGAGCCGATCATCCGCAAATGGCTGGAAACCAATGGGTTGCCCCAGCTTGAAATCACCAATATGAAAGACTACAGCATGGTAAGGCTTTACGATGACCGGTGCATACAGGTGGAACACAATACCGGCCGGCTGATCGTTGATAAATAATCATCATTCCAAGGAGATGTTCGTATGAGGTATGTTTATTACATCATCGCCATAGTTATTGTTCTCAGCGGGTTGACGGCCTACGGTATATTCGATACGAAAGTCGAACTTTCCAAACCCTTTCTTTCGGTTAACGACAGGATTATTTCTAAAGATGAGTTTGCTGCCATGTTAAAAAGCAAACCCGACTATATGAGCCGTGACCAGTTTATTGAGTCTGTTATTGAAAGGCAATTGCTCATCCAGCAGGCGATAAAGCAGGAAGTTAACAGAGAAGAAGGTTTCAGGCAGTCTGTGGAAGATTTTTATGAGCAGTCGCTGGTCAATATGCTGCTGGAACGAAAACGCAATTCCCTAGTGGTGGATGTGACCGATGACGAGTTGGAAAAATATGAAAATTTCTTAAACACACATGTTACGATAACCAAGACGCGTTATCAAACTCTTGAGGACGCGAAAGCCAAGCGCAATGGGAAAAGTGAAATTATTGAGACCCGTTTTATAGATTTGCCCGATGACTTGAAATTCATCATATTAAACATGCCACAGGGCAATGTGTCCTCTCCTGAGCCATCGGTAAACGGATACGTTACATATTGGTTGAGTCATGTGGTTGAAAATGATTCAACAGCAAAAGAAAAGAGCTTTGACATGAAAAAAGTGTCAATATTTCTTCAGGGTAAGAAAAAACAGGAACTCATAGATGAGTGGACCCGTTCAATCAGGGAATCCGCACAGATCTGGAGGGAAAAATGAAAGATCACCATCAACATAAAAGGCGCAATTATTTTATAAATAGAGAATTTCAGGGCCGATATATTTTTAACTATTTTCTTCTGGCCACCATTGGAAGTGCCCTTTTTATAACTGTATTCAGTTTTTTTTCCTCAAACACCCTTTCCATTGTCTATGATAATTATCATCTCCAACTTGGGGTAACGCCTGGAATCTTGTTTCGCAAAATTCTGGGAACGCAATGGTTGATAGTTGTTCTGGGTGGTTTTGCCGTGATTTTAATCACCCTTTTTATGACCCACAGGATCGCCGGCCCCTTTTACCGGTTTGAAAGGACTCTGGATGAAATGGTCGAGGGCGATATATCAAACAAGGTTGTCTTGCGCAAAAAGGATGAAGGAAAACAGCTGGCACAAAAGCTTAACGCGTTTAATTATATTCTGTCAGACAAACTTGCCATCATGGAAAATTTTAATTCCGCCATTGCCGTGTCATCACTCCAGCTGAAAAAAGTGCTGGAGGATTCGGATGTCAACGAGGATCTGTATTACCCCTATATAAGCCAGATTCTTAATGATCAGAAAAATATTCAGACAATGATTAATGACTATACCTTTGAAAGAAATAAATTATAACCTGTTCACAGTATGTACTGATGTGAATTGAAAAGCACCTAATCTTTTTTGTACTTTTAGACGAAAATACAAATAGTCTCTTGGGTGGCGCAGAAGAACCACTTGTTATTCTTTGATTGCTTTGATATTGGAAGAAATAAGTAATTGCCCGCGATGCGGTGTGCGCCTACCCCCAATCTTAGACCACGGGACTGGATTTCTTAGGTGGAAACAG
>CAZLTD010000181.1:0-7494 GCA_964562385.1 uncultured Desulfobacula sp.
AATGACGTGCTGTTTGAGGACCCACTGGACCGCAGTTCACGGCATTTAGCGAAGCAAATTTAAAAGCTCTTGAAAATTTAAGCTCCGACGCGAGCGGGTTGCCCACCCCGAAGCTTAGATATGCCGATTAATGATTTGTGTGCAAAAAACATCATAGCATTCATAGGCCGGGAATGACTATTTTCCATAAAGATGAACAATACAGAATCAAAATGAAAAAATGCATCATAAGGTTCACCGGTTGTTGTAGGGGCGCCCCTTGTGGGCGTCCGCGTTTGATTCTATACAGATGGTCCCTTATGCGGGGAAAAAAATCATTTGAAAAAACCATATTAAAATAGCCGGGATTAAACAACCCCGGATGGGCACAAGGCCCACCCCTACACCAACATATCGAAACACCCGGGTTGTTCAACAAGATGAGTTCTCAAAACAAATGAATGGTTGTTCGATTAAAGAATATGCAGGGTCAAGATTATTCATCGAATTTCACTGAGGTTGGAGTCTATAGGAGTTTGGATTTCGGCACTATATCTTTGGAGCAGAGGCCGAGGGCTCCGGGTGGTCCCTTAAACAAAAAGAGTAACAAATTAAACGATTTAATAAATTCTTTTACAACGGCAAACGAAAACTGAAAGTGGTGCCTTTCTCCGGGTCTGTTTTAAAAAAGACCTGGCCTCCAAGATATTTCTCTCCTAAAAGCTTCATGGAATAGGTCCCCAGGCCCCGGCCGCCGCCTGCTTTCGTTGAAAAATGCTTTTGAAAAACGCGCGTCTGAATATGTGGGTCGATCTGTCCTTTATTCCAGACGTCAAAACGAATACCGTTGTCGTGAATCGTGGTGTTAAACTTAATGATATCATCAGGGGCCGAGGCCTCGCATGCATTGATGAGCATATTCCCAAGCACTCTTGATACCAGCAGGGGGTCTGTATTAAGATGGATGGGGCTTTGAGGCCAGTTCTGGTTGATTGATTTGTCCTTGGCTGTGCGGTGCTGACCCACAATCAGGCGGACCTGTTTTTCTATCTGTTGAACCGGTGTTATGACACGGTGAATATGAACTCCTTCCTGCCGGTGCTCGGAAAGGGCCCTTTGCATGGAAATCTCCTGCATAAGCCGTTCGATACCTAATTTTACCGAGGCCGCTTCCTGATTGTCCGGATAATCTGCTTCCAGAAGCTGGATATTTCCATACAGCGCGGTCAGGATGTTGTTTAAATCATGGAAAAAAACCCGTTCCAGGTTCTGCCAGAAATGCTCTTTTGTCACATCTCTGGCGTAAACCAGAATCCAGCGGTTTCCATCTATATTGACCGGTTTTGCCTGAATCAGCAGGCAGATATTTTCCACTTCTCCGTTTTTGTCCGTCAGCAATGCGCAAATTTTTTCATCAGGCCTGTCCTCAACAATGGCCGTCATAATGGCAATGGCGGCACCACAGGAGATGCACGCCTCGGTAGTGCCACAGCCGCTGGGCGGGGAATCGGCGTGTTTGCAGTTCAGGGTCTCCCCCATCCTGAAACCTAAGACAGCCTCTATATCTGTAACCCCCAGTGCGTCTAAAAAGGCGTGATTGATAGCGACGATCTGCCGGTCCTGGTTTAAAACAATCATCAGCCCCTGGGCTGCCGAAAGCAGGGTATCCATGATCGGGTTCTCACTGATGCTTGCGATTTGGTTTTTAAGCTTTCGTCTTTCGGTTCTCCTGGCAGGGGCAAAATAGGTGTCCATAGAGCTATCGCCTCTCATGATTTATAAAAAGATGGGAATGATAATTCTTTTAATAACAGGAAAAACTTGTAAATTCAAGTGATTATCGTTGCCATAGTTTGCGATAGTTGACAAACCGGATGTTTTGAGCAACACTTGCCTAAACTTGGATTGAAAAAGGATCGCTATGGCCATGGAACGAAGAGTTGTTGTTGCGGGATGGGGGCAGGTCACACAGCCGAAAGAGTTGAAATACAAAGCAGAAGATCCAATGGGGTTAATGATCCAGGCAGCTACCAGCGCTGCACAAATAACCACCTCTAAGAAAGTTTTAAAGGAGCTGGACGGCATCATGGTTGTCAGGATCCTGAGCCGTCATTATGACAGTGCGGATCGTCAGCTTGCGTCTCATCTGGGCGCCTCCCCACGATACTCAATTGTCTCAGGTATCGGCGGCAATTCGCCACAAACAGTGATCAATATGGCGGCCGGAATGATCGCCCGAAACGAACTGGACAGTGTTTTGATTGCCGGGGCGGAAGCCTATGTCCAGAGAGAAAACAATTCAAAAAGGATTGAAAGCGCCCTGTTTCGCGGCGTGCCCAAGGATTATACCGGCGATGATTTGATCGGTGCTACATCTCTTGAAAAAAAACATGGCCTGGAACATCCCATGCAGGGATTTCCGTTGTTTGAAACAGCCCTGTGGGCTGCTTCCGGGCTGGCAATTGAGGATTATTTAGAAAAAATCGGGGCCATGTGGTCCAATTTTAGCAAAATCGCCGCCCGTCACCCCCAGGCATGGTCCAGGGACGAAAAAAGTGTTGAGCAGATTATTACGCCGGGGCCGGCAAACAGACCGGTGGCATTTCCCTATACGAAATTTATGAATTCATTTGTTACCGTGGACCAGGGCGCGGCCGTTATTTTAATGTCCGAGGAAAAGGCCAAAAGTGTCTCCGCACCCAAAAGACAGCCGGTCTATTTTCTCGGCGGCGGTTATGCCCAGGATTCGCAAAGATTCATGGTGGAAAAATCGGACTTTACCGCAAGTCCGCCGTTGCAAAAAGCGGTTGAAAGGGCGTTGGACCGATCCAATATGTCGTTAAAAGATCTGGAGTGTTTTGATCTGTATTCCTGTTTCCCCAGCGCGGTGTCCATTGCAAAGAAGATGATCGGGATCCAGGATAATGATCCACGACCGTTAAGCGTGACCGGCGGGTTGGGCTTTTTTGGTGGTCCGGGTAACAATTACAGCCTTCACAGCGTGGCCACCCTGGCCGATTTAATCAGCCGCGGAGAAAAAGCCAATGGGCTTGTAACGGCACTGGGCTGGTTTATGCACAAGCATGCCGCCGGGATCTACAGTGACCGGCCATGGGGCGGTACTTTTGAAAATCATGATATAAATGATCATAAAGCACCCCTGTGGGGGAAACCACCCGTGGCGATCCAAGACCAGGTTTCAGGTGTGGGAATTATTGAAACCTATACGGTGATTTTTGATTCCGACAGACAGCCCGCCTACGCTGTTCTGTATGGCAGGACACTGGACGGTTTCAGGTTTGTTGCCGGAACCGTTAAAGATCCGGATGTTTTTCAATCCCTGATGTCAAAAAACCTTGTGGGGCAGAAAGTGGATATTACATTTGATGCCTCAGCGAACAAGAATATCGTGCGCCTGAGCTGATCCCGATCTTTTGGGGTCACATCCATTTTTATTCTAAAAATTGTTCTACCCATTTGTTTATGGGATGGTTGACCACCTGTTCGCAGGTCCCCATCTGTTCGATTCTTCCCTGGTTCATAATCATTAGAATATCACCTGCGACAAGGGCTTCTGTATGGTCATGGGTAACAAAAATAGTGGTCATGTCGATTGCCGATAAAATACGGGTCAACTGGGATAAAAGGCGTTTTCTAAGCACCCTGTCCAGGGAGCTTAAAGGTTCATCCAGCATCAAAAGAGATGGTTTTGGGGCCAGTGTTCTGGCAAGGGCCACCCGCTGGCGTTCCCCCCCCTGAAAGTTCTTCGGTCCGGCGATGTTCAAGGTCGGTAAGATCGGTTAATTCAAGCAATTGTTTCACCCGTTTTTTGATTTTTCTGCTGGGGTGTCCTCTCATTTTCAAGCCAAAGGCAATATTGTCAGAGACATCAAGATGGGGAAACAGTGCATAGTCCTGGAACATGAGTCCGAAATTGCGTTTATAGGCCGGTTGATCATTGATGCAATGACCGTTAAACTCAATGCTGCCGCAGTCGGGTGTCTCAAGCCCGGAGATTAATCGCAGCAATGTTGTCTTGCCGCTGCCGGACGGTCCGAGTATCGACAGCCGGGCGCCTTTGGCAAGGGTGAAATTAATATCATCAAGGGCAACAGTGCCGTCCGACAGGGTTTTGTTTATGTGTGACAAAATGAGCTGTGGCATCATTAAAAACCATCCCCTTTTTGTGTTCTAAATTTCTCTATGCAGATATAACCGATGGCGGTCATAAGCATCAATATGGTTGAAATTGCCAGGGCCTGGCCATAATTCATGGCCCCGGGCTGTCCTAAAAAACGATAGATTGCCACCGGAATGGTCGGTGTATCCGGCCGGGCGGTGAAAATGGTTGCACCGAATTCTCCCAGGCTGATGGTAAATGCAAAAATGGCGGCTGCCACCAGGCTTTTGGAGATAAGCGGCAGTTCAACGTGCCAGAAAGTTTTAAGATACGACGCCCCTAAAACTGAAGATGCATCTGAAAGGGATGTGGGAATGGAACGGATGGCAGGCAGGATGGCACGGATCACAAAGGGGAATCCAACCAGGGCATGGGCAATGGGAATTAAGAAAATCGACGTTCGTAAATTTAAAGGCGGTTTGTCCAGTGTGATGATAATGCCAAACCCCAATGTGACGGCGGAAGTCGATAACGGCAGCATGAAGATCGGATCAAACAGACTGGTCCAACGGCTTGTAAAATGGTGATCACAAAATCGAATAAAAACAGCAGCACAGAGTCCTGTGAAAAGTGCAATACACAGGGCACACACCGCAAACGCCAGCGAATAACCAATGGCGTGAACCGGCGGGATATAGAAAATAGAGTCGGACGGGTTTTTAAACAGGGCAGTGTAGAATTGAAAAGAGAGTGCACCGTTGTGGTGCAATGAGTTCCACACCAGTGAAAACAGCGGCAGCACGCACAGGCAGACAATAAATAAAATAACACAGAACAGGGCCAGCTTTTCCCAAAAGCCAGAGGGCTGTTTCAAGGTAGCAGAATCATGGTCCGGTGTAAAACGGGCCACTTTTTTCGTAAATACTGTGTAGTACCACATTAATAAAAAGGTGAATGAAATCTGAACC
This sequence comes from uncultured Desulfobacula sp., assembly GCA_964562385.1. Taxonomy (GTDB): domain Bacteria; phylum Desulfobacterota; class Desulfobacteria; order Desulfobacterales; family Desulfobacteraceae; genus Desulfobacula. The sequence continues at coordinate 5,068 of CAZLTD010000181.1, forward strand.
AATGATAAAAAGCAGGCCAGAGGCAGATTGAACAGATGGGCCGCCTGTCGGTAGATTTCGGTTTCAATGGTTGAGTAGGATGGTCCGCCAAGAATCAGGATAATGCCGAAGCTGGAAAAGCAGAAGATAAACACCAGGGCGCAGGCGGCTAAAATCGCCGGTTTCAACAGAGGCAGTGTGACATAGAAAAATGTCTGCACAGGCGACGCCCCCAGTGTCATGGCCGCTTCTTTCATCTGCCCCTGCAAAGATGTCCAGAAACCTGAAATGATCCTGAGCATCACGCTGAAATTATAAAAGACATGGGCAGCCAGGATCAGTATCAGGGGATGGGAGATCTGCACACCCAAAAGGAAACCGGATTTTCCAAAACTTGACTGAAAGGCTGCGGCAACGACAACGGCGGGCAGAACAAAAGGGATGGATGCCAGGGTCTTTAAAGCCTGTTTACCGGGAAAGGTATAGTGCGAAAATACAAAACTGCAGGGTAAAGCACAGATCAGTGTGAGCAGGGTTGAGATGCCGGCCTGCCAGAACGTAAACCAGATAATGGATAATAGTCGTTTTGAGGATAATAATTGTTGAACAGAATCCCAAAATGAACCACTTTGTTCAAAAAAGCTTTTAAAGAAAATGCCGGACAACGGGTAAAAGTAAAACAATAAAAAAAAGCAGGCCGGGACAAGCCCGGCCAGCAGATATGGGTGAATTGTTTGTTTCAAGACTATCGAAGTATTTTTTCGGTCCATTCCCTGATCCATTTATCTCTTTTTGAATTAACCAGCTCAGGGGCCACAATGGCAGGGCTTTGGCTGATACGGGCATACTTTAAAAACAGTTCCGGCAGTGTGGCTGTTTTGTTTGCCGGATAAACAAACATCTGTAACGGAATGTCTTCCTGGAATGGCGCTGACAGGATAAAATCCATGGCTTTTTGAGCAAGCACAAGGTTGTCTGTTCCTTTAATAATACCCGCAAATTCGATTTGTCTGAATGCGGAACCGTTTTCAAGAACCGCACCGGTGGGTGATGCATTAAGTTTTTCTTTGGCAAAAAGGACCTCTACCGCGGGGCTGGATCCATAGCTGACAACTATAGGGCGGTCTCCGTTGGAAGCGGCGGTGAACTTTCCCCAGTAGGCCTCTTTCCAGCCATTGGTGATCAGAAGGTCATTGTCTTTTAAGGCCTGCCAGTAATCCAGATAACCGTCCTGGCCGAACCGGCTGATTGTTGCCAGTAAAAATGCAAGGCCGGGGGAAGAGGTCGCAGGATTCTGCACCACGGTTAATCCCTTAAAAGAGGGGGTAATCAGGTCTTCGAGGCGGGTAGGCACTTGTTTTTTATTTTGTTCAAACCATTTTTTATCATAATTCAAACAGACGTCCCCAAAGTCCACCGGGATGAGTCTGTGGTCCGGGTCAAGTAACAGGACAGGATCGATATCTGAAAAATTTTTGGGGGTGTAGGGGATAAAAATACCGGCGTTTAGAGCACGACTTAGAAAAGTGTTGTCAACCCCGTAAAACAGATCCGCCAGGGGGTTGTTTTTTGACAGGATGGCTTTGTTGAGGGCTTCACCGGCATCCCCCGATTTTAATATGGATACCTTGGCGCCGACAGCGTGCTCAAGAGCGGCAAGGACTTTTTTGCTGATGCTGAAGCTGTCATGGGTCATGATCGTAATCCCTGGCGGTTTGGCAGCCGCAGGAATTACAGCAGCGCAGATCAGCAATAAAAATATAATTAAAATTCCAAGGGCAAATGGTCTATTCATCAGTTTTGTCTCCAATGGGTAAGTTTTTTGGAAAAGCGATCTCGAATATTATTTTTGGAAATTAGTAATTTTATGGAACTATCCTAAAATTAAGGGTAATCGGTTGTGTTATCATTGCCGCCGGTAATAGCGGATATGAAATATTATCCTGCCATCAGGCTAAATCGGATTTTAAAATATCCGGGTGAGGCCGGTTTTGTCTCTATGCAATCGTTCTATTGAATAAAACGATTAAAAATGCCTGTCAAGCCACAACCGGCCATGGGGGGATATATTTCATAGTTGAAAATGGTGATGAAAAACTAATCTCTTGTAACTTGTGGAATTTTAATGTATATTTTATCGATTATGGTCTGGGAGGTGGGGCCTGTCAGACCGGAAAACCGGAAGTCGGTACAATGCTGGTGATATGTGGATGGTTCGAAATCGGAGTATTCAAAGAAAACAGGAGTAAATGACACTAAATGGAAGTTTTCGTCTCTTCTGTCCTTCTACTTCACTGTAAAAGCCGCAAGACAGTAATTTTTAAGAGTTGATAATATTGAATTGCTCTGATATTATCTCTCGGTCTTTTTGGCGTGACAAAGTGTCACGGATTGAAGATGAGCCGATATAGCTCAGTTGGTAGAGCATCTCACTTGTAATGAGAATGT
>CAZLTD010000182.1:0-7481 GCA_964562385.1 uncultured Desulfobacula sp.
ACGCCGGGATTCTCCCGGCTGGGTTTGCCCGCCATGCCGGGCAAACAAAAAAAGGATCCCCACCGGTCATTACCAGTGGGGATCCTTCTGAAGTCTCTAAATTAGAGGTAATGCGCTTCTGACAACTTTTTGGCCGTCGAACACATTGCTCAAACCCGGCCCGGTAAAACAATTTGTTGATTACCGGGCCGGGTTGTTTGAATTATCGTAATTTAATTAAATAGCACTTTTAATTTCAAAATCGGCATATGCTGCCATACCATGCTCTCCAACATCAAGGCCGCCCATTTCCTCTTCTTCGTCAACCCGGATACCCACTGTCTTTTTCAGGACATAAAAAATAGCGAATGCGGAGCAAAAGCAGGGAATGGCATAGGCTACAACCCCTAAAAGCTGTACGAAAAACGAGTGGTCTGCGCTGAAGATACCCACAGCCAGCGTTCCCCAGATACCGCAGACCAGGTGAACGGAAAGCGCACCCACCGGATCATCAATTTTTATTCGATCAATTCCCATTACCGAAACCACAACCAGCATACCCGCGACAAAGCCTATGACAATCGAGCTCATTACGCTTACCACGTCTGCTCCGGCCGTAATCCCGACCAGACCTGCCAAAGAACCATTGAGAGCCATGGAAAGATCCGGCTTTTTCTGCAATACCCAGGAAAGAAAAATCGCACCAACAATACCGCCAGCAGCAGCCAGTGACGTTGTTACAAATACGAAAGAAACTGCGGCAGGATCTGCTGAAAGCACTGAACCACCGTTAAAACCAAACCAGCCCAGCCACAGCAGGAACACACCAATTGCCGCTAAAGGCATGCTGTGCCCCATGATGGGTCTAATATTTTTCCCAACATATTTACCCAGGCGGGGGCCAAGAAGCATGACACCTGCCAGAGCTGCCCATCCACCCACCGAGTGAACCAGTGTGGAACCGGCAAAATCATAAAAACCCATGGCATCCAACCAGCCGCCGCCCCATTTCCAGCTGCCGACCCAGGGGTAGATCAATGCGACATAAATGGTAGAGAAAATCAGAAAACTATGAAGTTTAATCCGCTCTGCAACCGCTCCGGAAACAATAGTGGCTGCTGTTGCAGCAAACATGGCCTGGAAAATAAAATCAGTCCAGTATGTGTAAATACCGACACCATCGTCACCTGTTATCATCATATTTTCAGGACTTACACCAATCCCGAACCCGGAAAAACCCAAAAAACCTGAAATTGAAAAATCGCCTGGATACATCAGGTTAAAACCCATGGCAGCATAGCTGAGAAGACCAATAGCGATAATGGCTGTATTTTTAAACAGAATGTTGACGGTATTTTTAGAGCGGGTCAACCCGGCTTCAAGGCTGGCAAATCCCAGGTGCATGATAAAAACCAAAAAAGTTGCCACCAGCATCCATGTATTATTTGCCACATAAGCTGCGGCCGCACCTGTTATTTTTGCGGCCCCTTCTGTGGCCATTGCAGCCGCCGGTATCATAGTTATTGCCGTGGCCAGGGGTAGTATTCTTTTATTTGATCCTCGAGTTTTCATTATAACCTCTTTATAGTTTAATAGTTTCATGGGGTACTTAGATTGCTTCTTTTCCGGTTTCTCCTGTGCGTATTCGACAGACGCCATCCAACGGCAGGATAAATATTTTACCATCTCCGATCTTTCCGGTTTTAACGCTGTTGATGATTGATTCGACCACCGTATCAACGATTTCCTCTTTAACAACGATTTCGACCTTTACCTTGGGAACAAAATCAACCTCATATTCTGCCCCCCGGTACACCTCTTTATGTCCTTTTTGACGCCCGAACCCTTTTACTTCAGAAATGGTCATCCCCTGTATCCCTATAGTTGCCATAGCTTCTTTAAGCTCATCCAGTTTAAACGGCTTAACGATCGCTTCAATTTTTTTCATTTGATTTCATCCTTAATTAATTTTTAAAATAACGGTTGCAACTCTTTCTGAATCTTAGCTATTGCAAAACAGATGCCACATCGCTATAAATATCGTAACATATTGATATAAAAGAATAATATAGATAGCAAAAGATTGGCCTTCCTAAAATTATTACACTTTTGTTATTAATTTAATAACAAAGGTGTAATAAGATTTTTTTTAACGATTATTTTGCATGATATTGAATTTCAACACCTGATTTCAGTAAATCAGACACATTCATCCAAATAGAGATCTTTGAGATCAAGGCATGAGAAACTGCCTTTTTTCAACCTGGATTTTTGCTTCACCAGGGCTGTCATTTTTTCTGTCTCTTCCCTTGTCACGTTCACGCCCTGGCTTAAAAGTGCACGATGAATCCCAGCCCTACCCGAATGTACACCAAAGACAAATTCCGGCTGACAATCGCCCAGAAGACCGGGTTCAAAAGGTTGATAGGATAAAGGGTTCTTTAAAAGAGCGGCACAATGGATACCCGACTCATGACAGAACACCCTTTTCCCGACAATCGGCTTTGACACAGCAATATCCTGCCCCGATGCAACGGCAACTTTTCGGCAAAGCTCCGGCAGCTGGGCCAGATTGATGTTTCCAAGATAATTTCCCACCCCGAACAAGGCCACACTTACCTCTTCTAAAGGCACATTACCCGCGCGTTCTCCCAGGCCGTTCACGGTAACACTTAATGATTCAACACCTGCATCAACGGCTGACACAGCATTGCCAGTGGCCATACCCAGATCATTATGCCCATGAAATTCAAGACTGATATCCGGGACCGCAGTTACAATTTTGTTTATATGCTCCATGACAGCCACTGGAGTGATCTGCCCAACAGTATCTGCAAGTCGAAGGGAATCGACCCCCAGCCCCTTTGCCGCTTGTACAAAACGTATTAAAAACTTAGGATCCGTCCGTGTGGCATCCTGAGCGCCCACAGACACCCTGTCAAAATAGAGCCTGGCACAGGAGACCATATCCTCCAATTCTGACAGGACCCATCTTTCATTTTTGTCAAAAGTCTTTAAAAGAATCTGCGATGTGGGAAAGCTGATGTGAACACCGGGAGTTCTGCATTGGGCCGCAATCTCGATATCCTTTTTCACAGCCCTGCACCAGCTTGTCAGAATACAGGGCAGTTTCAGATCGACCATGCTTTTGATTTGAGTGCAGGCATCACTCCCCATGGCCGGAATGCCTGCCTCAATCTCATCCACACCGGCCCGGGCGAGCAGAACAGCGATCTCAATTTTCTCTGTGCTGCTGAAAACCACCCCGGGAGCCTGTTCGCCATCCCGCAATGTGGTATCCACGATTCGAACATATTTGTGTTCAATATCCGGCGTTGAACACAATCTGTTTTTATGATCTATACTCATCACTTAAATCAACCGATTCTACAGGGCATAATCCATGGCAATAACACCGGCTTCCAGCGCATCAAGAATATCATCGACAGCATCTTCACTGTCAACATTCCCATACCATTGATTTTCCGGATAGACGATCATGACCGGACCTTCATCACACATCTTGAGACAGCAGGTACTTGAAACAATGACATCCTCTAATCCCCTGTCGAGAATTTCGTTTTCAATATACGGCAGATAATCCAGAGAACCCTTTCTATGGCATTTACCCTTGGCCTCCCCGGATGGCCTGAAGCTTGCGCACACTACAATATGATGTTTTGGTTTTTCCATTTTATTTTCTCCTTTTGTTTTTTAATAGTCTTATGAAATATTTTGTTTGAATTATGTGACAAACAACTGTCTGGACGAATAATTTAAAAATCTTATGCCGGACCCGGTCTCATTGGATCAGGGCCTGTATCCGGATCATGATTCGCCTGCCGCAATTTACATGCAGCCCATACCGGCACCGGTACATCCCTGATCACATTGAAACGATTCTCTTTTGATTAAATGATTAATGTTTTGACCCTTTTTAATGCTGGTAAGCAATTCGTCAATTAACCCGTTGACCAGCATGACTTCAATGCCGTGCTCCTTGAGAACTCTTGCGGGCGAATCCCCGGCACCGCTGACCAGAAGCAGGCTGCAATCTTTGATCACATCTGCCAGGGTATGCCACCTGAAATCCATACCACCGGGTTCAGGCAGACTTCTTTTTTCAACAAGCACCGGCACATGGCTGCTGATGTCATATATACCCAGCTGGACTGCCTCTCCCAGATGCTGGTTGACCAGCACCCCCTCCCGGGTGGCCACGGCAATGCGAGAGGGGATTTTATACGGAGCTTTTCCAGAACCGGGCAGATCCTCCTCTTTCATGGCCGCAGACTCCTCAAGGGCATGCATCAAGGAGATATCCGGGGTGGATTCGTCAAGCAACCCAACAGCATCAGCCCTGCAGCGTTTGCAGTGCAGCATCTGGGGGATATATGCCTTGGCATCCTTCTGGAGAGCCAAGATCTGCTTTCCCGATGGCTCGCCAAGATGTGAAAAATTTGAACCCTTATTGGGGTAATAGGGCATGCAGTTGAACAGGTCCACATCAAACCGGGCCATTTCACGGGCGATATCAATAACATGATCATCGTTAATGCCGGGGAGCACAATGGTATTGACCTTTACAACAACACCTCTTTCTTTCAGCCCCTTGATCGATTCCATCTGACGTTCCAGAAGAATTTTTACCCCTTTTTCAGGGGACAGTGATTTTTTCCCAACCCTGACCCAGGAGTATATCTTTTCACCGATTTTGGAATCCACAGCATTAACGGTGATAGAGACATGGCTGACATTGAGCCTGGCAATATCATCAAGGTAATCCGGAAGATTCAGACCGTTGCTGGCCAGGCACAGGAGCATATCCGGATATTTTTCATTGACCTGCTCTAAGGTCGCCAAAGTTTCATTTGGATTGGCAAACGGGTCACCCGGCCCTGCAATACCGACAACCGATATATTTATTCTGGCAGCCATGACACGATCCAGATATACCATAGCCTGTGCAGGGGTCAGGATATTTGAGGAAACACCGGGCCGGCTTTCATTGACACAGTCAAATTTTCGATCGCAAAAATTACACTGGATATTACATCGCGGGGCAACCGGAAGATGAACCCTGCCAAACTCCTTACAGGCCCCAGGGTTGAAACAGGGATGATTCTCGATATTCATTTTTATTTCCTTTACTTACATATAAGAATAACCAACTTTGGAGGATTCCTGCCTCTCAAAAAGCAGGGTATTTACAATTGTGTCAAAAAGCTGCTGCGCGCCTTTATACCCGACATGAAGAATTCGCGTACCACCAACCCGATCATGTATGGGGAACCCCACCCTTATCAAAGGCACTTTGAGGTGCCGGCTCATTTGATACCCCTTACTGTTTCCGATGATTAAATCAGGCCTGAGAAATCGTGCTTTTTCTTCCATCTGTGTAAAATCCATATTGTCATGCACTGCAATCTGATCAAAAACAGTTTTTGGAAGATTTTTTTTAAGAGATTTTGTAAAAAAGCCGCTTTTCCCACCTGAGGCGCACAGTACCGGAACAATACCGATTTCAGCCAGAAACCCTGCAAGGCTGACAACAAAGTCCTCCTCTCCATAAACAACAGCTTTTCGCTGGGATATATATTTATTCCCATCAACGTAAGAATCTATAAGGCGCCCTTTCTGCTTTACGTATTTCTCAGGCCTCGGCTTGCCGGTCATCATCTCCATTTCCCTGAAAAAAACGTCTGTGGCCTTAACCCCCATGGGGATACCCACCTTTGTGCAGGGAATACCAAATCGCTCTTCCAGCAATGTACCGGCGCTGCCGGACTGGTTTTGGGACATTTGACCAAGAACCAGTCCAAACTCCAGGCTATGGGTCGCACTATTCATATTTTCTATTTTTTTAATCGGCGTGCCACCTTCCTGAATCGCCTGATATTCGACCCACGAAGGTCCTTCCAGTCTCTCTGAATAGTCCGGCAGTATAGTGACCGGTATATTAAAATCATTAAAAATCTCTTTTAGATGGCGGATATCCTCATTGGATAAGAGCCCGGGAAAAAGATTGATCAATTTATTCTTTCGGGAATGTCTCTTTGTGCGCTTTTCAGGCACCCGGTTAAACCGTTCGACAATGGCTTTTACCGCCTCATGAAATCCATCGATATGGGTTCCGGTGTAACTCGGTGTCGACACATGGACAAGTGCTGCCTTTCCCGCCACTGACCCCATCCCGTCCAGAATCATGGGCACATCATCACCTATGGTTTCTGAAAGACAGGTGGTGGCAATACCAATCATTTTCGGGGTGTACTGCCTGGCAATATTTTCAATTGCAAGTTTCAAATTTGCCCCGCCGCCGAACACGGCTGTCTCTTCTGTGAAATTTGACGAGGCAATATCCACAGGCTCCTTAAAATGGCTGATCAGATAGCGACGCATGTAGGTTGAACACCCCTGGGAGCCGTGCAGCAGGGGAACTGTTTTTTCAACGCCGTTAAATGCCAGGGCTGCACCCAGCGGGGTGCAGGTTTTGCAGGCATTCTGGGTGGCGGTATAATTATGTTTATGTTTCATTTTATTTTCCTTGTTTGGTCTTTGAGCGCCTTGGTACAAGATCCCAGATTGGACTTGTAACGGTTTGATGGACTTCTTGTGCAAAATTTTTCATCCCGACAAACCCGGCCAGCGGGATCTTGCGCTCATGGTTGTGGTCACAGAATCCAATACCCAGCTTGTAAGCAATGGGACGCTCTTTTACACCGCCAATGAACAGATCTGCATCTTTTTCCACAATATATTTGGCCAGTTCAAGGGGATTTGCATCATCCAGGATGATGGTTCCATCATCACACATATCCCCAAGAATCTGGTAATCTTCCGGGGTCCCTGTCTGAGATCCCACCAGGACCACGTCCATCCCCAGGTGCTTTAATGCCTTGATCAGAGAAAAGGCCTTGAACGCGCCTCCGACATAAATGGCTGCTTTTTTCCCAATAAGGTCTTTTTTTAAACCTGAAAGCTCCGGAACAACAGCCGCAACCTCTTTTTGAACCAGTTCCCGGGTCTGTTTTAGTATCACTGGATTCTGTTTAAAAAACTCGGCAACCCGATACAGGGCATCAGAAGTGTCTTCAATGCCAAAGTAGGACACCCGGATATACGGAATACCGTATTCCGTTTCCATTTTCCGGGCAAGATGGGTCATGGATCCCGAACACTGGACCACATTCAGATTGGCACGTTGAGCCATTTTCACATCATCAACCCGACCGTCCCCGGTCATCACAGACACGACATTGATACCCATTTTTTGGTAATATTTTTTGATTATCCACGTTTCGCCACCGATATTGAACTCTCCCAATATATTAATGCTAAAGGGAATCTTCGTTTCAGCCTGATTCCGGTGAATCAGATTAAACAAGGCATCACAGGCAGCCTTATACCCATCTTTTTTGGTCCCTTTGAACCCTTCGGAATGCACCGGTAAAACCGGAATACTTGATTTTTTTCAACATGCCTGCACACGGATTCAACAT
>CAZLTD010000183.1:0-7321 GCA_964562385.1 uncultured Desulfobacula sp.
AAAAATTTCTGACAATGTTCAACAAAACCTGACAATGTTAAAAAATAATCAAACTGGTTAGAAAAATTTTCAACAGATGCCAGTTTTAACGCCAAAATATTATTTGTATTGTGGAGCGTAATGAAAATGCCAGTCAACGCTTTTAAATAAATCGTCACAGCGACTGTATATAGACAGAATACTCACCTTTTCCCTATCTCAGAATTTACTATAAGGCATCTCAAAATAATCTTTTGAGATGTCTCCTGTACGCTAAAGAAAAATTGTATGTGGTTTAATCCGGATAGTAGTCGTATTTCTGGTCATTCCGGTTAATATTGCGTGTCAGCCATTTTTGGTGGTGACGGCGAAAATTACGCATCAGAACCGACAGGTGAGTAAGGATATCAAGACCTTTGGTGGGCGACAAGTTCAGCTTGTTTTTCGTATAGGTGGTGTCAACCCTGAGCGGACGGTCGATATATTTAATCATCCACGCCCGCTCATAAGTTTTTTTTCTGATCAGTGTGTTGGTGATATATTTTGCATGCAGTATGATTTTTGCAAAAAGCGGGGGGATATTCACCGGGGTGGTGGAAAAACCCGGACCACATTCTCGTCGAATGACAGAGAATAAATCCTTGTGAAGGGTACAGCCGGATGGAGATGCAAATAATATTTCAAACCGGTCCAGGAGGTCATCCATATCGATGATTCTCCTGACAATTTTAACCACATCCTTGCGGTGAATATAGGGGAACCCGGAATTGCCCAGGCCAGGCAACATTCTTCCCACAACCGGTTTACTCCAATGATTCATTACACTGAATAAGGGGGGCAGTTCACACCAGTCGGTAAACACGCCGCCCAGCCGCAATATGACAACCCGCACCCGGTTTGAGTTGTGGGAAAGCAGTTGTTCACCCATGGCTTTGCTTTTGGAATAGGCAATATTTCCATAGACAAAGGATTTTTCGGTTAATACGCCCCCCGAGTGAAGCGGTTCCAAAGCAGCAATGCTTCCGGCAAAAAGGAGCCGTTTCACCCCTGCTTCATAAGCGACATCAATCATGTTCCGGGTGCCGATCACATTGGTATTACTGTATTCATCATGCCATTTTTCGCCGTAATCCATGTACGCAGCAAAATGGATGATATAGTCAATGGGATTTCCCTGTGATGCACTTGCCTTGAAGATGCAGTTAAGACAACCCGGTTCAACCACATCGCCTTTTTCCCATTGAACAGAAGGTGCAGCCGATACCAGCCTTTTTGAGGGAGGCATTAAAGACAACCCGATAATATTGTGATCGTGACAAAGGCCGACACAGAGCGCAGAGCCCAGATATCCAGTTGCACCGGTGATAAGGATGGTATTTCTCATAAGGACCTCCAAAATAAAAAGGCAAACAATGCCAGCTGGAAGTTGATTTCCGGAAAAGAGTCGGGCTCAATGTTTTGAAAAGTATTTAATCTATGATAAACTCTTAAATAAAAATGATAAAGAACAAAATTCATTATGAAACGAGAAGAAATACCACAAAATACCGGTTATCCCTTCCTTTTCAGTTCTTTAAAATTCAGCGGATATACAACTAAAAACCGGCTCGTTGCACTGCCTGTGCATACCGGATTCGCATATCCTGACGGCCATGTCAGCTCGTTGATGGTCAAATGGTATACCCGGCTGGCAAAATCCGGCGTGGGCATGGTCATTGTTGCAAATGCCGCTATTTCCAAGGACGGGGTTGTTTCCCGGTTCAACCTGAGAGCGGACAGGGATGAATTTATCCCAGGGCTGACCCGGCTGGCAAAAGCCATTAAACAACACGGGGGCATTGCCTGCCTTCAATTGAATCACGCCGGGCGGTTTGCCAAAAGCGATCACCCGCTTTTGCCTTCACCCATCACCACCGCGAACCTGAAGTTTAATGTGGAATCCATAAAAGGCTTTATAGAGTTTTTTCCCTTTGAAAAACGGTTTAATCTCACCCGCTATTTTTTCAATCAAGTAAAAGCTTGGCGTAGGGCCATGACCGAGCAGGACCGGAAGCGGGTTATTGAGGGTTTTGCATCGTCTGCTTTAAGGGCATATAAGGCCGGGTTTGACATGGTTGAACTCCATGGGGCAAACGGTTATCTGTTATGCCAGTATCTGTCCGGGTTTACCAATCAAATTAAAAAGGAGTACGGCCCGGATTTTAAAAGGCGGACCCAATTTCCCCTGCGTGTCATCCAGGCAGTAAAAAAACGGCTTCCTAAAAATTTCCCAGTAGGATTCAGGCTTCTTCTCAAAGAATGGGTGCCCAGCGGGATTGAACTGCCCGAAGCATTGGCGTTTGCACGCCTTTTGGAAAAAGAAGGGCTTTCATACTTATCTGCCTCAGCAGGGACGTACAATTCTATTTTTTCGCCTGAGATTATAAAAAAAATGGCAAGAAAAACATACCTTGATAGTGCGATGGCCGAACTCAGTAAAGCTTTGGATATCCCGACCATATTGTCTGGAAGGATTACCACCCCTGATCTGGCAGACAAAATGTTACAAGACGGGGTTGCCGATCTGATCGGGCTTGGCAGACCCTTGAGAGCGGACCTGCTTTGGGTGGAAAAATGCAGGAATATAAAAAAAATAATCACCTGTTTAAACTGTAATTGGTGCCTGAAACGGGTGATACTGGAAAAAGGATTCTGCTGCATCCGCTGGCCCGAATTATTGCGTAAAAGAACCCAACTTGAACATCAGTTGCTGACACGTAGCTTCAAAATTTTATGGGTGATATCTGACATTGAGGATATCCAAACCTTTAAAAACTGCTGGCAGCTGTTGGATCCTGAAAAAGAAGAGCAATTATATCCAAGCATTTTAATCCTGAAAAACGTTGTGGAGGATGAAGCGTTTAACGCTGCGTATAAGGCATTTATCGGATGGATACGATTTAAAATTGATCCGCTCGGTTTTACCGGTGCGCCCAAGCACCATGTTATCAGGGAACATGTGCAGAACTGGGAAAATATCCTGTTGGATATCATCGCTAATGACGGGCACGGAAGGGTGTTTATTACTTCAAACCGGAAAGAAGCCTGGCGTGCGCGGCTGCTCTACAAACAGCAAGGCAGGGTGACGGCCATGCTTGGGTTTAATCCGAACCTGCACCGGGTTATCGTGCCAGTGGATTTTTCTTCTGCTTTCTTATTGGTATTAAAATATCTGCACCAGACCTTAATGGGAAAGAAACATTTTAATATCAGTTTTGTCCATGTGGTTACTGGACAGCAGGGTTCCGGGGAAAGGCCTGAACAACAATGGGAAAAATTCAAGCAGATTGCTGATGTTGATGAAGATATTCCATTAAAAGTGGTTGCATCAAGATCAGACGTGGTTTCAACCCTTGTTGATCTCATCAGAACTGAAAATTACGGGACGATTATCATGGGAAAACGCGGTACTGCACAAATCAAGAGATGGCTTTTAGGCAGTGTCTCCTCCGGCGTGCTGCGCCATCTAACCGATCAGACGCTTTTTTTGATTGATTAACCCTGCGGTGTGCTCGGCCTGGGCTTTGATACTGCAGACCGCGTGGTTCCACACCACATCATGGGCATAATCCGGGAATAGTTTTCTCAATAGTTTAAACATAAATTTTTCAAAAATAGTGTTTCCTTTTTTATAATCAAAGGCCGTATAGATCACCAGCCTGTTATTCCCGTCTTTTGTGGGACTGATATCAAAAAGGAGGATGCCGTTTTTTGCAAACAGCTCTTCTGGCTCATATAATAGTGTTTGATTTGGAATACACCGGATCAGGCGGATGTCCATGGAAATGGGCAGTATTTTTGGGTCATACCGGACAATCGACCCCACCTGGTTGCAGGTGCCTTGTGTTCGTTTAACATCCACAAACCTGAGTCTGAGAAATTGGGCGTTCTTTTCACCGAATTTGCCTAATTCTTCAAATATGGCTTTGGATGACGCCCGGATCTTGATGGCATACATCCGTTCCATCTGGGGGGCATCATCCAGTGTTATCCCCAAAGATGCCTGGATCGATTGTTTAATTACGGCTCTTTTGTCCTTTAAAATTACAGTGGGATATCTGCCGTACGGCCCCCAGGCTAACCCGAAAAACAATTCTGTTAAAATGTTTCTAAATGTCTTGAATCCCCCGATCATAAAAGAGCGAAACACCGGGAAACTGAACAGGCTTTTAAAGACATCAACATAACCGGCAGACCCGCTGCCGATCTTCCAGAGAATCTGACCCAACGGCCAGGTCTCTTTTTTGCGAAATTTCATCTCACTTGCAAAAGTTTGATAAAATATTCTGCTGAGCAGGCCTGATTTTAAAATGGTTTGAATCAGACCAAAAACGATCCGGCAATACTGGTTGTCTGTTTTAAGCCAAGTCATCATCCCATGATTAGTCCGGGTCAGGCTGACTTTATCCACGCCGGTATAAATCACGGCTTTTGCAACAGTTTTCGCACTGATAAAGGCAGAATAGAGTCCATCCCGGTAAAGCCTGGCGCCAAGGGCATCCCCGATCACGGCGATCCGATCTTCAACCGGGGAATTTGAAAAACCCACCGCCATAAAGGGATTACACATGCATGAAATGGGCGTATTATCCAGATTGATATGGGGCAGAATGGTTTGAACATGGAAAAGAGATAAAAACGCATTGATGATCCGGCTTGCGTCTTCAGGAAAAGAGGCTGTGTCAATGCTTTTTCCCACAAGGGCGATGGTCAAATAATCCCCTTTTGGAACAAGGGCGACATGCTCGAGATGCAAATCCTTTGAACCGGATACAATGAGATACAATTCTTTGTCCATATATTTTTTCAGGTACGTTTTTCCGGGTTTCAGCTCCACCACCAGTGTGGGCCGAGTCCTGGGTGGTTTAAAAGATGGATTGATTTTCATATATGAATCCAAAAATCGATTTTTATCAAAAATTTTGCCCTTGAAGAAATTGACACCGGTTGACATACATACAAAATCGGAGTCAACCGTTACAGACTTGCCTGATGATGCTTTGACACTCAGTCGTGGTCTGCGGGAGTCGGTGTATTGTATGGTCTCTACGGTACCCGGCATTAAGGATGCACCTGCATCAACCGCCTGTTTTAAAAGGAATGCATCCAATCCCTGCACGACAGGTCTGCGATCCGGTGGCAGACTGCCTCTGAAAACTGAGCACAGAGTTTGATCTGACGGAACTTTGAGAGGAAAGTTTTTCCAGTGCCCATGTATCCATATATGAGTGAACGCCTCACAAATGATTTCTTCAGGCAGCTGGATCTGATAATCCATCAATGCCTTGTATAATTGAGGGGAGATGACGCCGGCACAATAATTACATCCCTTGAGTTTCCATAAAAGCGAATCGGATTCATTTACAATCCGCTTGTCAATAATGGTGACCCCAAGATTTCTGTCGGCTTTTTTCGCTTCATTGAGCAGGTGGATGGCAAAAAAAGATCCAGCAGGGCCTCCGCCGATGATGTGAATCCTGCTGTTGCCTTTTAAGATCATTGTTTTGTCTCTTGAACGTTTGATACAAACCATCTCAAAAATATCCTTTGTCCCGATTTTTGAGATGGTTTATAATCCATATTACATTAAAAAATATAATCAGGCAAAAATTTCTTATAATTAAGTCTGATTTGCTCATGAGTATTTATGGTATCTATAGTGACTAGTCAAATTCCCCAATTTACCGAGCACTTCTTTCACCAGTAATGATAATTGTAACTTTTACATACCACAAGATACAGTATGGGCACCACCATTCGCAACAACATTTTTTCATTGTATGCTAAAGCGCTAAAGTTGAAAAAGTTTGGCATCGGCATTGAGACCAAAAATCTTCCGGTCCCCCTCCGGTCCCTTGATGCATCTGGAATATTCTGCACAAAAGCAATATTGACTTGAAACAGATGGTCTTTTGTCTGCTCCCTGAATTGCTATCGGAAAATTGTTATTTCAATTACCGTTTTAGAATTGGTTAGATTTTTACATTTTTTCATTGATTTGATTTTTCGGGGAAGTGTGATGAATAGTCTGGACATTTCTGGAATTACATTCTTAACTAAATCTCTTGTTGCGAGGGTCTCTCACGCCGACGACCCGGGATAACAGGCAAAACAGTTGAAACGACTTATAATAAAGGCTTTTTATAAATTTTCGAATTATGGTTAAAAAAAGATTGTTTTTGAATAAACTGAGAAAAAAAATGAAAAACTGAAGCGTTCAATCATATACAATCGCGAGTAAAACTCTCAATATTGGCGATAACTTCAATCGATAGTGCTTTCTTCTATATAAGAATAAAAATCCATCCATTTCAATCGAAATTAATAAAGATGGATTTGTCTATTTTTAAAAAGAGAGATTAAAACGGGATTTCGCCTTCGTTATCCTCACTTTTGGAATCAAGCATAATCATGTTGTTGATAATGATACTGGTTTTATATCTCTTTATATCATCATTACCTTTCCAGGAATTTGTACTGATTCTGCCTTCAACATATACGAGTTTACCTTTCGTCAAAAAAGCATTACAAATTTCACCAAGTTTACCAAACGCAACAATATTGTGCCATTCAGTTATTTTTTTTATCTTTATTCGGGGAAAAATTTGTAGCAAGGGAGAATTTTGTAATTATTGTTCCGCTATTCTCGATTTTTGTCATTTCGGGGCTTTGGCCAAGACGTCCAATTAACATAACTTTGTTTAAATCCATGTGGTTTTTCTCCTTTCTTGATTCTGTTATAGATAAAGTTTCTCTCCGAAAAAAAACGGTAGAAAGTTTGAGTGGTAAAAAAACAACTTTTAGCCGGAATATTTTTTCAAAAAGAAATTACGATTTGAGTAGGATTCGTCCAAAATTGGGACAGAAGATGTATTGTTAAGAAATATTATTTTTTGACAACGATAGGTGAAACGAACGCGAACTTTTTGCTAAGAATAGATTCTGGTCTGTTATCACTTTTTCCTCCACGCCACCAGATTTCGGCACCAAGGCCCTTTTTGAACATTTTATTTTGCTCTGTTATCCATATAAAATCCGACGGAGGCATATTGCGGACGAGTTGACAGATGGCGTTCATTCGGACGGTCGTATTTGTTAAAAAAAGTAACCTGAAGCCGTTCAGCGGAGTTGGTACTAATTTATTATAATGCTTATATGCTCCAGTTTTAAATAATACTTTATAATTGTTGATTTTATGTTCTATGGTTTTTGGACTATGAGCAATACTGGTCCTTGATTCCGTTCCCCTGTCTGTTGATCAGCGTGCAATAATGACCCCTACATAATAAAATCAGCGTCGAAT
>CAZLTD010000184.1:0-7251 GCA_964562385.1 uncultured Desulfobacula sp.
GGCTGTGTCCGGCAGCGGGTCTATGCTTTTCAGGGATTCATCTTCTATCGCAGCATGATCAAATCGGCTTATTTTATACAGATGTTTTTTAGAACCAGTGGCGTCGTTGATCAGCCTGGCAGCTCCTGAGGCTTCTTCCGGGGTAAGATACCGTACACCTTCATCGCCGAAAAATGGACAGATGGTGGTGAAAAATTGATATTCAGGGCATTTAGACGCCATTTTTACACTGTGCTTTAATTCTGATTCATCAATCGGATGGCCGCTCAGATTTTTGTAGAGGTCAAATGGGCCTCTCACTTCCATAATGGCCCGGTCACAAAATCCTTTATCAACAATGGCTTCAAAAACTTTTGCATTGCGACCGTCGGTCGTCATCTGAAGTTTCAGTCCGTTCTCTTTTAAAAAGGCCAATACACGGATCAAGTCTTCACTGTGCTCAGGATCTCCCCCGGAAATATCAATGCCGTCCAGCCATTGACCGTGAAGGGTGCCGGTGCTGAAAAACCCGTCAAGTCTACCTTGGGCCATCAGGTAGGAAACTATAACCCCAACCCCTTGCCGAATGTTTTGTCCATCAGTGAAAACAGGAAATTCCACCCCATCCGAGCTCCGAAAGATTTTGGAACGATTGGCCCGGTAAAATTTAGCAAATGTCTGCTTGCCTTCAGCTTTTATGTCATACTCTTCATATTCTATGGCATTGTCTGCCATAGAACGCTTGGTAATACTGCATCGAGAACATCCTGTGGCTGTGAAGATCTGATTTGTCATTTTAACACCTCTACTTTTGATCTATTTGGTATTATAATATTATATGTATTACATATGACATATCTTAAGGTCAAGATCTTTTTCAAAATTCTTCGTAACCAATACGAAAAACATTATTGGATATCGCTCAAGATATTTAGGTCAGGCTGTATTAATTATGTTTCAAAGGTTTTTATTTCACATATAAAATTACAGAAAACTATGTATTTAAGCCAGGGATCCTATAGTATTATTACCTTGACATTGCGAATTGTTCAGTCTAATAATAATACATTATACATTAAAAATATTAAACTATAAGTCTGTTTGACACTCAAGGAGCAAATAATGGGATTCTCCCAAATTAAAAGATCGGTTAACTTAAGCGAGGAGGTTGCTGTCAATATAAAGGAGTCCATTTTAAATCAGAATTATGGACCAGGAGACTCATTGCCCAGTGAAAACCAGATGGCATCCCAATTTGGTGTCAGTCGTGTCGTTATCCGGGAGGCACTCAAAGAACTCAAATCTTCTGGTTTAATTGAAATCCGTCGCGGCCCCAAAGGCGGTCCATTTGTATGCCAGCTTGATAAAATGAATTTTGGTGAACAGTTCAGCGACATGGTAAGGCTGCGAAGAATGACTGTGGAGCAGTTGTTTGCGGCAAGGTTGCACATTGAACCGGAGATCATTCGTTTGGTTTTAAAGAAAATTAACAATGACCAAATTAAGATGTTACATAAACTGGCTGACCAGGCCAGGACAGAAACGGACGCTGAAAAAAGAAAAGACTTGAATATGGAATTTCATCACCAGCTCGGAATGATCAGCGGTAACGCTTTCTATTCGTTGTTTACAGACAGTTCCTTGGATTTTGTGGATCGATTTTTGAGTGTTATCACCCCTAGCGCATTGGATATACATGATGAAACGTCGCATGGAGAAATCGCACAAGCCATTGCTGACAAAGATGAAATGAAAGCCATCACGCTGATGCGCAGCCACTTGATAAGTATCCGGGACAAAATGGTGGCCCGGGAACACGAATATTTATCCCACCAAAGATAATAAAGTTAGAAAACTATAAAACGAAAGCAAATTTTTGTTCTATCTAATTCATAATAAAGTAAATGCTAATCATGTGGGACAAAAAAAATTACACTTTTACAGTATGTTCTGTTCTATTGAAACGATGTTTTTGCCTATCTTTCTGCTACCAAAGCCTTGCTATCATACCCATTGACTTCTCTCTTTAGTTCTTAGGGATACTTACAATCCAAAGGTGACAATATGTATTCAAAATTATTTGTGTAATATTTCTTGTTTATATGTTTTTTTAACCTAGGAAAAGGGTGGGCATTCTGTCTATCATTGTGGGCTATGGCTCATGTCCAAATTGGCGTTGACTTCTTTTGTTATTGGTCGCCTGAAATAGGAAATTTGACAAATCGAATTGAGGTGAATTGAGGCGAGGACTACCTGAATGACTTGGTCTTTTTTTTAGACGCATGAAAACCCCAGACGATGGGAAATCTACGGAGCCTGATGAATACAAGAAGGAGTTCATGCCTCAGTTTGTTCAAAAAGTAAAAGATTTTTTAATTCTCCAGTCTGATGAGGTGTTTGACGGGTAGCGTAATACAATTTTAAACCACCGCTATAAGCCACAAGAGCAGGGTGGCGGGCATAAAGCTATTGTCCGTTTTTTAACATCATGACAGGATCGTTCGGGCAGGAAGGGTTTTGCCGGGTTTATTTGTAAAACCCGACTTCTTTTAATTGTATCACCATCAGTTGTTTTGCCTCGGGATCTTTGTAAGGGATGATGTTTTCCCAGTTTTCATTAGCAAGATTTGGGTTTACGTCCAATGTTTTCTTTACAGCCTCTTTTGCCTCTTTGTCCATCCCCTTGGCATGATAACTTAAGGCCATCAACAGATGAGACGGCCAGAATCCCGAATCTTTTTCAACAGCCTTTTCAAAGGTGGCAATGGCCTGGTCATGATTTTCTGTCAAATAATAAGCATGTCCCAGTCCGTACAGGTACCAGACAGGATATTTGGGATCCAGGCGCAGGGCTTTTTTGAGATAATCAATGCCTTTTTCAGGCTCACCAGCGTAGGTTAAAAGCTCTCCATAGGAGGCCAGCCATTCTGAATTATTCGGGTCAAGGTCAAGAGCCTTTTGAATTTCCTCAATGGCGGTGTCATGTTGCTTGGTCCACAAATAGTAATGGGCCAGCTGGCTGTACCCGGAAGGTTCGTCCGCGTTGACGGCAATGGCTTTTTTGCCCCATTCAAGTACCTTTTCAAGGATGGCAGGTTCCTTGCTTTCCCCGAAAATCCACTGGCTGAAATATGTTTTGGCCATGTGTGAATACGCTTTGGCAAAATTGGGATCCAGGTAGATCACCTTTTCAAGGAGCTGGCGGCCTTCAATCAGGTCTTCAACTTCTTTTTTTTCACAAAATTCCTTGGCCTTTAGATAGATGTCATATGCTTCAGGATCCTGTGTCCCCCGGTGCATGATTCTTTTTTGATCATCACTGGTTATCTGTACAGCCATGGCCTCCACGATTTTTTGCCGGACTTCATCCTGCAGGGAAAAAATATCATTCATATCCCGGTCGTATCTTTCCGCCCACAGATGGCCTCCACTGATGGTGTCGATGAGCTGGGCTGTGATCCGCACCTGGTTTCTAATTTTCCGGACACTGCCTTCCAGGACATATTTTACCCCTAACTCTTTTCCGATCTCATCCACTTTGACACTCTTGCCCTTATAGGCAAATGCTGAGTTTCTGGAAATGACAAAAAGGCCTGAAATTTTTGAAAGATCAGTGATCAGGTCTTCTGTTAACCCGTCTGAAAAATATTCCTGCTCCTTGTCGCCGCTCATGTTCATAAAGGGCAGTACGGCAATGGAGGGTTTATCCGGTATTTTCAGGCTCATAAGTTTCTGCTTGAACATTTTCCGGTGATCAGCCGGTGTTAAATTTGAGTGCTTTTTTAACGCAATGCCCCCGCCAATAATCAACAGCAGGATCAAAAGTCCGATAATCCGTTTCCCGATTTTGTGCTTCGGGCTGTCCTTGATGCATTTATACTTGAGCTTGCCGGCATCCTTGGGGTCTGTCAAAACCCTGTAAACAGGCACCGGGTCTGGTATGTTTTTAAGGCTTTGATCCCCGAGGAACTCATACCCCAGCGCCAGGCGGTTTTTCACCTGGTCGTAGGCCGAGCCGGAAATACAGATCCCCCCGCCGTCAGCAACACCTTCCAGCCTGGCGGCAATGTTGATACCGTCCCCGTAGATCCGCTGACTGTCTTCTATAATATCGCCAAGGTTAATGCCGATTCGAAATTTCATTTTACGGTTATCAGGCAAATCTTCATTGAACCGGGTAAGCTCTCCTTGAATTTCAACGGCACACTCCACTGCATTGGTGACACTTGCAAATTCGGACAGGATATTATCACCCGGTGAATCCACAACACGGCCGTGGTGTTCAATAACCTTTTGGGAGATCAGTTTTCGACAGGTTTTGATCGAATTGATGGTTTCAACTTCATCATTGGCCATGAGCCGGGTGTAGTCTTTGACATCCGTAGAAAGAATGGCGGCAAGTTTGCGTTTTACACTCTGGTTGTCCATGTGAACAATTTTTGCCGTGTCGTCAGTACGCTTTGCCTCATTCATTGCATATTCCTCTGATAGTGATGCAGATAGTTTGGGTTATGGTATTAAAAAAGATTTAAATTTTCAAGCAGATCCGGAAATGGGTCCAATTGCTGTCATAGCCGACCCCCTTGATTAAGTTTTAAACGCAGCCTGTAATCCCACTGTGTTCCTTTTTTATTGTTCGTCTATTATGTACTGATAGTCGGAACCTTTTGCTACGATTGAAAATTAGTAAAAATCAACATAAGGCTGGAAACTGGAATTTTCAAGTCAGTACGGAGAAATAAGACCAGACACACAGACATGGGGCACAAGATCAGTGAGATACCGGTTTTTCATATGACTGATGATTTTTTAAAGGGATAGCCTGGAATTTCAATAATAACAGCTTTCAAAAAATTAGGGGTGCCCGTGAAACCGATGGTAGCTTTCACGGGCAGGGTTCAGTCTGCATGTTGGAGACATAACGATCAAATTTGTCATATGGGATGTCACATCTCCAGTTTAAGTGTTCCGGTATCGTGATCAATCGTGATTTTGTAATGCATTAAATAGTCTGCCCCTAAAATACCGTGGATATGGGGTTGCTCCGGGAATGCCGGGTATATTCCCACATTTAGATTGGTCACCGCAGCTTCTCCTATTTTGATTTCTTCAAGCGATACAAAAGGCATTTTGACCTGCTCTTTGCCAAGAAGTTTCACTGTATGTTTTTCCTCCTCAGCTTCAGGATGAATGCCCAGTTTGTCAGCAAACTCCGGTGTGAGAAGAGAACAGGTGGCACCGGTATCCAGGAGCAGGGTTGCCTGGGATGTCTGGTTGATCATCACATCAACAAAAATTCTGTTTTTTGTTATACGAATCGGTGTGAAAACGGTTGAATCGATCGCACTCGAATCCGGGAGCCTTGATAATAGCTCTTCACAACGACTGATGTAGTTGCCAATGGCCCAGTCCGGTGTTGAACTGTAGTCCGCGTTTTTTACGGATAACCATAATTCATTGGCCTCCTGGCAGTATTTTTTAGCATTTTGAAAGTCATTTTGCTTGAATGTATACATGGCCGCACCCTGCTTTTTTACGGCACTATCCACAATCGATGATGTTTTACATGAAAAAAGAAAAGCAACACTGATCAGAAGAACCAGAGAAAATCGTTTTGGGATATGCGTCATTATATAAATTGGCTCCTATTAAATGGTCTGCGATTGGTATCACATGTCATTATAGTTTTTAAGGTAGTCAAGAAACTCCTTTTTGTATAATACGTTTTCCAGCAGGTCATGCATCATAAGAGAGTAGGAACCCAGAAAAGGGGAGGTATCAGAGAACATTTTGGTTCCTCCTGTTCTTGGATCGAAGACGTAGAAACGCAGTACGCTGACCCCGATTTCAAAGTGCTGCATGGCTGATTCACCATAAATGAAAATGCTGTCACCAAATTGGTCCTGTAGAAAATTTGTGCATTCTTTATCTCCAAAACATTCGGTCTTTACAGTGTTTCCAATCTTTTGTTCCGACAGATAATGGGGAACGGTATCCGGGAAAATTCGTTTGACTTCGCCATAAAGGGCACTTGCAAAGGTGTTTTGAAAATAGCTTTTTGCTCCATCATTCCACTCTTCGGGATGGCTGTCTGTTTCATTAAAGGGAAGAATAACAATTTTTCTTCCGCTTTTGTTCACAATTTTTTCCGGTGAATATTGGGTTTTCTTTGAAGCGGTCAAGACATTATCAAGATAAAAATTGACGGTCAGTTCGCCTTGGGTCAATTTCTTTTTAACTTCGTTTTCCAGTGTAACTGTTTGGGTGATAAATAAGTCTTCCCGGATGGTGAAATTAGTTCTTTCGCGGAAGAAAATAATATCCCCGCTACCGTTCACCATTTCCCATTTAAGGGTGTGATTTCCAGAAGTCTTTGCATTGTCCCAGACCGCAAGCAAGACAATTTCATTGTCCGAGTTAAAAACTGTTTCAAGGGATGGATAAGATGAAACTCCGGTTTGTGACAACGGAGCAGCAGGTAAGATGGAAATGGTTTTGGGCGTGTTGGATGAAACACAGCCGTAGCTTAACAGGGTCAAAATCAGTAGTACTGCAAATGCAGGTATGGAAGAATTTGTAAGTGTGAAAAGGTAAGGTCTGGCTTTGGACATGGTTTCTCCTTGTTAGTTTGTTATTAATTGAAATATTTTAGTATTTCAAAATAAAGAAGGTTGAAGTCGTACAGGATGATGCGCAGCGTATCAGAGCCTGAATGGATGCTTTCTGGGGTTTCAACCATCCCCGAAATCTCCGTTAGGTGAATAGGGGTTTAATACAACAATTGTTCGGGCATCGTGGTCAATCGTGACCACGGTGGACTTGTAATAAGAAAACCAAATGCCGACCCGGGTGCCTTGTTTGTCTTGAATGTCAGCAGGAAAGACAGTATCAGACACCCCGATTCCGGGGCGGTTGTCAAGACGTGAAATTTTTTGAGAAACGTCAGTCTTGTTCTCGATTTTGAACCAGCCTTTGGTGTTGAATTGGTATCGTTTATCAAGACCAATGACCGCATAGGGTAGGTTTGCTCTGCCAACATAATAATAGTTGTAATCCGGCAGGGGATTTTGATTCCTGTGCAGTTCCATGAGCGATGGGTTTTCTGTCAGGCGTCCGCTGTTCGCGGTGCATGAGAACAGAATCAACAAAGGGAGAATCAGCAAGCAGGATAATGTGACGGTTTTTCTAAGCATAAATTTTTCCTTAAGAATAATAATTAAATATGGCTCTTAATAATTCTCAGCATTTATAGTATAATCCGTTTTCATATCA
>CAZLTD010000185.1:0-7005 GCA_964562385.1 uncultured Desulfobacula sp.
AATGAGGGGAACAACCAGTCAAAAGGAACCTGCACATTGAGGATCGCCCAGTAGCAAGGACCTCTGAAGGCCTGATATTGCTGCGGCTTTCCATAATTTTTAATTCTCAATTCTCCATTATTAATTGCTTTTATCAACCCGGCCCGGAAATCAGGCGTGTATTTCAGCTTAATCCTTCCGGACGTCCTGTCCGTAAGGAAGCGGAAACAGCCGCTTATCGCGTCCTGCGGCCGCGGCTGTTTAACGCCGCCTCAACACCCACCTGATCCCCGAGCCTGACCGTTTCAGGTTTTGTCAGCAGGGTGTTATTACTTTGGGGTTCTTTTAAAATAGCCTCTCGGTTATAGAAAATGGCCCCTTTCCATAATTCTCAATTATCCACTCTTAATTTTCAATTGCTCCTAACAACCCGGATGTTGCGATATGTTGGTGTAGGGGGGGCTTGTGCCCGGGGTTATGCAACCTCGGCTGTTATATTATGGGGTTTTAACTTTCATTTTTCCCGCATAAAGAAACATCCGTGCAAAATCAAACGCGGACACCCACAAGGGGTGCCCCTACAACAATCGATGAACCTGCGATGCATGTTTTCCCAAGCTGTTTTTCAAATTCAAGATTATGGAAAACAATCATTCTCGGCCTGGGAATGTAAAGCCCCTCTTTTTTTGGAATCAAAATTTTTTGACAGAGCAAAAGATCAGTATTCAGCCGGTGCAGATTGATCTTATTAAATTCATTATTTTATTGACCTCATCAGGGTCGGAAAAAACAGACAGATGCTCCGCACCGGGTACAGTGTAAAGGATATTTGTCTTTAAATGACAGCCGGCGGCATGGAGTTTGCCAATAACGCCTTTGGGGATAACCCGGTCATGCTGGGCCGTGATCACCAGAAGGTTCCCTGTAAATTCCTTTAAAATCGCAAAGGCATCGGAGTTCTGCCATGAATTGGGCCTGCGGATAAGAGCGGAAAATTGGGGGCCGAAATTGACGTTGTATGCGTTGTACGTGTACACGGCCGGCACCAGCAGGATCAGATTTTTGACCGCAAATTTCCGGGTCAGTTTTATCGCTGTGTAGGCGCTCATACTGGCGCCGATCAGGGTGAGCGGTTCACGGCATACCTGGCCGATAACGGCTTGGGCCTGGTGGGTCCGCGTCTTTAAACTGGTGTCTGTTATCTGTCCGCCGGTGTCACCGTGGCCGACAAAATCAAAGGCTGCCGAAGGGATGTTGCGGCTATTGAGTTGTTCCCGGAAATTTGAAAACCGCGATCTTGATGACTGCCCGGCTCCGTGGAGTACCAGGGTCCGGCACCTGTTGCGGTATGTGTCCCCGCTAAGGATGATATCATTGAAATGAACTTTAAATGGATGAAGGTGCATGAAACTTTTTTACACAAAACCGGTGACAGGCGTCAAGAATTGTGCCGTTATTAAAAAAATGCCTGGGCTGCTATCCATCAAGGTAACTACTGATAAATTGTCTTACCTGATCCCGTCCTTTATAAACACCAAAATGGCCCTCACACAGGATGTCGGCTTTAAGTGCCACCATTTTCTGCAGGGAATTTTGATAGTCGGATCTGTCCGATTTCAAAGAGGCGTCCAGGGGTCCGTGGACATCCTGGCCGAACAATACCCTCTGTCCGTCCGATTCCATCAAATAGACGACAGATCCCGGGGAATGCCCCGGTAGATGAAGGGCGGTGATTTTACGCCCCCCAAGATCGATGGTTTCAGAGCTGTTTTTAAGTTTCAGGTCCACACCAAAGCCTGGTAAACTTGTCCCATACCAGGAGGCCGCCGTCACCCGGTCGTCGCCTGTTTCAAGGTAAACGGCATCTTTTTCATGGGCAATCATCCTACACCCGGTTCTGTTCCGGAATTGGTCGGCGCCGCCGGTATGGTCAAAATGGCAGTGGGTGAGCATCAGGTAGTCGATCCCGGAAGGTTCAACACCGCAGGATTGAATGTTGTCTAGTATCCGGTCCACAGAAGCTCCGCATCCGGCGTCGATCACAGCGGCATGGGAATTAATGGTAATCAGGTAAACCGCAGCATCCTGCGGGTCGCTTAAATGGCCGCCGCCGACCTGGAAAATTTCACTTGTAATGGGTTCGTTGGTGGCCAAATTTGGTCCTCCTTAATGTCCAACCAGGTTTAAGATTGTTTTTGAGCAGTATTCCCCCACATCGGCCAGGCCGTCCACCGGGAGGAAAAGCCTTGCATTGCTGGAAAAAAGGCAGGTGGCGGAAGCCGGAAAATCATCGTCTGCCTCGTAAAAAATATAGCAAAGGGCAATTTTGGGCAGCGGATAGAGTATAAATGAAAAATCTCCGGCTGTGCCTTCAGGGGCGGCTTTTCCGTTAAGTGCCGCCATGATTTTCTCTGCCTCTTTTTTAATGTCAGCCACATGGGGAACCAGTATCTGTTCGGTATGGCTGATAAAAGCCCCGGCATAGGGCAGGCTGTCGGGAAACTCTTTAAATGCCTTGAAGGGCTCGGTGATACAGTCATCAGGCCTGGCGTTCAGGGCATAAAGAGAGATAAGGATGCCGAACACCGGGTTTTGCATCTCGTTACCCAGTGTTATTTTGTCCGGTTCAATTGTGCATTTTTCACCAAAGGCGTCAAAAATGAACCGGTCATCTGTCCTGTCACCCGGAAGATTGTCTGCCAGGTCCTCGGGCAGGTTCTGATAAAGCTGATCAAGGTTGTTTTTAACGATCCTGGTATAGTTATCCGTCATTGTTTGCCTCCATAAGAGAATAAAAAAAGAGCCTGCTTTGAAGTATGATTTTTGCTTTCGCGATTATGATCATGATTATGTGTCAAGGTCAAGAAGAACCCGTTTTTCGAAGGTCTCTGTTATGGCTTTTTTTTCAAAAAACTGTATCTGTTTTGGCTCTTTAATCTGTCGTATGCTGAAATCAAAAAAATAAGT
Organism: uncultured Desulfobacula sp.; assembly: GCA_964562385.1. GTDB lineage: Bacteria > Desulfobacterota > Desulfobacteria > Desulfobacterales > Desulfobacteraceae > Desulfobacula. The sequence goes on from CAZLTD010000185.1 coordinate 2,947, forward strand.
TAAACAGAGATTACAGGAGAGGATCATGAATGACAGCAAAGAGACGATATCGTTATCAAATGCCCTGGGGGCACGGGAGATATTAAGAAATTTTTTAACACCAACACCTTTTCGTCAATACCCGGGCCTGAACCGCCTTGTGGGTGCACAAGTTTTTATCAAGCATGAAAATCACAACCCCACCGGGACATTTAAAATACGCGGTGGCATCAATCTGATGCATCAGCTTAAAAGCCGGGGGGGTAAAAGGGGTGATTACCTATTCAACAGGGAATCACGGCACCTCTGTGGCAACCAGCGCCACAATGTTTGATTTAAACGCCGTGGTGGTGGTGCCGGAGAATTCAAACCCGTTGAAAGTGCAAAGCATTCGGGATGCCGGTGCCCAGTTGATTGAACATGGGAAGGATTTTGAGGAAGCCGGGAAAAAAGTGGCCCAGATCGTTGAAGAGAAAGGGCTCTATTTTGTCCACCCGGCCAATGAAGCCCACCTGGTTAATGGTGTGGCCACCGAGTTCCTTGAAATTTTAGAGAAGGTTCCGGATCTGGATACCCTGATCATTCCCATCGGTGCCGGCAGCGAGGCTGCTGCAGCCATCACAGTGATCAGGCAGATCCGGCCGCAGATTGAAATCATTGCGGTGCAGGCAAAATCTGCTGACGCGGCCTACCAGTCCTGGAAATGCAAAAAAATGGTCACGGCCCCCAATACCACCTTTGCCGGCGGTGTTGCCACAGGCATGGCGTATGAGGTGCCTTTTGCGCTCTATAAAGATGGGCTCAGTGATTTTGTGCGGCTGACCGAAGAGGAGTTATATCAGGGGATCGCGCTTGCCGCCCACCATACCCGAAACCTTGCCGAAGGGGCGGGTTCGGCATGTCTGCGGGCCGCCATAAAGATCCGGAGCCGGTTAAAAGACAAAAAAGTGGCAATCCAGATGAGCGGGGGGAATGCGTCCGGTGATGAACTGCAAAAAGCCATGGCACTGCCATGTCTGTTAACCGGTGCAGTTGATTAACCCAGGTTGCAAAAGCCAAAAAAATCCCATCTCCTGCGTTATCAGGTCTTCGCGGTAGCGCACTACAGCTTCAGCCCTGAATGCCTTGGGTCTGGAACCTTTTTGGTTTTTGCAAAACCAGGGTTATGTCATGCATCATTGACAAATTAAATGTATGTGATCCCAAAAAAGACTTGAAAAATATTTTTTGTTCCTTTAATATATCGCCCTTGTTCGAAAAGCAGAACCGAACCCGGACTGAGAATAAAATACGCCCATCAGACATAAGATTCCCCGCACAGGTCATGGAGCATTATTGTATGGCAACCCCTATTCTTGCGTGTTTTTCAGTCGGGCACGGTTTCAATCATCATTACCATAAATAAAAGATATCAGCCGGACACTGATATGATTTTAAACAGGAGCAAAAATAGAGATGAACGAATTTCATTTATACAGCGGCGCTTTGAAAGGTGCCGAAGAAACCTTTGGAAAGTGCGCACAAAAATACGGAATCCAGGAAACCAATTTTTCATTTGAGGGCCATGTCTGTGCCCGGGATGAAAATATTACCCTGCTCAGCGATGAAGAACTTGAAAAAGGCAACGTCAGTATGGCCATTGTGTCGGAAAGAATGGGCAGAAGATATGCCAGGGGCAACAAGATTCGAAAAGTTTTCCAGCTGATTTTCCATATGGTCAACAGAGGATATCAGGTCATTGCCGTGGGTTGGATTCAGCCGGATAAAACCGTTAAAGGCGGAACCGGCTGGGGCGTGGAACTGGCCAAGTTCTTTAACCGGCCGGTCCATGTTTTTGATCAGGGAACAGACAAGTGGTATGCATTCAAAGACAATGAATGGGTTGAAAATGCACCGACCATTTCTCATAAGACCTTTTGCGGCACCGGTACCAGAAATCTTTCACCGGCCGGTAAAAAAGCGATTGAAGATCTTTTTTCCCGCTCTTTTGGTTAAGGAGAAGCCCGACGGCTTTCTTAGGGCCCACTCAACTCGCAAAATTGGGTGTTAATTATTGAGTGAATCCTTACGCTGTGAAATTTTTTGGGAATCCCATCTACGTTTAAGGATTTTAATTAAAGATGATCAATGCAACCGACATCTGTCTGGCCTATGGCAAAAGAGTTTTATTTAAAGATGTTAATATTAAATTTGCAAAAGGCAACTGCTATGGATTGATCGGTGCCAACGGAGCGGGAAAATCCACATTTTTAAGGATTCTTGCCGGTGATATGGAATCTGATTCAGGCCATGTCTCCACCGGGCGTAACGAAAGAATTGCCGTTTTGCGGCAGGACCATTTTGCATTTGATGAAACAAGCGTCTTAGACGCCGTCATCATGGGGCATCAAAAGCTGTATGACACCATGCATCTTAGGGATGCCCTCTATGCAAAACCTGATTTTTCCGAAGCCGACGGTATCCGTTCCGGAGAGCTTGAAATTGAGTTCGCAGAGATGAACGGATATGAAGCCCATTCTGACGCGGCGGTGCTCCTCACCAATCTTGATATCCCACAGACACTGCACCCCAAAAAGATGAAAGAGCTTGAAGGGGGTGAAAAGGTGCGCGTCCTTTTAGCCCAGGCATTGTTCGGGAATCCGGATGTCCTGCTGCTGGATGAGCCCACCAATAACCTGGACATCAAGTCCATTCAATGGCTGGAGCAATTTTTATATCGATTCAAAAATACCGTGATCGTTGTTTCCCATGACCGGCACTTTATGAATCAGGTTTGCACCCACACCGCTGACATTGATTTTGGAAAGATCAGTGTTTATGCCGGTAATTATGATTTCTGGTACCAGGCAAGCCAGTTGACCCTAAAACAGAAACAGGCGCAAAATAAAAAAGCAAATGAACGGGCCGAAGAATTAAAATCATTTATCCAGCGGTTCAGTTCCAATGCCTCGAAATCCAAACAGGCCACATCCAGAAAAAAGTTATTGGAAAAACTCACCATTGAGGACATGCCGGTTTCATCAAGACGGTACCCGTTTATCAGCTTTAAACCGGAACGCTCCTGTGGGAATGTAATCCTGGAAGTGGATGGGCTTTGTAAAACCATTGATAATGAAAAAGTGTTGAACAATATCAGTTTTACCGTGAACAGCGGGGACAGGATCGCCTTTTTAGGCACAAGTCTTGCCAAAACCACGCTTTTTAAGATACTGGCCGGTGAAATGGCACCGGACAGCGGGAGTTTCCGCTGGGGGGTGACCATTGCCCACTCCTATTTTCCCAAGGATCATGCCCGGTTTTTCAATGGCGATAACACCCTGATTGACTGGCTGCTGCAGTTCGCTCCGCCAAAAGAAGGCGAAAGCTTTGCCCGGACATTTCTGGGAAGAATGCTCTTTTCCGGGGATGAGGCCACAAAAAAGATCAGTATGCTCTCCGGTGGTGAGAAGGTAAGATGCATGCTTTCCAGAATGATGCTGTCAGGGGCAAATGTTCTTATGTTTGACGAGCCGACAAATCACCTTGATCTGGAGTCGATTACCGCTTTAAATGACAGCCTGCAGCGATTTTCTGAGGTGATTCTTTTTACCTCCCATGACCGCGAATTTTCAAATACACTGGCCAACCGGATTATTGAAATCCTGCCCAGCGGCGTGGCGGACCGGCTTATGACCTTTGACGAATATATTGAGAAGGCAGGTACGGTAGCGGTTAGCTGAGTAGCGGTTCGCTGAGTTTTAAAATTTGGGGAAGATGTTCTATGGATGAAAGAACCACATCAGGATGTCTTGCCAGAAGCTGTGCCTGGGTTTCAAATCCTGTTAATACGCCGGCTGTTTTCATACCGGCAGCCCGTCCGGCATCAATATCAATACCCATATCCCCACATCCCCAAATAGACCCATAGATAAGTTGTCTCATAATACAGCTTTATGTTATTGCGAATTTTGATTATAATAATTTATCGCTGCAAGTCATATCGTCTACCATTAAGAATATAACGGGGGGGGGGGTTTTTGGAAATAATGGTGTGCCTTTGGCCGAAAGGCCTTGGTGTAAAAGGGCCGGGTGGTGGTGATT
>CAZLTD010000186.1:0-6970 GCA_964562385.1 uncultured Desulfobacula sp.
AGACGGGTGGATTTGCCTGTATCAATATTGGTGATGCCACCCGGAAACTGGGGGATAAGTTTCAACTGTATCCCAACCATGCCCGTATTTTACATCATTTAATGGTCCTTGGTTTCCAAGTCTTGCCAGATATTTTATGGCGCAAACAGACCAATGCTCCCACCAAATTCATGGGATCCGGGATGCTGCCGGCCGGGGCTTATGTAACCCTGGAGCACGAGTATATTTTGATTGTCCGCAAAGAATCCAAACGGGTTTTCAAGCATGATTCAGAAAAACAATTGCGCCGGCAGAGTGCCATATTTTGGGAGGAACGGAATCTTTTTTTTTCGGATATTTGGATGGATCTGAAAGGCGCCAGGCAAAACATGAATCCGAATCGTGCCAGAAAAAGAAGCGGCGCATTTCCATTTGAACTTGCCTATCGCCTCGTCTGCATGTATTCGGTTCAACAAGATACGATATTGGATCCATTTGCAGGTACCGGAACCACCCAGGCTGCCGCAGCAGCGCTCTGTCGAAACAGCATGGGCATTGAAAAAGAGCCGACGTTGTTGCCAGCCATACATCAAACATTCCGGCGGGTCGTCGAGTTGGCCAATCAATACCATGTCGATCGACTGGATCGACATCGAGATTTTCTCAAACAACGTGCAAAGGTCCAGAAACCACTGAAGCACAAGAATTATCATTATGGATTTCCGGTGGTGACAAACCAAGAGGTAGGTCTTTATTTCCAGAAACTATCGACAATCGTGGCGTTGGATAACCAATGCTTTAAATGTTATTATGATTAACATAGGGCATACAAAACGAATTCAAATCGCGTTTGATCCTCAGCTTGCTTTTCAGGGGAATGTAAAACGCCATATAAAACCAATTATATATCTCATTGTTGTATTGGTGATAAGTAATTAATAATTAAAGGACAAAATAAAAATTACCCTTAATAATACTTAGTTTTGTAAGGGTGGCTCTGAGATAGCCAAAATAGATGAAAGTAAAGCCGTCTTCCCATCATTTTGGGGTTGTTTGGTAATAGTGGTATGAACTAATGTGTGAAGATATACGATCTCCTTTTTCAGCGCTATGATTTCTGATATTTTACTTTTTTCCAAGTCATCAAGCCGTGCGCGAAGATTTTCAATGGTAGATTGTTGTTCCTTGATTGCCTGGATGAGGAGCATTTGAAACTGTAATCCATAATTTATATTTTTATTACCATTTTGGTCCTCATTAACCCATTCAGGAAACACTTTTTCTAAATCCTGGGCAACCAAACCAAATTGCTCTCCTGATCCAGACTCTTGATTTATGAACTCAAAGCTAACAGGCTGCAAACGAATAATTTTATCCAGAGCATTGTCTATCGGTACGATATTTTTCTTCAGGCGTTTATCCGAGCTGCAGGAGCCTAAAACGCATGTAGTTCCGACTAGATAACCTGTACTTGTAGCGATGTCACCAACAACATCCAATGGATAGTCTGGTGTTTGATCACCAATACCAACTTCGCCATCTTCATCGAGATAAAAATCTCCCACACCACCCAAGCCACTGGAAGCACCCATGTATATTCCACCGGCCCAGCCACAAATATCCCTCCTTTTAGTGCCTTGGTATGTGAAGATAACCCCAGGGCCATCACCACTCGGTGTTGCAAAGCTTGCTTTACCTGCTGTGTCGAAATCTACTTCAAGTTTACTTCCTGGAGAGGCTGTGCCAATGCCAACATTTCCGGCTGGATTCAACACAATATCACCTATATCCGTCGTAATGCTACCATTGGTGCCATCATGAGCCATTTGAATATAGGCCCCCCAGTTATTTGAAGCCTGACCATGCACACTTACAGAACTGCTCCAACTGCGTGAATTTGAAAATGCAGACATAAAACTATAGTTAATGTCCTGAGTGTCATCTGATGCAAAAATAGCATTATTATTTCTTTCAAATAGTATCCCAAGTCTATCAATATCATTAACCTGAGAAGTAGACAGGGTAAACCAGCACCCTGTTGTACTTGCGGAGTCATCCAGTCGCCGAGAGTGGATAATCGTGGGTGGACACGTAAACTTCACCATTTGGTTTATACCAGTCCCATTTGATACGATGACTTCCGGATAGATTTTCAAATTTCATGAGAGCATAAACTTGTGTATCTTGAGAAGTAAAGTTTGTAGTAGGATTGAGAGGAAGCGCCATGGTAGATTATTTTTTGATTCCTTTGGATAGGATTAAATCATACATTTTTACAGGGGGTTTTTGCATATTCTGTCTTACAGAATTACATGAAAACATAAGGAATATAGCTATTATGAATATACATGATTTTTTAAAAACCGCCATACCACACCTCAGATATAATTAGGCCTATAATGAATGTATTAAAAAATATATTAAATCGGAATGCTCAACCCATCAATTAGCATAGAAGATCGAATAATTGCCGTGTTTAAACAAAACCGCGATCGAAATGAAATTTGTTTATTTGTGAACTCTGCTATATGATCGCGCTTGGCTAGAAGAAAATTTGTGTTCGTAGGGGAAATTTGTTCATCGAAAGCATTTGAACACTAGACTTTATTACATCATTTATTGAAATTTTTGTCAATATTGAGGTATGTTTATCTTTAATCATAGAATTTAATTACCATTAAGAGGATTAGGGCGTGTTAATGAAGTCTAAAGTATTCAGTATAGATTTTTGAGGAAATACCGAGCGGAGAATCTGTCGACTATCGCAAAGCCGATGTCGATGTAGGCAGCCATACTATAGGAGGCTAAACGGTGAGTAATACTATTGTAGGACTGATACCTGCAGCGGGGGCAGGCACGCGTGTATCCCCTCTTCCTGGAAGTAAGGAGTTATTTCCGATTGGATTTCGAGAAGTGCGGATCGGCGATGATATCCAACTTCGGCCTAAGGTGGTCGGGCAATATCTTATAGACAGCATGTTTCAAGCCGGTGCTGAAAAGGCCTTCATCATTTTGGCAAATGGCAAATCGGACATCATGTATTACTTTGGGAACTGTAAAGAATATGCAAGAAATATCGCGTATCTGGTTGATGCTGAGGTTCGGGGGATGCCATATACGATGGATGTCGCTTGGCCATGGATTCAGGGGCATACAGTATTGTTTGGTATGCCAGATACCCTTTTTACACCAGCTGATGCTTTTTCTCAGTTGCTGAAAGAACATCATAATAAAAAGGCAGATCTGACTTTAGGTATATTCCCTACGAACAGTCCTGAAAAGCTCTGTCCAGTGAAACTTGATCAAGACGGTCGAATTATAACGATGATGGACAAGCCCATGCGTTCTGAAATTAAGAACACTTGGGGATGTGGTGTTTGGAATCCCAGATTCTCTGAATTCATGCACGACTATCTTCAATTAGGTTCAACAAGCATAGGAGAGACAATTTTAGCGGATGTATTTCTGGCAGCGATCGAATCGGGATTGTCTTTGTTCGGATTATTATTTGTCGCTGGTGAATATATTGATATCGGCACGCCCAACGATTTGGTGATGGCCGTGAGGCGATTCAGCAAAAAGGTCGTCCTTAAAGTTTAGTTAATAGACTATTAATGCGTTTTGCGCAAAAATGGTATATCGGATACATAATGCAAAGCAAAAAAGCGATATATCGATATTCCATCACCTTGGGATAGTTCCTGAAAACTGGGTGAAAAAGTTTGAGACCATCTCTGCTTGCCAACTCCTTCATGATCACCGAACGGGGTACTTCTTGCGAGACTGCATTTAATATTCGTTCACGCATCGGTGCCTTTTTTGTGACTGGATTAGCTGCCCACCAGGGTTGAAATGTGTGGTTATGGCAGAAAGGAATGCCAAATATATGGGCTAAGGTAGGTATTTTGTACTCTAAAAACCCAATATCCGGGTGTCCGATTTCAATATATTTTTCTAAAAATTGACGCGGGTAACAAACAACGATAAAAAGGCATGCCAGCAATTTATCTTTGTAACTAAACTTATCGTTCAGCAGCTTTTTAAATGATTCGAGATCTTGATTGTCCGGCTGAACCCACGGCCACCAAGAAGATACGGTGTTAAGGGGCCTTAGGCCAGATAAAAGGATTTCACCGGGCTTAAGGCCAGCGAAAAGTTCACAAAGAGGTGCCAAGATTAACATGTCCCAATGCATAACAAGCAGTGTCTCCCATTCTAGGTATTGCCCCTTTTCTTTGAACCATATGGCAGTCATTTGATCCAAATGTTTCCACTTCCAGATAGGGTCTCTATTAGGTTCAAATACATAGAAATCATCCACTATATCCTGTATCGCGATACGTGCATTATCTGATTCAGATATGGGGCCGCCATACAAGGCATAAACTTTTATATCACTATTTAATTTTCGCAACCTTTTTAAATTGGCACGGCAAATACCAAATTCCTTGTGGAACAGAAAAAGCACATCTATTTTCAACGTGCACCCCGCTATATTTGAAGAATAATGTGATTACCGAGTCTAATCCAAAGAAAGTTGATTAATGTATATATGAAAAGTACCTAACTACTGTATATGAACTACCATATAAATTCGAGTGTGACCAACGATTTAATTCCCATCCAATTCCGGGGGTCTAGTTCCCATCCAATTCCATCGTTTTAATTCCAGCCATTTTATTCTTCTAAATTCAACTCTTAAAAAAGATCAAAAATCCATATAGTTATTCTTATTCATAGCGTTAATGGAGCAACTATATGGAACCGGTCCCTTGTGTTCATTGCGGCAAGTTTTTCACTCCCCGCAATCGGAAGCAAAATTATGGTACTGAGCCAGACTGCCAGCGTGCCAGAAAGGCAGCCTGGCAAAGATACAAAATGAAAACCGATGTGGATTACCGGACCCAACAACAACTGAGTAACGAAAAGTGGGTTAACAATACACCCGGTTATTGGACGAGGTATCGGCAGCGCAACCCTGATAAAGCCGAAAGAAATCGAACACTTCAACGTGTTCGCAACCGCCGCAACCGCCAACTTGAGCAACACCCGTCAGAGCCTTTGATTGCAAAGATGGACGCGAGAAAATCCTATGATTTCGACTTGGTTGGACAGTTTTACCTGGTCCCGGTGATTGCAAAGATGGACGTGAGCAAAGTCAATATCTATACCATCTCAAATGGTTATGGATGATTGCAAAGATGGACTTGAGGACACCGTTCATCGATACATGATAAACCGGCCGTAAATCCTTTAAAAATGAAAGGGGGCGGCCATGATTAAAAAACACATTCTCAATGCTCAGCGTATCCGTCGTATTGACGGCGGCTTTAGCTTCATTCCCCATCGTTTTCTCACGGATGGGTTCTTGTCGGCATTAGATCCATACCAGCTGCTGTTGTATTTGTTTCTTGTGATAGCCAGTGACAGAAATGGGCTTTCTTTTTACAGTTACGATTCGATCTGCAGCCTGCTGCAAATGTCCATGGATCAATATCTTCAGGCCCGAAACGCTCTGATAGAAAACGATCTGATCGACTCTGACGGCACTATCTTTCAAGTGCTCGATCTGCCACTGGTTCCACCAACATCACATGCAGATACCAAGCCACAGTCATTACAGCTCAAACGGCTGATCCAAAGCGCCGTCAAGGAGGTGCCGGCATGATCGACAAAACCACCATTTTTGAAATCACTCGTTTAAAGCACCTGGACTGGTCGGACCGAAAGATTGCAAGCCATCTGAGGGTCGACCGCACCTCTGTAAAAAAGTATAGAGAAAATCCCGACCAGCAGTTTAAAAAACCACCGTCTCGATCCTTAAAACTGGATCCATACCTTCACCTGATTGACCAATGGATCGAGCAAGACCCGGAGGTAAAAGCCACCGTGGTGCTTCAGCGTCTTGTCCATAAAGGCTTTACCGGACAGATTACTATTGTTCGGGACTTGTTGCGAAAGGTGCGTGGTCCTCAAAAGAAACGCCGGGCATATATCCGTTTTGAATCTGATCCGGGACAACAGATGCAGATCGATTGGGGTCATTTTGGTTCATTGCCTTACGGGCGCACGAACCGAAAACTCTATGCCCTGGCAGTATTGGAATCCTACAGCCGCAAACTGTATGTCGAGTTCACCCACAGCCAGAAACAGCAGACACTGCACCAATGTCTGCTCAATGCATTTTTGTTCTTTGGCGGGACTGCCAAAGAAATTGTGGTGGATAACATGCTCACGGCCGTCATCGAGCGGCAGGGCTCAATCGTTCGCTTTAACGATGCATTTCTTGATTTTCTGCGCATCTTCACCATTACACCGGTTGCCTGCAATCCGGGTGCACCCCACGAAAAAGGAAAAATTGAAGCGGCCATAAAATATATCCGCCGAAATTTCTGGCCGCTAAGATCTTTTGAGGATCTGAACGATGTTCAGGGCCAAGTTAGGCAATGGCTCGGCACAGTTGCCAATATAAGGATGCACCAGACCACCGGTCAAAAACCCGATGAGCGTTTTGAGGACGTCATTCTCAAATCTCTGCCGGATCTTCTGCCCGACTGCCGGGAGATTTGCCTGTTAAAGGTCCACAAAGACTTTGCGGTCCGTTTCGACGGCAATACCTATACAACACCTCCCTGGACCATCGGCAAAAAGCTTACCGTCAAAGCTGACACAGCCACTGTGACCATCTATCACGGCTCAAAGAAAGTTGTCGTTCATCAACGCTGCTGGCAGCGCCATTGCAGGATCGAAAATATCACACACAAGCAGCAGGTTAAAAAGATGAAAAAACGATTGTGGCAAGATCGGCAGATCGCTGCCTTTGCTTCCCTTGGTACCGATGCCCGCATGTATCTTCAGGGGCTGATCGAAGCCAAAGTGCCCCTCAAAAAAAATGTCTCAAGAATTTTAAACCTTAAAAATGAGTATGGTTCTGCCGCCTGTTATTTACCTCAATATAGAGAGGGGATGGGGAGTGGGGATTTACATGCAA
>CAZLTD010000187.1:0-6925 GCA_964562385.1 uncultured Desulfobacula sp.
TATTCGACGCTGATTTTATTATGTAGGGGTCATTATTGCACGCTGATCAACACATATGATATCGATCCTCAGTCTAAATTATTTTCCAATGCCCGATTTAAGGGCCATTTTAATGTTATTGTCCTTTTAAAACCAAAGTATAATGGATTATACTCAGACAGGTCAATTTTTTTAGTTCAGAAAATAGGCTATTATGGATAAAAAGTAAAAGTTTATTTAACATTATCAACACAATTTATGAAAAAATAATCATGGGTCCTAACAAGGCAAAAATAAAAGCACTTGAAATAAAAATGACCGATCTTGGGATCAAAAAAGATGATATTGAAGAAAAGTTCATCAAGGGATCCGGAAAAGGCGGGCAAAAAGTCAACAAGAGTGTATCCACAGTATTTTTAAAACATAAAATTACCAATATTTCCGTAAAATGCGGGAAAACACGATCCCAGCATTTAAATCGTTTTCTGGCGCTTCGCTCACTTGTAGAGAAAATTGAGATTTTTATGAAAGGCGGTGATGATCCGCAGCAAAAAAAAGTTGACAAGATCAGGAAACAGAAGCTGAGACGGAAACGGAAAAACAAAAAAAAGATCAGAGGTGAATAATTTCGATCTGTGTGTCAGCAATCATTGCCAGGCCCAGATCATCGGCCATGTTTATAATTTTATCAAGTTTTGCGTTGACGGTTCTTGCATTGTTGCCCACAACGGCAAATCCAATCTGGGCCCACCCATGGCTGTCGTTTAAATCTGTCTCTGCAATTGAAACATTAAACTTGTTTTTGATCCGGTGAACAATGGATTTGACAATGCTTCGCTTTGCCTTTAAGGAGGCAACGTCAAACAACCTGAATTTTATTTTACCCGTTCCGACGACCATGTAATCACTGCGTTAAAAAATGCCTAACTGGCAAGGTCTGATGCGTATCTTTTTTTTCTCGCACGCAGACCCCACTGACAGTTTTTTAGCTTTTATCTGTTTTGCGATTTCCCAGCAGTCCAGACAGGAGATTCTCTGTTTTACGGTTTTCAAGTCTATTGCCTTATCTAAATTTGAATCAATAGGGGCAACAGGGTCCAGTTTTTTTTTGGTATCAGTATAACCAAAAAGCCCCATCTGACACTCTATGATTTTAAACTCAAGCAGGTCTATTTGAATACCAATCTCTTCCGGCGATATTTCAAGGCTGGTTGCTGCCCTGTGGGCATTGGCACAGGTGATACGATCATTGTTTGACAGATCACGGATTTTTCCGGCCACACCTGGATCGGATTGTTTTTTAGTATGTTTTTGTGCAAAATGGCCCTTGTCCTGGTGAGTCATATGTCCCATCCTGTTTGACTGTTGTTTTGGGTTGGTATATTAATATAACCAAATTTTCTGCGGTAATAAAGGAATATTCCAGTATGATTGATATGATAAAACGGCGTGATTTTCAGATGATCTATGTTGCCTCCTGCGGAGAGGGGATAAATGCTTTTAACCTGGTTGAATCCACATTGGTCCAGTTCCCGGACAGTGATATTACGGTGATCAAAGTTCCCCATATCCGAACCGAGAATGAAGTGGATGAACTCATTGAAAAGGTCAAGGACTTAGAAAGCCTGATTGTCCATACCATTGTCAATCGGAATTTAAGACAATATCTTACCCGTAAAGGGATTGAAAACAGTATTGTGACAATCGATCTGATGGGGCCTGTCATTTCTAAAATACAAACTTTTTTAAATCTTGAGCCTCTGGAAAAACCCGGACTTTACCGGGAAATACACCAGGTGGATCTTAAACAGGTATCTGCCATTGATTTTGCACTGGCCCATGATGACGGCCTTAATCCGGACACCCTGGCCCAGGCTGAAATAATACTGGTGGGTCTGTCCAGAGCCGGAAAAACGCCGTTATCCATGTACATGTCGGTCATGGGATGGAAAGTGGCCAATATTCCGTTTGTACCCAGCGTTGCCATGCCTGATCCGCTAAAGGGAGTAGACCGTCGAAGAATTGTTGCTTTAAATATCAATGTCGACCAGCTTCTGGCACATCGAAAACTTAGGCAGGAAAGCCTCGGGGCCAATGACATCTATGCCTACTCGTCCCGTAAGGATATTGAAAAAGAGATTATTTGTGCCCAAAAATTTTATGTTACCAGAGGCTTCTCCATGATTGATGTGAGCAACAAGCCAATTGAAACCAGTGCTGAGGAAATTATAGAGATGATAACCCGGCGGTTTAAAAACAACGCCCATCTTTAGTCCGGGATTATATTACTTAAAATCATGGAAAATTTTTACTTTTTATAAGGCCGTTCTATTTTGGACAGACGAAAAAAATCAGACATCTGGGCAAAAGCATTATTCTATCTGAATATTCTGGCCTGGTGTCTGCTGCTGCTGCTTTTTTTGATTTTTCATCGGGCGCAACCCGAATTTGAAAGCCTGTTTGACCGGTTCTATCGCCTGCAACTGAGAACCCAATGGGATCTGCAATATATTTACTACCTAATTTATTGTATTTCCATGAGTATTGTTATTTGTCTTTCAGGTCTTTTTTTAAGTGTTTACCGTGGAAGACGAAAAACAGATAATAAAAAAGCCCTGGTTATTACCGGTGTTGTCTCTTTAGTAATGCTGTTGACTGCCTTGAAATTGCTATAAATGGTCAAGATTTTTTTCATATGGTCGATAGTTTGTTAAGGTATAAACTTTCAAACAGCAAAGAACTTTCAATGCGTATACTTTCATTTGTCTTCTTAATGTCCTTTCTTTTTACAGGCCCTTTGTCTGCGCAGGATTTTATCGTGGATCTGGTTGAAGAAAATTATAAGGAGACCCGGGCGCAATTTTCTTATGACCCGATCATTTATCACTCAATTCAGATCAATTCTGCGGCCGGCCCTAAAATGATCGTACTGACCGGGTCTGATTACACCTATAGAAAATGGCTGCGGCATTATATGGCCGAGAACAGGCATTTTATCATAAAAGTTGATGCATCTGCTGCTGACCAGTTTATATCTGCAAAAGTTTTTAAGGCCGATATTTCAAGTATCCATCCATTTGACAAATCCGATTGGGTGCCCGAGCAAATCGCCACATCAGACCCACGCACTTTAAATGGCGACAATTTTTTTCTCATTATTGATCAGGATGAGACAAGAGCCAGGCTGCTTGGATCCGTATCAAAAAAAATGGGATTCAGGACGGTTTCATTTAAAGATCAAAATGCGGGCTTAAGCCTGTTTATGCTCCAGCCGGAAAAATTTAAAATGGTGGTTATCAACCATGCATTTAAGGGTGGTAAGGCAGAAGTCCTGATTGATAAAATTTTGTCCATTAAACATAATATTCCTATCCTGGTCAATGCCGGATACAAAAAGAAAAGCGAATTTCAAAGCCTGACTTCAAAATATTCCGGTTTTCGATCCGTTCATATTAAACCGGTTGTTTTGAAAGATTTTCAAAGAACCATTAAAACATTAATATTAAATACCAATGCCTGAATTATTTAAAAAAACACTGTTTTTGACACTTAGCCTTATCCTATTGTTATTTACCTATTCATACGCAGATGAATATGAATTTGCTACCCTTGAAAAACAGTTTGAAAATTTTATCAGGTGTGAACTGACCCGCACAAATGCCGTCAGCCATTTTAAAGGGCAACCCTTTCAAATAACCATGGTAGATCTTTTTGACATCCAGTCGGAATCCGACCTTCAAATTGTTACCGGTGCTGTGCAGTGTTTTGTCAAAAAATCCTATCATCGCCTCTATGTTGCAGTGGGTATAAAAAAGATTATGGAAAAATCACAGGTCGTTTTTTATACCATTCGCAAGAAGGATTTTTCAATTCTGGCCACCGAGCTGATAAAGTATCCTTATAAAGAACGCTGCAAATGGTCGGAATACTGGATAGATATTGACTAAATCCCGTTTTTTTATAGTTGACATCCACTACATTTTGTTATAGCCGTACTCTATATCATACAACATATGCTACTTAAACATGTTTGAAAGAGGCTGCTTTGAACGAGTCAAATGTATTAACTTCAACAGAAAAGCTGTTGGACTAAATCAGAAATGTGCCTCCAGGCTATGATCAAAACAGACCGCAAAGGCAAGAGACAGCCAAGACCGCGGCCATCTCCGGTGTGAAAAAAAACAGCCTGACCGCAGGCGTTTTCATCCATAATAATTTTGTCACTCTTGTTTTAACGGGCCAGACCAAGGCCAACACTCCAAAAATATTAGTCAAATGGGCTTTTATTCCTTTCCCCGATTCTTTGGAAATCACCTCAAAACGGTTTCCTGCATTTTTAAGAAAAACCATTAAAACGTTTTTAGACAGATATAAAAAAGTACCTGTCTGGAGCGCCATTGATACAAAAGATCTTAAATTCAGAAATATTATTGTCCCGAACCTTCCCGAGTCAAAACTTGCAACCGCTGCTTTGTGGAACCTGAAAAAAGAGTTTGAGATTGATGAAAATCATGAAATATTTGACTTTCAGGTCGCCGGTGATACCGAAGTTGACGGCGTGAAAAAAAAGAAGCTTTTCACCTTTACCGGACAAAAAGAAAAGATAGCCGAACTTGAAACGCTGTTTGATAAAGCCGGATATAAACTGTCAGGAATTACCGCCATCCCGTTCGCTTTCCAAAATCTTTTTAGAAACGATCCTGACTTAACTGACGATTCTCCATTTATTCTTGTGAACATTCTGGAGGAAAATTCCGATGTTATGTGCTTTTCAGGCACTGACCTGCTTTTAATCAGAAACATACGTACAGGGGCCAACGGGCTGTTTGAAGAGGTACTTGAATCGCCGGAAAATAATAACGCAGACGAAGAACAGATTTCGGCGTTGATGTCTGCTGATGTCGATGTTGAAGATCAGCAGTTTAAAACAATTCACGAGGATGCCCAGCGGTTTGTAGGTAAAATTGTCAGGACAGGGGAGTACTGCTCCTTTAATGTTGCCGGCAATACCCCCATGAAAAAGTATTTGTTTTTCGGCCAGACCGGTGGCCTCGCCACCTTCATGAAATATGCCCGGAATAAAATTCCTACACCTGTTGACCTTCTATCTCCCTTCTCCGGGCAGACCGAGCCGGCATTCAATGTTGAGCTGCCCATTGATGTTGGGGAGCATGCGGGGGTTATATCTGCTATTTCCATTGCATTGTCCTCTAACCGGACAACGCCCAATTTTCTGCGCACCTATGAGCACAAAGCGATGGAAGCGCGTTATGCAAAGATGAATATGGCCATTGCCGGTATTTTTGCGGCCTGTCTGTTAATCTGCATGGCAGGATGGATCTGGTTATCCAGTGTGGAAAAAAGTCTTGTGGTAAAAAATGAATCACTTGATAATATACTTTCCAATTACCACCCAAGTGTAAGCCAGGAACTGCTTACTCAGCGAATTGATCAAGCCAGGAAAAGATCCGAACAAATAAAAAACTATACAAAAAAATATCTGCCCCTGGGAATTATAACAGAAATCTGCCTGCTGACTCCGGATTCCATTTCACTGATTTCACTGGATGGGCAATTTCCCGATATTTTACCCTCCCAGGACAGACGTGTGGTAGACGCCATGCCCAGACGTGTCACCCTGAAAGGAAGAGTGCTTACAAACTTAACGTTTCTCGAATCCACCCTGACCGGTTTTATTCTTAAACTGGACGACTCTCCTTTATTCAATAAAGTTGTGGTCAAAAAAAAAGAGATCATGTCAAAGGGCAATAACCGTTTTTTACACTTTACTGCAGTGATGGAGGTAATTTGATGGCCGGCATTGCTGTTAACAAAAATCTTCCCAGTACAACTCTTTTTTTGATCATCGGGTCGACACTTTTAATCGGATTGTTCTTCTTGTCATTGATTTTACCAAAATATCTTTTTATTGAAAAAATAGAAAAACAGATTCTTGACCAGCAGGTTCAGCTTGAAAAACAAAAGAGCTATTTCCCCCTATATGTGGCCGCAGATCAACTGGCCAGATTTGAGTTTAACCCCAAACTGCCGATTGTGCAGCACACACCTGTCAAAAGAAATGATATTTCGGCACTGTCACAGATTTTTGAAACCATGGCTGTTAAACACAATTTGACCCTGTCCGGCAATGCTCTGGATACAAGCCAGATTAATTCCCAGTCTCCGGTTTTATCCGTGCAGCTTTCTTTAAAAGGCAGTTTGTCTGATTTTAGGAATTATCTGGTAAAAACAGGAGAACTGCCTTTTTTCAGCAGTTTTGAACACATCGGCATTCAACCTGAAAAAGGATCAACCCGGCAATTTACGACCAGAATTAAAATTTTTGTGGATCAAAAGTAGCCCATGAATAAAAGAGAAAAAATTATTGTGATACTGGCAGCTGTCATCGGCATTTACGGGCTTATGGATTATTTCATCTTTTCAAAAACGTCGGAATCCAAAGCACAGGAAATACTTGCGCAGGAAAAATTGGATATAGACACCTTTACACAAACAGCATCAGTCAGTTTGACTTCCATCCGCACCATTACCCAGGAAAAAAATATGCCGTATTTACTGGCGCGGATGGAGTCAGAGTGGCAAAAGGATCCTTTTATCAGAATTGATTCTGACACGGTACCCGAACCTGACGAAAAGCAGGCATCAGCTGTACCGGAATTAGTTTATTCGGGCTTTGTAAAAATTGGAAACAACCTTATGGCCGTTATTAACGGTATGGAGTACATGATTGGAGAGACGCTAAAGGATATCAGCTTTAAAATCAAAAAGATTACGCCTGGTAAAGTAATTTTGATAACCGAGGCCAACAAGGAAATTATAATATTTTTGCAGGAAAACTAACGGGAATACGCAAATGAAAACTAAACGGATTAAAAAAAAGGTATTCATTCACGGGGTAACAGCATTGTTGTAAGCAATTGAAATT
>CAZLTD010000188.1:0-6864 GCA_964562385.1 uncultured Desulfobacula sp.
AGGGGTCAAAATTGGGCGCTGACAGGGGGTCATTTTTCGACGCTGATTGACAACCGTTATCATTTATATTGATACACCACACACCCTCATGATTCTCAAAATCCTCAAGATGCAAGGAACAGATTTCTTCAAGTCTGGCTCCTGTGAATGAAGCCAGGATCGGTGTCCAGTACATATATGATTTTGTGAACTTGTCCTGGTGGTAATGTTCAGACCCTAAGAGTGATTGGAGTTCAGGTTGAGTGAAGATTTCCCTTTCTTCATCAGACCTCTTTACTTTTTTTGCTACCATGCCTTCAGCAGGATTGAGTGTTATTTCACCATTTATTTTTGCATATTCAAATAAGGTGTTGGCACGGCCTAAAAGTTTATTGATGGTGTGGATGGCGATGGTCTTGGTTGGTTTCAGAACCAGGATTTCATGAATAGTCAGGTCACGGTACTTTTTATCCAGGTTCATGCGTGGTGGTAGTTTCATGATATCACGCTTGTATTGGCCCATTTTCTTACGGTTGATAGAAGACACAGGAACATCACCAAAGTAATCTATTAAAACTTGCATTGAGGCTTGTACTTCCTTGCGTGTCTTTGGTGTCCATCGTTCTTCTGCATCACCTTCTTCAAAGAAATCAGACATAATCTGTGTGATGGTTTTGCTTTCTTCAACTGGATCTGGTGTTGTTGATATAATAGATGGAGTAGGGGAGGCGTCTTTCAGGAATTCAGGGATAATATCATTGGAATATTCACCTTGTTGTCTTTGTTTCAGGATCTCAAAAATGTGGGCATCGGCTTTGAGCATATCACGGTACAGTTTTTTATAGGCCAATGAATCTTTGTCCACTTCCAAACCCTGTTCTTTAAGGAATTCATCAAGTGTGCTTTCAATAAAAGTTTTATCCTTAGTGGCAAGCTTACGTTTAAACAGGTCACTGACCATCCCCAGAATTTTGACGTGGTCTTCATGGTATTCTTGATCAAAAGGCCGATCATCCATAATTCTATCAACTTCATCCATGTCCAGAGTGTTTATTATATATTTTCTGATAAGACCGTTAATCTGTTTTTCTGTAAGTTTTGACATCGTTCCGTTCCTTATGCCTCTAATAATGCTTTGTACTTTTCCTGCTATGATCCTTGCCTTTGATTTTGCAATATCAATGGATCGGGTTTTGAGTGAATACCTCAGTTCTGATTTCTTGACAAGTGTACTGATATCGGATGGGAATTTAAATCTGAAATAGTAACCAGATGGTCGTTGAAGAATGTAACTTTGATAGGGCATAAAAAAACTCCATTTTCTGAATGTTAGTCAGGAAGTTTGTACCCTGACTTTGTACCTCTTCAGAAAAAAGAGCGTTTGTTTTGTGTCGTTCTCTAACCTATTGAAATTATTAGAGATGGTGGAGCTGAGGGGGATCGAACCCCTGACCTTACGGCTGCCAGCCGTACGCTCTCCCAGCTGAGCTACAGCCCCACGTCGAAAAGCACTACTTAAATAGTAGATTGCTTGCTGTGTGTCAACAATAAATTGACACAATTGTGAAAACCATACGTTAAATGAATAAAATATTGACACAGGCTTTTATGAAAAGTTACTATGCTACGTTTTTATGAATAGGTTGTTTTATATCTTTATGGCAAGTTAAGGAGAATGTGATGCTGCGTTACCTGCGTGAAAATACCGGTAATTGGATTATTAAATTTTTTTTAGGAATTATTGTGATTGTTTTCGTGTTCCTGGGTGTTGGATCTTTTAGCTCGAAACAGGGAGATTCCATTGCCACTGTTAATGATGAACCTATCACGATCAAAGAGTATCAGCAGGTATATAAATCAATCATAGCCCAGCTACAGTCACGGTTTGGCAATAACCTTAGCGAAGACCTGATTAAAGCATTTAATGTAAAACAGCAGGCCTTAGACACGCTAATAGAACAAAAGCTCTTGATGGCAGAGGCGGACAAGCTTGAAATTATTGTTTCCCAAAGGGAACTTCGGGATTATCTTCTGTCCATCAAAGCCTTTCAGAAACAAGGTCTGTTTGATCTGGCCCAATATAAAATGGTATTGGGGCAGAATCAAACCAACCCTGAAATATTTGAGCAAAATCAAAAAATGGCCATGAAGCTTCAAAAAGTGAAAAACCTGGTCAACAGCTCAGTCAATATTACAGACGCGGAAGCCCGTGAGTTCTATATGCATCAGAACACTAAAATGGCAGTTGATTATATCGGGTTTGAACCTTCAAACTATTCCGATGCCGTTCCCACCCAAAAAGAGGTAAAGGCCTTTTTCGAAGAGAATAAGGACAATTATAAATCGGAAAATATGCTGAAAGCCTCCTATCTGAAATTTTCACCCCAAGATTATAAAAAGGATGTTCAGATTACCGATGAAAATATTAAAGACTATTATGAAGAAAACATTATAGATTTCAAAACACCGGAAAAAGTTGAAGCCAGACACATTCTCATCCGCCTGGCACCTGATGCAGATGAAATCACGATTGCAATGGCTGAAAAGAAAGCAACGGATATCTATAATAAAGCCAAGGGCGGAGAGGATTTCCAAAAGCTTGCCAAAGAATTTTCCGAAGGGCCGTCTAAAGAAAGCGGGGGATATCTTGGCACCTTTGATCATGCAAGTATGGTGAAACCTTTTGCCGATGCCGCGTTTGCCATGAAACCGGGTGAGATCAGCGAACCTGTAAAAACACAGTTTGGCCTGCATATCATTAAGTTAATTGCCAAGTTTGAACCGTCCGTAACATCCATGGCGGATGCTATCGGGAAAATTAAATCTCAGCTTGAGAAAGATGAAATGCAAAATATAGCCTATGATAGGGCCGGTGAAGCATTTGATGCCGTTATTGATGGGGATGATTTTGACCAGGTTGCTTTAATCGCCAATAAAAGCATACTCACGACAGGTGCTTTTGATGCCAATGCCAATGGCTTGGATATTCCGGCTAAACTTGAGTTTGTCAAAGAAGCTTTTGCCCTTAATTCTGAAGATATCAGTGATGTTAAACAGTTTGGGGATGATTATTATCTGATCAAGATCACCCATAGGATTGCTCCCAAAATCCAGAAGTTTGAAGTGGTTTCTGCAAAGGTTGAACAGGATCTGACCGACAAAATTCAAAAAGAAAGTGCTAAAAAAGCAGCCCAGGCGTTTCTGGAAAAAGTAATGGGAGAAAAATCATTGAAGGCTGTGGCGTTGCCTGGAGATTTGAAAATAAAATCAACTCCTTTGTTTACCAGAAACGGAACAATCAAGGATTTTGCAGATTCAGCCGGCATTATCGAAGCCGGATTTACATTGAATAAAAAGAATCCGATATATAAGGATGTTGTTAATGCATCCACCGGATTTTATGTTATTGCCTTCAAAGATGTCAGCTATCCCAATGCGGATGATATTAAGAAAAATATGGACAGTGTTAAACAGGACCTTCGATGGCGAAAACAGAGCCAGTCATACCAGTCCTGGTTGGCAAAGTTAAAACAAAATAACACGATCAAGTATGACCCAGCCATTATGAACTAAGGATCGGCTCCAAAATTACTTAGGGGCAAAGCTGTGCATTGCCTTGCGTGAACTTTTGTTTTTAAAATAGCCCGTCTTTTAAGGGGTTTTGGAAACTATTTAGATCACGATATTTTGTAAGGATTTCTAAGACAAATTGTTCATAAAATAACCGGACCAAGGATTTTTATGAGAAAAAAAACGCTGTTGTGTGCAATAGTATCGGCCATCATTCTGTTTTTATTTTCATGCGCTCCTAAACACGATCTCGTTGGGCATCATAATACGGTACCTGTTGATCCGGGGGTTCATTATGGTCTCTTGCCCAATGGATTTCAATATATCCTGGTTAAAAATTTGACCCCTCAAGACAGGGTGAATGTTCATCTGAATATTTTTGCAGGTTCCATGCAGGAGGCCGATGACCAGCAGGGACTGGCCCATTTTCTTGAGCATATGCTTTTCAATGGGTCCGAGCATTTTCAACCGGGTCAACTCATTGAATATTTTCAAAAAATCGGAATGGATTTTGGAGCGGATGCCAACGCACACACCTCTTTTTTTAATACGACATATGATTTGTCACTGCCAAAAGGGGATAGACAACACCTTAATGATGCGTTTATCGTTATACAGGATTACGCCAAAGGCGCACTGCTTATTCCTGACGAGATAGACCGCGAACGCGGTATTATTCTTGCGGAAAAAAGAGAGCGCGACTCGATCTCCTACCGGACATTCAAAAAAACCATAGCATTTGAATTGCCGGGTTCCAGGTATGCCCGGCGCATGCCCATAGGTGTTGAAGAGATACTCAAAAACGCCGGTCGAAAACAATTAAAGGCCTATTATGACCACTGGTACCGCCCGGATAATATGGCGCTGATAGTGGTGGGGGACTTTGATATACAGGCAGCCCAAAAGATGATTCAAGAAAGGTTTTCAAATCTTAAACCACGAACGATTCTGTCTGGTAAATCAACTGACAATCAATGGAAACCACACCAGGGAATTAAAACGTTTTATCATTACGAGCCTGAGGCCGGTAGTACGGATGTCACTATTGAAACCATGTCATGGACACCCTTTAAGGCGCAATCTTTAGAAAGCCTTAAGCGGCAAACCATAGAAAATATCTCCAATCTTATGCTCCAAAACAGATTATCCCGTATGATCACAAAACAGTCGGCCCAGTTTTCACAGGGATCTGTTTATTCCGGAACATATTTGCGCCACCTGTCCCTGTCGGCAATTTCCGCCACCTGTAAACCGGAACAATGGAAAGCAACCCTTGGACAAATTGAGACCGTTTTGCACCAGGCCTTAAAATTCGGGTTTAGTCCTAAAGAGCTGGACCGGGTCAAAGCCGATTATAAAAGTATGCTGGAAGCGCAATTTAAGCAGGCTGCAACCCAAAAAACCTCGGCCGTCGCAAAAAAAATACTGTCTGGGATTAATGGAAAAAAATTATTATTGTCTCCTGAACAGAAGATGAATTTGTTAACGCCCTTCATAGAGACCATCTCGATCGCTGACACCCACCTGGCCCTGAAAAAAGCCTGGTCGCCTGATCACCGGTTGATTCTTGTTAGCGGAAATGCAAATATCAAAGAAAAATCACCCCGCAAGATTATCTTGAATCAATACCTGGCTTCTTCAAAAAAGGAAGTACATCCCTATAAAGACTTTCAATCCAAACCCTTTCCGTATCTTGATGTGCCGGCACAAAAAGCAAAAATCATCAGAGAACAACAGATAGACGGCCTGAACATTAAACAATTACAATTCAGTAACAATACTGCTTTAAATCTGAAGAAAACCGACTTTAAGAAAAATCAATTCCTATTTAAAATCAGTTTCGGGCATGGCAAGGCATCTGAACCCGGGTCAAAACCGGGTTTGGCTTACCTGAGTGAAAGGGTGATTCAGCATAGCGGATTCGGCGGTCTTGATATGGATCAATTAGAAGAAGCGTTGGCCGGAAAAAACGTTGCCTTTAATTTCAAAATTCATGAAAACTATTTTTCTTTTTCCGGGTCGTCGGACCCAAAGGATGCTGAACTCGTTTTTCAATTGATTTACCATTTTCTTGAAGACCCCGGGGTCCGTGCAGAGGCATTGCAACTTGCAAAAACACGTTACCGGCAGGAGTATGATCAATTAAAAAGAACCACGGACGGAGTCATGCTGATTCATGGTAACTCATTTCTGGCAGGGAACGATTCAAGATTCAGCCTGCCCGAGCCTGCTGTGATGGCGTCATATACTGTCAATGATATCAAAAACTGGCTTATGGTTTATTTAAAACAATATCCAATTGAGCTATCCGTGGCAGGGGATGTTAATGAGACTTTGATAAAGGATCTGGCATCCACATATTTAGGATCATTATCACAACGGCGCTCTCTTGATTCAATAAAAATGAAGCCTTTGACTCTGATTTTTCCGACCGGAAAAAAAGAGCGGTACACCATAGACACCAAAATTGATAAAGGGGTCGTCCGCCTGGGCTTTTTAACGGATGATTTTTGGGATATCAAACAGACCAGAAGGTTGTCCATGCTGTCCCGAGTGATCTCAGAACGACTTCGGATTATCATACGAGAAGAGCTCGGAGCTTCGTATTCTCCGTATGCCTATAATGCCCCGTCCCTGATATTTCAAGATTATGGCATACTGCATATTGTTGTCCAGGTGAAACCGGACACCCAGGATTTTGTTTATTCAAAAATTAAAGAGATCATATCCGATATAAGGACCAATGGTATTACTCAAAAAGAGCTGCAACTTGTATTGAAACCGGTTCTAAATCACATCAAAGTCCTGCGATCGACCAATCGTTATTGGTTAAATTCCGTATTGGCCAATGGCTTCGTATATCCTCAGAAATTTAAATGGGCACTGGATATGGAAGATGATTACAACAGCATTACATCCCATGAACTAGAACAATTGGCAGGCAGGTATTTGACGATTGATAACAGTGCTGTGATATTTATAAGCTCTGAAAATTAAAGAGAGGAGGCTTTAGGTCATCTGCAGTGACAGCATTAAAGATTTACATGCTTTGTGCAGATGAAATCGGACGGTTGTTTTGGGTTATGACTTGTATTGCTGCGGCAGTTTCTCCACTTGTTCAGATACGTTATTACGAAGATAGTAATCCAGGTCAAATAGTTGTTTAAAACTCAAATCGGTAAATTGAACATGGCGTTTTCTTACCTTCATTGAGCTGAAAGAAGGTGCATTGGTTACCTCGTAGTCAGACACTGTTTTAAACTGTTGATCAGCGTGCAATAATGACCCCTACATAATAAAATCAGCGTCGAATAA
>CAZLTD010000189.1:0-6830 GCA_964562385.1 uncultured Desulfobacula sp.
TATTCGACGCTGATTTTATTATGTAGGGGTCATTATTGCACGCTGATCAACATTTGATCATGTCGAGTATGGGAAAGTGTGGATCAGCACCCATAAAGATATCACCGGGAACAAACAGACACCCAAAAGGCTTCAACAGCATGAAGACCTGTTCCGTCTTGCCTTTGAAAATGCGAATGACGGTGTGTGCGTGGTGGACACGAATGGGAATCTGGTAAGCGTCAACAATCGGATGTGCAGCATTTTCGGGTATCGTAAAAGTGAGCTGGAAAGCATGACGGTAAATGACATCGCAGTTCCCGAAGACAAGGACATCAGCTCAAGGTTCATTGAAAAAAGTATCTCCGGTGAAGTTGAAAGTACTGTTTTTAGAAAACGATATTTCCACAAACAGGGTCACATTATATTGGGTCGGGTGTCCAGCTCAATTATCAAAGATAAAAAAGGAGATCCCTTGTGTTTTATCTCGCATGTACAGGATATCACCCAGAGGAACCACGCGGAGATTGCGCTACTGGAAAACGAAGAACGGCTCCGTGGAATCGTTGGAGGTGTGATTGACTGGATATGGGAAGTGAGTGCTGACGGGCGGTATACATTCTGCTCCGGGAGAGTTGAAAAAATTCTTGGATACTCCCCGGATGAAATGATCGGGAAGACACCATTTGAATTCATGCCTCCTGATGAAGCTGAAAAGATCGGTGAGGGATTCAAAGAGATTGCTGCTCAAAAAAAATCTATAAAAGATCTGGAAAACTGGAATGTCAGCAAGGACGGGAGGCGGGTTTGCCTTCTGACCAATGGCGTACCAGTCCTGGATGAGGCTGGACAGTTACTTGGATTTCGCGGTATTGACATAGATATCACGGAGCGCAAGATGGCGGAGCTGAGAATGGACGGGCTGAACTGTCTCATGGAGGAGATGCTGAAATCAGGTTCTCCGGCTGAAAAAACAAAACGCATCACAGATGGCGTGGTTGACATTCTGGGTGCCGATTTCGCCCGCATCTGGCTTACGAAACAGGGGGATATGTGCGATACCGGCTGCTTACATGCCAAAGCCGCAGAAGGGCCACACATCTGTCGTGACAGAAGTAATTGTCTTCATATGGCGGCCAGTTCAGGACGATATACACATATCAACGGGGCGCATGGCCGGGTTCCCTTCGGCTGTTACAAGATTGGGCGTGTTGCTGCCGGTCTGGAACCCGGATTCCTGACCAACGATGTCACACATGATCCGCGGGTTCATGACCATGACTGGGCAAAAGAGCTGGGGCTTATATCATTTGCCGGTTACAGACTGCTGTCACAGGAAGGGCGGGTACTTGGAGTCCTCGCGCTTTTCAGCAAACAGATACTCTCACCGGGCCAGGAGACCCTGTTGCAGACAATTGCAAAAGCAGCATCGAAAATGATCCAGGCCAGTCAGTCAGTCAAGGCGCTGCGTAAGTCAGAAGAAAAAAACCGCATCCTTTTTCAATTTGCATCAGATGCCGTTTTTGTAATAGATACCGAGACACTAAACATATTGGATGCAAATGAAGCTGCCATTAAATTATACGGTTACGGGCATCCGGAATTTCTTCAAATGAAAATAACCGATTTGTCTGCCGAAGGTGATAAAACAAGGAAGAGCATACGCCAAGCATCAGATATATTGATACCGGTCAGGTATTCCAAAAAAAAAGACGGAACTGTTTTCCCGGTTGAAATAACAGCCAGTTACATTACATTCAATGGGAGAAAAATAAATATCAGCGCTGTGAGAGATATCAGTGAGCGTATCAAATTTGAAAAGGAAAAGGAAAAAATCAAAGTTCAGCAAAGCCAGGCACAAAAAATGGAATCCATCGGCACCCTGGCCGGAGGCATCGCACACAATTTTAATAATATCCTTAACATAATTGTCGGGAATGCGGATCTGGCGCTTTGGGACTTACCGAAATGGAATCCGGCATATACTTATATTGAAGAGATCCAATCCGCCAGCTTCAGGGCGGCAAACATTGTAAAACAACTGCTGCATTTCAGCAGCGATAGCGATCAAGAGCAGAAACCGACCCATGCGGTCTCCCTTATTAAAAATTCACTCAAATTTTTACGATCAACTATCCCAACCACCATAGAGTTTCGTAAACATCTGCCCGATGCGGAGATCACGATCCTTGCAGATCCTATTCAGATCAACCAGGTAATGATTAACATTTGCACCAATGCGTCTCAGGCAATGGAGGATACCGGCGGCATTCTGGAAGTTACCGTGGAAAACATGTTTTTAGAAAAAGAGGCTGCCGATAAAAGCCCTGATTTATCTGCAGGCGCATACCTCAAAATTATGGTAAGCGATACCGGACCCGGCATTCCTGTTGAAATTATCGACCAGATATTTGATCCCTATTTTACGACTAAAGAGATGGGACAAGGTTCAGGAATGGGGTTATCTATGGTACACAGCATTGTCAAAAAGCATGGTGGCACGATTAGTGTTGACAGCAGATCCGGATCGGGCGCAACGTTCAGTATTCTTTTCCCAATCATTGATGAAAAACCTGAAGGGGAATTTGAAATGGATGATGACTTTGCTCCCGGTACCGAAGCAATACTTTTTGTTGATGATGAAAAAGCCATTGCAGATATGGCTCAAAAAATACTACAGCGGATTGGATACCGTGTTGAAGCAAGACTGAATCCAAAGGAATCATTGGCGCTATTTAAGGAAGCACCTTACATGTTCGATCTGATCATCACCGACATGACCATGCCTCAGATGACAGGCGTTACATTGTTTGAAAAAATAAAGGACATTCGTCCTGATATTCCGATAATTATTTGTACCGGCCACAGCGCCCTTATGAATGAAGAAAAGGCAAAAGAACTAGGGGTAGCGGCATATGTCATGAAACCGATCAACATGAAAGCTCTATCTGCAACCATCCGGGATGTACTTGATAAATATTGACATGACAATATGAGCTGCAAATCATCTTTTCCAAGGAACTGACCTTGCGCATACTCGGGCGGAAACAGCAGGGTGTAAAACAGATCCTCCTCTGCTGGAAACATATTCAAAATATGCAGACATCATATAACGAATTCTGTTTTATTTTGAGCGTGAAACAACTGTTAATTAAAAGATCGCCGTCTTTTTAACTATGAGCACTCAGCAATGCCATACCTATAAAATAGTCGATAGTGACCTCTATAATATAAAACCATAACGGTTTAAAGAATACTCCTGATAAAATCCCCCACTGCCCTGGCCCCCTGCTGCTCGACAATCCGGATGGTCTGGGAACCGATCACGGCAATATCGGCCTTGCCCGTAAGATAATCCACATCCTCTTTGTCCTTGACCCCGAACCCGACGGCCAGCGGAAGATCGGTTGCCTTGCGGCATCTTTCAAGATAAAGCGTCAGATCATCTGAAAACTGTGTGTCTTTACCGGTCACCCCTTTTCTGGCCAGACAATAGATAAAGCCCGAAGCATGGCCGGCAAGGTAGGACAGGCGCTGTTCACTTGTTTCCGGGGAAAAGATATAGATAGGGTCAAGCTGGTTATGTTTCATGGCTGCCATATAATCGCCCCCCTCTTCGGGCGGCAGATCCGGCACAATCGCACCTTTCAAACCCATGGCCTTCATGTCTTTGGCAAATTGAGAATACCCTTTTTTAAAAAGGATATTGGCATAGCTCATGAAAAGAAACGGAATGGGAAAATCGTTGGCCACACGCTTTGCAAATTCAAAACATTTTTGAACCGTTGCCCCTTTTTCAAGGGCCTTCTTGTTGGCCTTCAGGATCACGGGACCGTCGGCCATGGGCTCTGAAAACGGAATCTGAAGCTCCATTAAATCCACACCGGCATCCACCATCTGTTTAACGATTTCATAGGAATCCTCAAAAGACGGGGTGCCCATGACAATATGGGTCATCAACAGGATCTGCTTTTGTTTGAGTCTGTCTTTTATATATGTTTCAAGCATTGTATTCTGCCGCCTTTTCAATAATAAATTGCTTCCATTTGGGATCATCCAGAGCATCTGCCACGGTGAAAATATCCTTGTCCCCCCGGCCGGACTGGTTGATGATAATGCAGTCGTCAGTATCCATGTCCGGGGCTTCCTTAAAGGCCTGTGCAAACGCATGGGCCGACTCAAGGGCCGGGATAATACCCTCTTTTTTCATGGTCAGTTTCAAGGCGTCTATGACCTCTTTATCGGTAGCGTATTCAAACCGTGCTTTTTTCTCATCATGCATCTGCGACAGGATGGGAGACACCCCCACATAATCAAGCCCGGCGGATATGGAATGGGTCTCTTTCATCTGGCCGTCATCATCCTGGAGAAAATAGGTCTTGTACCCCTGGGCAATCCCGGGACTGCCGTCTTCGGAACTAAGCCTTGAGGCGTGAAGCCCGGTGTCAATTCCTTTGCCGCCGGCTTCCACGCCCACAAGTTCCACAGGGTCGTCCATAAATCCGGAGAAAAGCCCCATGGCATTGGATCCGCCGCCCACACAGGCAAACACTTTTTTAGGCAGTTTGCCCTCCAACTCCAGGATCTGGGAGCGGGCCTCTTTTCCAATGATGGATTGGAACCAGGAAACCATCTGGGGAAAGGGGTGGGGGCCGCAGGCGGTTCCCAGGACATAATGGGTGGTGTCCATGTTGGTGACCCAGTCCCGAAACGCCTCGTTAATGGCATCCTTTAAGATCCGCGTGCCGTCTTTAACCGGCACCACGGTGGCGCCCAGCTGCTCCATCCAGAACACGTTGGGCCGCTGACGTTTCACATCCACTTCGCCCATATAGATGGTGCAGTCAAAACCGAACTTGGCCGCCATGGTGGCCGTGGCCACCCCGTGCTGACCCGCCCCTGTTTCGGCGATCACCCGCTTTTTTCCCATCCGCTTCACCAGCAATCCTTGGCCCATGACATTGTTGGCCTTGTGGGCCCCGGTGTGGTTTAAATCCTCACGCTTGATGTAAATCTTTGCCCCCCCCAGCCTGCGGGTAAGATTTTTAGCATATGTCAATGGGGTGGCCCGGCAGGAGTAAGTGGCCATCAGGTCTTTGTATTCTGCCCAGAAACCGGGATCATTTCTGGCATGTTCAAATGCCTTTTCCAGATCATCAAACGTGGCCACCAGTATTTCAGGCAAAAAAGCCCCGCCGTGACTGCCGTAATATCCCCTGTTTTTCATTATTGACTCCTTGGTATTATTTCGGATTCTATCGCTTGTTTATGACAGATTCGTTCCCTGTCCAATGGTCTGTGAAAAGGCGAACCGGTCAGTACGGCAATACAGCCTTGAGAACACTGCATTTTCTGCATTGGGAAAATCCAGGAACCGCTCCACAGCCAGGATGGGATCAGTGAGTGCCTGTTCCAAAAATCGCGCTTTTTCTAGTGTTAAATATTCAATTTTAAACTGTTGTCTGCCTGTGGACGGTTTCAGATAATACTGATCTGCCACAACCTGGGCCAGGGACTGATCTGCAAGATCGATGGTATCAAGCCCCGGGAAGACCTGGGTATGAAGATAAATATCCTCCACAAGCACCGGCAGGCGATCCACCCGCGTTATCCGGGAAACGAAATAGGCCTCTGTATTGTTGAACGGATTGGCCGTATCATTGGACACCGGTGTGATGCAGATCGGCGCGATGGTTTCAACTTTTGTCTTGATCCCTTTTGTTTCAAATGCCTGGGAAGTGCCGGCAAGTGAGAACAGATCCACACTGGGTTTTTGTTCCATCACATAGGTGCCGGAACCCCTTTTTCGCTCAACCAGCCCTTTTCGCACCAGCATATCCATTGCCTGGCGAACAGTGGGGCGGCCGATGCCATAGGTCTTGGCCAACCCTGTTTCCGAAGGGATGATATCGCCTGTCTTGTACCTGCCGTCCTTGATCTGCCGGATAAGCAGGTCTGCCAGCTGGTGGTACAACGGTATGGGAGACTGCGGATTGAGCATTATCTTTCCTTATTTTATCCTTTACAGGTTATTGACAATGCCCAGAAATTTACAGAAAATCTGTCAAGTTGTCAAGACATTTTAACAAATCAAGTGGTTTCAATTTCCATACTACTATGAATTATGTTTGTCCAGCTGCGCATATTCCATACAAATTCCGGCGCACCTGTCGGAGCCACCCTCTTCTGGCAACTATGCCCGTATGTATAAAAAAGAAACATGCATCACGCGGTTCGCGGGTTGGTGTAGGGGCGGCCCTTGTGGGCGGCCGCAGTAGACCTTAAACAGATGTTGTTTTGCGGGAAAAATAGAATTTAAAAATCTGATGTTTCATAACCCCAGATGGGCACCAGGCCCGTCCCTACAGCAACATATCGCAACATCCAGGTTATTCCACAGGATGAATTAACAAAACAATTTATTGAGTGCACGATTAAAGAATACGCAGAGTCAACCCTATTTATCACCTTTTTGACAATGTCGACACTCAACGTTATCGCTATTTTTTCCCTTTGTATGAAACTGCCGGGTCATTTTAAAAATTTGTGAAAGGGACGGGAGATCTGTGAGACGTCATTAGAGCCATATTTTCTTACAGATTTTTAATGAAGCGAAGCGTCAAATGACGTGCTGTTTGAGGACCCACTGGACCGCAGTTCACGGCATTTAGCGCAGTGAGTTTAAAAGCTGTTGAAAATTGGGATCAGACGCGAACGGATTGCCCGGCCCGAAGTTTAGATAAGCCGATTAAAGTTAAGTATGTATAAAGTTGATTCTTGAGCAGAACACATCTACCAGTAGAGTCAAGGACAGGCGCGGTGGCAAATTCGCTCCGTTTCCTGTCCCTGCT
>CAZLTD010000190.1:0-6677 GCA_964562385.1 uncultured Desulfobacula sp.
TGCCTTGCCTTTGCAATGAACCTTGCATCCGGAAAGGCAGAACTGGACAGCTGTCCTTATGTTTCTGACGAAGCAAAAGAACAATTGGCAGAAGCTTCTGCTCCTCCGATTCGCCCTGTTGCACTTGGTAAAGGTGTTCGGAAAACCACAACAGGTGGAGAAACCGTTCTTTACAGACATGAAAAAACCTTTTTCAACCCAACCGTGCTTGCAGCAACTGTTTCCTCGGATATAGCCGATGCAGATCTTGATAAAGCACTTAAAGTTTACAATGCATTCCAGTACGAACGCGTTGGACTGAACCTGCGACCGGAACTTCTGGTTGTAAAAGATGCCGGCAACGGTGCAGATGCCTTTGCCGCAGTGGCAGAAAAAATTGCCAAAGATTCCGAATTCAACCTGGTTCTCATGACCGAAGACCTTGACGCCATGAAAGCTGCTGTTGGAACTGCGGGATTTAAACGGCCCCTGCTCTATGCTGCCACAGAAGCCAATGCCGATGATATGGGACAGCTTGCGCTGGACAATGATCTTCCTTTGGCTGTTAAAGCAGACAGTGTAGATGCCCTTCAGCCGCTGACGGAAAAACTCACCGGCATGGGCATTAAAGACCTTGTGATCGATCCGGGCTCCAGAGAAATCAAACAGGCTCTTGAAGATCAGGTTGCCATCAGACGTGCGGCATTGAAAGCGTCTAACAAAGCATTGGGTTTCCCGACCATTACATTCCCGTGCGAAATGGCTTCCAATCTTGATATGGAAACCCTGATCGCCGGCATGATGATTGCCAAATACGGCGGAATCGTTGTACTTTCCGACTTTACAACTGAGTCCCTGTTCCCACTTCTGCTTGAAAGACTCAACATCTATACCGATCCCCAGAGACCGATGACAGTAACTGAGGGTATCTTTGAAATCGGCAACCCGGATGAAAACTCTCCGGTGCTGGTAACCACCAACTTTGCATTGACATACTTTATTGTTTCCGGTGAAATTGAAGCCAGTAAAGTTCCTGCATGGCTGCTGATCAAAGATTCTGAAGGCCTTTCTGTTCTGACGGCCTGGGCTGCCGGTAAATTCGGCGGTGATGATGTGGGCATGTTCGTTAAAAAGAGCGGCATCATGGACAAAGTAAAACATACGGAACTGATTATTCCGGGTTATGCGGCTGCCATCGCCGGTGACATTGAAGAAGAGCTCCCTGGCTGGACCATCACGGTAGGCCCGAGAGAAGCGGCACATCTGCCGGCATTCCTCAAAACAAAATAGTAATAATTAGAGCCGGGAACCTTGTTCAAGGCTTCCCGGCTTAAAAAGAGTAACTTATTAAACGTAAAAGGAAAAGAACATGGAGAACATGATTCTATTTGGTGAAAGTCTGAACGTCATTTCCAATATTATTGGAAAAGAGTTTAAAGAGGCAGATCCAGCCAAACGTAATCCGGAGCCCATCCAGGAAGAGGTTGTCCGCCAGAAGGAGCTTGGTATGGACTACATCGATATCAACTTGGGACCGGCTAAAAAATTCGGTACGGAGCTGATGCCGTGGGTAATCAATGTCGTCCAGGAAGCAGTACCGGGAATGCCCCTGCTTCTTGATACGTCCAATATTGCTGCCATCGAAGCTGGACTTAAGGTATTAAAACC
The DNA here is from genome assembly GCA_964562385.1 of uncultured Desulfobacula sp. Lineage (GTDB taxonomy): Bacteria > Desulfobacterota > Desulfobacteria > Desulfobacterales > Desulfobacteraceae > Desulfobacula. The sequence goes on from CAZLTD010000190.1 coordinate 1,648, forward strand.
GGCTAATGAGCGTCACATTGTTAACTCCATTATGGCACGGACAGAACGATATGAAGTAATGGTTCCAATGGTAGCAGAATATGATGATATCGATTTCGTAGCACTGTTGTGGGGACCTGATGGTATGGCAAGGGATGAAAATGAAAGGGCGGCGCTCTGTGTTGAATTGCTCTATTTTGCAAATGAAGCTGGCATTGAAAACGAGAGAATTTGGGTCGACGGTCTGGTAACACCGGTCAATATCCAGCAGCAGCAGCTCATGAGCCTGTTGAATTTCCAGATGATGCTGGAAGACATGGCACCAGGTGCTAAATCCACCTGTGGTCTTTCCAATATCTCCAATGGACCTCCGGAGCACCTGCGCGGTATCCTGAACCAGACCTATATGTGCATGCTTTGGAAATACGGCATGACATCCTGTATTTTTGATCCTCTGGACCAACAAGGAAGAGCCATTGCCAAACAGGAAAAACCTGGAATTACTGATCTTATCTGGGGTTTGATGGACGGTAATGATCCCGGACTGGACGGACTTGATGCAGAACTGGTCGACTACTACAAAACCTATAAAGTCATCATGGGTGAAACCCTTTACTCAGACTCATGGCTTGAAATTTAAGTCAGATTTTACATAAGTGTTTTAAAAAGCCCCGAAGAGTTTTCTTCGGGGCTTTTTTTGTTGTTAGTTTTTAGGTGTTAGGCGTCAGCTGTCAGGTGTGCCCTGAAACGCACATCGAGCCTGAAGGTACAGTTTTCTACCTATTTCAATCATTCCTTTTCAGACCAATTGCTGACTGCTGACCGCTAACCGCTTATTCAGACGGTTTTTCCCTTTATTTTTTTGTCAAATGTCTTATATTGGTTAAAACCTAATAAGATAGAGGAAAATTACGTGGAAGATACTACACAGGAAAATGGAACTGATAAAAACTGGTATTACATTATTGTTCAGGACCAGGGTACGCCAACCGAACAATTCGTAGGTTTCAACGACTCAAAAACCGATGAAAAATTCATACCGGCGTTTAAAACCAAGGATCAGGCCAAAGCATGTTTTACTTTAATGCCGAAAGATCTGTTTAACGGGCAATACGACACCCTGGCCGTTATTGATGATGATCTTTTTGACGTGGCCAAAGAACACGGTCACAGGATCTATCTGCTGGATGAAAAAGGTACCCTTTTAGATTATTTGAATGAATAACAGGAATTAAAACCATGAGTTTAAAAATAGCCGTGGGCGGAAAAGGCGGTGTCGGCAAAACCACACTGACCTCTCTTTTAGCCAGAGCCATTGCAGCGTCTGACAAAGAAACAAAAGTCATTGCCATTGATGCCGATCCGGTTGCCAACCTGGCAGCAGGTCTGGGCATTGATGAATCAAAACCCATAACCCCTGTATCGGAACTCTCCGATTTGATCGCCGAGAGAACAGGCGCCACACCCGGGACCATGGGGGGCTTTTTTACCCTCAACCCCAAAGTAGATGATATCCCGGATCGTTTTTCCATTGAAAAAGACGGGGTGAAGCTGCTGGTCATGGGTACGGTTCAACAAGGCGGCTCAGGCTGTATCTGCCCGGAATCCACCATATTAAAGGCACTTATGAACCACCTGGTTCTTGGCCGCAACGAAGTGGTGGTTATGGATATGGAGGCCGGTGTGGAGCATCTGGGCCGGGCCACATCAGGCTCTGTTGATGCCCTTATTGTTGTCGTAAATCCGGGCCGCAGGAGCCGGGTGGCAGCTGATAAAATCAGGAAACTGGGTAAGGACATCGGGATAGAGAACATCGTTGTTCTGGCCAACCGTGTGCGGTCGAAAGAGGACAAAGACCTGATCGAAGAGACCATGTCCGACTATGAAATTATCGGGTTTATCCCGGAACTCGATGAGGTTGTTGCTTCTGACCGGAGCGGGGACCGGCCCTTTGACGATATCAACACGATCCCGGATGAATTAAAACAGGTCACACAAAAATTGATCGACCTTGCAAAATAGCCTTTGTCATCCCCTTGAGCACCGGTTTTAATACCTGGATACCACACCACTGTTTTACTGTTTAAAAAAAAGGCAGTGCCCATCCCGGCGCTGCCTTTTCTAAATAATGCCTCTTTTCATATCCAGGGGCTGCAACATTGCGATCAGCCAGAGTATATCACGACCCCATATTCTGCTTTCGATACCGACCCCAGAAAATCAGGATTCCCGCGCCAAAAAGGACCGCAGTAGAAGATTCCGGGACAACCACCACAAATGTATGATGATCGACCTTGGTCCCCAATATTATTGATGTTTCCATATCCAGTATCTTATGTTCAATGTAAACATAATATTTGCCCACACCAAAGGTATCGGTTATGGATAGATTTTTCTGGCCCTGGTTGAAATGGGTATACCCTGTAAAATTGGTTGGAATTGTTTTAGGAACCACAACTGAAGCGGTTGCATCCCCGCCGATGAACCACATTTTTGAGCGGAAGCTGGCATGACCATCTGTTACACCTGCGGAACAATAAATGCTGCCGTCCGTGTGCCCTGTGGCCGTGATGTCGATGGTCGATGTAATGGTGGGCACTTTAAATAGATGGTAACCCTGCCGGTTGAGATCCTACCGATTGCGACCTACCGATTGCGACCTATCGATTTCCCAGGGCCAACTTTATGCCAAACCCGATCAGGGCTGCCCCGGCCAGCCGTGTGGCGATAAGACGCGCATACTGCCATCTTGAGATACGCCGGGCAACAGTATTGCCGATAATCACAAGACCTGTCTGGTAGATAAGGCTGATGGCCGTTACATGGAGCATCAGGGGTAAAAGCGTCACAGGCGTGGAATCGGCCCCCAGAAACAATGGAAAAAAAGCCATGAAAAACATGATGACCTTGGGATTGGTCATGCTCACGGCAAGGGCCTGCCGAAAATAGGCCCAGCCATTTTGCTTTAAGGCAGGTTCGTCTGTCTGCTCAACGACCGGCATGCGCAAAAGCTTCCACCCGATCCAGCACAGATACGCAACACCGATCCACTGGGCGCCTTCCAGGATACCGGGATAAGCACTCAAAACAGCTGCCAGGCCAAGGACCGCAGCGGTCATGTATATGAAATCCCCGGACAGTGTGCCCAATACAGCCTTCATCCCGCTTGAAACCCCGTTTCTGGCCGAGGCATTCAAAATGGTAATGGTACCGGGACCCGGAATAAGCTGAAAAATAATAATCGCCATGATAAAGCTGCTGTAATTTTGTATCCCAAACATGGTCACTCCTTAAAAACAGATCTGTTATTTTATACAGGCAACCGGCATATTATACCCTGCCATACCCCAGCACCCTGTTTTCTATTGTTTCATCTCCCAGTTTGAACTCATAAGAACCAATATCTTTAAACCCAAGTTTATTATAAAAAGCAATTGATTTGTTATGGACCCAGGTATAAAGCCAGAATCTTTTGCCATACCGGGCCATAATTTCCATTAACAGGGCTTTTCCCACACCCTTACCCTGAAAAGGCCCATGGACATACAAGGTTTCAATTTCAAAGCCGTTTTCCGGTGTTTCAAAAACAGATTCCAGATTTACAAGTGCGTATCCGCGAAGATAAATGTTGTCAACAAAAACCAGTAACCTGGATTTCGAATCTTTCAGGACATCCTCAAAATAATCTTTGGTAAACCCGGAAAGGGCATATTGAGAACTCTCGGCCCTTATACCGTCTATGGCATAAGTTTTAAGCCATACATCCAGAGACAATGCCGCTAAATTAATACAATCCTGTTTCTTTGCCGGTCTTATCATGATCTTATTCCCGCGACTGCAATATACATTTTGAAAAGCGATGACCAAACCCTGTCAAAAACGACGGGATAAGCCTTGGGCTTTTTCATATCACTGTTTTGTTAAGTGTAATAAAATGCCCGGTAAATCCGCGGTTAGCTGGCCTCAAACGCGGCAATGGCAGTATCCAGCATCCGGTTGGAATATCCCCATTCATTGTCAAACCAGGCCTGGATTTTAACAAGGCGTTTTTTGCTGACCCGGGTCTGGTGCAGATCCACGATGGAAGACCTTGAATCATGGTTAAAATCGCAGGAGACAAGATCCTCGGAGGTCACCCCTAAAATATCTTTCAACTCTGTTTCAGACGCATCAATCAGGGATCTGTTCACACTCTGGGCATCGGTGTCGGCGTTTACCACAAGCGTGATGTCCATGATGGAGACATTGGTGGTGGGCACTCGTATGGCAAGGGTTTCAAACCGTCCTTCCATGCCGGGCATAATCTTGGAAATCCCCTTTTCAAGCGCCGTGTTCACCGGGATAATGGACTGCAGGGCAGACCGTGTCTTTCTTAAATCCGGATTATAGGCATCAATCACGGGCTGGTCATGCATGGCTGAATGAATGGTGGTGATGGATCCGGATTCTATACCGATGGCTTTATTGATGACGTGAATCACCGGGATCAGGCAGTTGCTGGTGCACGATGCATTGGAAATAATGACATGCTCTTTTTTTAATGCATCATGGTTCACCCCAAAAACAATGGTGGCATCCATCTCGTCCTTGGCCGGCTGGGAGAAAATAACCTTTTTGGCTCCGGACAGAAGATGGAGATCTGCCGACTCCCGGTCACTGTATACACCGGTGCATTCCAGAACAGCATCAATGCCAAGATCCTTCCACGGCAGGTTTACAATATTCTGTTCCTGGAATATCCTGATCCGGTCATGCCCGATGACGATGGCGTCCTTTTCATCTTTGACAAACAGCGGGAAGCGCCCATGGGTGGAGTCGTATTTGGTCAAATGAAAAATTGTCCGGGTATCAGCCATCTCATTGATCGCCACCAGGTTAATTTTGTCCCTGTACCGTTCTGATTCATAAAGAGCCCGTGTGATGCAGCGCCCGATCCTGCCATACCCGTTTATTGCAATATTGATTTTCATGTCCTGATTCAATCCTAAAATTCACCGTCATCCGTCACATATAACACTTTCTATAGCACAAAGCCCAATAATTTAGAATTG
>CAZLTD010000191.1:0-6614 GCA_964562385.1 uncultured Desulfobacula sp.
GGGTCAAAATTGGGCGCTGACAGGGGGTCATTTTTCGACGCTGATTGACATCCAGGGGCCTGATAACCGGTATTCCGGTTTTTTTTGATGCATCAATGCTGTTTGGGCTTTTATTGTGGCTGATCGCCGGGTTAATTCAATCACTTCCTTATTTCTTTTGCGCGTACGCGCGGAACCGATACCTTGGTGTTTGCCTGATTATATTCATATCAATACTTCCTCCGGTGGGTATTGTCGGTTGGGCCAACCCCTTAACTGCTGCCGGTGTATTATTCCCCGGAACCGGATTTGTCGGTTTGTTTTTAATCCTAGGTTTGATTTTATTTGCAGCCTGGCTGCAGTCAAAAAAAATCATAGGCTTTTATCTGCTGGCTGCAATAATACTGTTGTGGCCGCTGGCAGTAAAATCGGTACAGACACAGGCAAACGGTATTAAAGGCGTATCAACACATTTTGCCGGCAATCCGGGCAGCCTGGTTGATAAATTTAATCAGGATTATGAAAAATTTTTAAAAATTTTTCAACACCACAGCGATACTGACTTTAAAACTTTGGTCCTGCCGGAATCATCCGGCGGGATCTGGTTTAAGTCCACACAATACCTATGGGGTGAATGGCAGCGCAGACTTGATGATGACCAAAGCATTATTTTACCTGTTCTGTTCCCCGAAGGAAAAACAGGTTTCAGGACCTACAACAGCCTGGTTGAAATAAGAAAAAGTTCTATCCGGGAAATCTACCGGGCAAGACAGTCTGTGCCGGTAGCCATGTGGAAGCCCTGGGCAAAGGATAATGTCAAAATAAACTGGTTTGATAATCCGGATTTCGATCTGGCCGGGAAAAAAACCACGGCCATTATCTGTTATGAAGCTTATTTAACCTGGCCGGTCCTACAAAGTTTTTTAGTCGGTAATCCTGAAACAATCCTTTTTGTTTCTAACCACTGGTGGTCAAAAAATACGTCTCTTTTAAGTATTCAAAAAACATGCGTCAACACCTGGGCAAATCTGTTCGGTGTCTCATTGGTTACGGCTGTAAATTTTTAACCGCAAAATTTTTTTCGACCCCTTTTAAAGCCTTACAAGTGGGTATTTGAGAGGCAAAATCGATTTTAGAATTCAGCAGCCAGTTTTTGTAACCATTGGTATTAAAAATAATTTTACTTTAGAAGAATCTATTTCTTGTAAATTTTTCTCCGATGTCCGACCCGGAGAACAAGAACAGTCACGGTTTCATCCTGAATATCACAAATTAACCGGTAATTTCCTATTCGATATTTCCAAAAACCAGACAAATTAAATTTCAGAGCTTCTCCAAATCGACGAGGGTCTTCAGGTGTCGCTATTCGCTCAAACAGATATTTTAAAATTCGCTTGGCCTGTTGCCGATCAATACGAGTAAGTTCCTTTTCAGCTTCCTGCTCAAACTCAATTTTCCAGGCCATGGTTCTCCATCACTTTTTCAAGTGAAATTGTTTTTGATTTCCCCGCTCGAACATCTTCAAGTCTTTTTTCTGCCAAATAGATATCTTCCAGATCATCTAAATGCTTAAAAATTGCTTCCCTTGCATAAAATGTTTTTGTTCGTCCTGTGATTTTTGCTAATGCATTGAGCCGTTCTTCTATCTCTTTTGGTAATCGTATTGCTAACATAATGTTCCTCCTTTCTGCTATACATGTATAGCAGAAGTTGATGTTTTATGCAAATCAAAGTACGGCTGTAAATTTTTAACTGCAAAAGAAAACTGTTATGAACTTGAAAAAACTATTCGTTTTGTTGGCACTTTGTGCCTTGGCTTTCACCGGATGCGTATCAAGCAGTTCTGCAAATGTGTATTCCAGAAAAACAGCTATGAAGGTTCAAGCCGTTGAAAAAGGAACGGTTGAATCAGTTAAGCAAATTCTGATCGAAGGGACCAAAACACCGATTGGCACAACAGTCGGGGCTGTTTCCGGCGGAGTCCTGGGCAGCACCATAGGCAGCGGATCAGGTAAAAAAATGCTATCTTTTTATCCTGCTGCAGCTGGACCGGGAGCATTAAAAAGATAGCATTAACTATTTAATTTTTCATTCTGTTACAATTTAGGCCGCAGACTCTACAGTTACGGCCACATGCAGGCCTGCCTTACATAACATATCCACCAAAGCATCAATTGTGAATTTGTCAATTTTTCCACGCTTAACATCACTAATTCTGGGCCTGGAAACATCCATGAGTTTCGCTGCCTGTTCCTGTGTCAGACCTTTCTTTTTGATGAATGATTCGATTTGCATCATCAAATAAGACTTAATGGTTAATTTATCAGATTCATCCTGGGAAAACCCCAGATCCCTGAATACATTGCCACTTGATTTAATGATATCCATTATTTTCCTCCCCTGATTTTTCTCAACCGATGTTTTGCAATGTCCAAATCACGCCTTGTTGTTTTTTGAGTCCTTTTTTTAAAAGCATGAAGGACGTATATTTCATCAAAAACCGATGCAACATAAATTACCCGGTATTGATCGCCAACCTTGATCCGGATTTCCCGAACTCCGGGGCCAATAGATTTCATTGGCTTCCAATCATTTGGTTGTTCGCCCATCTGGATTTTGTGCAGCTGATACCCTATTCGTTGCTGTGCAGGTCGTGGAAAAGCCTTAATATCATCCAGAGTTGTCCCGGTGAAATTGATCTTTTTCATATACACAAATGTATAAAATTTTATACATCATGTCAATATTTTTTTGGACCTTTTGCACATCCCCCGTAAAGAACGGCAGGGTAATTATCCGCCGTTAATCCTTTCACACATCTCAGCGAAAGATTTAACCGCTTGTGAATTCTGCTGTATCACGGTTTTGATTTCATACAATTCATTTTCCAATTGTCTGATTTTTTGCCGGGCATCTTTCAAATCTTTTAGAAGTCCCGGATGGACTCTTACAACGTGATCGATAACACCGGTGTTTGTTTTTATATCCAGCTGGTTTTGAAGTTTGCTGCATCGTTCAATGGTTTCTTCTTTTCTGATGGTAATCGCCATGATTTTCCCTTTCAACTTTGATAGCAAAATCGCATTCCGGATCTTGGTTGGCAACGCAAAAGTGCTATCATCTTTCAAACCCGGGCACAATGCCCGGGAACACAATTGCTATCGTTTTAATTCGGTCCTGCATTTTCCCCAAAGGCCCCGGCAGGAAGCCGCCAGCTGTCAACAAAAATTGAATCCTGATAGATCGTATCGAATCCCTGCTTTACAATTGCAGGGTCTATATCAGGATAAGGCGAACCATCAACCAGCTGATCATAGACAGATTTTGTCCTGTGGATGGTTGCATCAAATTCTTTTTCATAGGCCGCAATGCGGTTGAATCGAACAGGATCGATTTTGCGAAGGGTGGCCCATTGGTTTTTGCTGCCAAAAATACAGGAGATGCAAGACAACCGGCTCCACCCAAGTTTATAGGCAGGATGCGGGTTGACCTTGAATTCTTCCATGATGCCCCACACCTCTTTTTCTTCCCACAGGTGTACAGGCCGCCAATGATCCACATGCCGTTGAACTCGTTTGCCGTTCCGGTTGTCGGATCGATGCGGTTCAAAAGTGCTATAGTTCGCCCTGGCTGCGGATTCCTCGGCACGTTCCCCGGTGATAACAAGGGTGCGTTTACCTAAAAACCTTTTCTGATTGTTTATGGCAGCGGTACAAACATCGATTTTCAAATACGCAGAACACCAGCGCTGTGATAAATTGGCCGTGACCTGGGGGAACCGCCGCCGTGTGCTTTTCTTTCCCCTGGTTCCGCCGCAAGAACATTCAACAATATTATCGCCTTCAGGCATTTCAAATAGGGTAGGGGCGGTCCTCTGGTTCTCCCGTAACAGTTCTCTTTCAAAACCGCCTTGCTTCCAGGAGAAGAAATATTTGATCTTAAACGCTTGGGCAAATTTCATGACGTAACTTTCAGTTACCGGCCAGTCCATGAGTGTAGACCCTTCACGGCCATCGATTAAATGATGCCACAACTCAATCTTCCCGGTCGGGACACCTTCTTTTAAAAGATGGAGGATACAGGCGATAGAGTCTTTGCCGCCTGAAGTGGCAACAATATAATAATCGTAGGATTCCAGTTTGATTTGATCATTCTGAAATGTTGGGAATAGTAACATCTGTTTCATCGCTCGTTCCTTGTTTGCAGTATTCGTCTATCAACCTGGCTTTTGTTTCTTCGTTCACCCGAACAGCATTTGAAAGTCCTCGATTCATTTCTTCATCAATGACCTGGGCAAAAAATGCTTTTTGATCCGACCGTAATTTTTGATTAAGAAAGGTGCTCATATTTATTGTCCTTTTGCCCTGGCCGTACGGCCAGGGCAGTCAGTTCAAAGAGAGGTTCTAAGACCGGTGAAGTCTTCGAAAAGATCAGTTAATTGATCGCAATAGATATTCTCGTAAGTTTTTACAGTTGTATCTTCCGGTTCGGTGGCTTTGCTCTTGAAAAATTCGATGTCATAAAGGTCAAGACCATTTAAGGTTATCCGACAAACATCAGCCTTGTTGCAGTCTTGAAACCAGAATTTAAGAGAATTATAAGTGTGAGAAAAATGATGAGCGCCGGTCGCAATCTTAAAAACATATGCTCCCAGCTGGTCAAATATCGTCTGCGCTACATATCTGTTGTCATTCATGTTATTCCCCTCCCATTAGTAAATCAGTCCGATAAACGCCCAAACGCCTAAAAAAATTGTTAAAACGATTCCTTCAAAAAACGCTCTTGCCATTGTCGAAGCCTCCTTTTCTAAAAGTTCTGTTTTTCAGGGTTTTCAAAACCCTGCCCCCGGCGGGAAGCCCAACAGGGGCGTGTATTATAATTTTGAGTAACCCCCTGAACCCGTAGAGAAAGGCGTTTGAGGACCGATTGAACGACAAGTTAAAAACCCTGATTGTTTGAAGGGCGGGAAATATTTTTTAACCTGTTTTTTCAAAAATATTTTTTTTGGCTTTTCGAGATTGAGACCGCAATTAGCCTGCGGTAAGTTTCAGGGGGTGGATAGATCAGGCAAAAGTGTGTGTAAATCCGGGAACCGGATCCACACACACTTTTACATTTATGAAATTGAAAAGGCTTGTGGTTTAAGTTGTAACTCCGCTACGCGGATCCACAACTTAAACCGGAATCAATTATTTGCTATCACTTTGCCAAAGGGGTTGCTCCGGATCTGAACAGCGTCGGGCAAAGGAATAAAATAGATGCTATCATTTTTGGTGTCGGCAACGGCTTTCGGATTACAATTTTGATAGCATCCTGGGGGCGTTGCCCCCAAACCCCCAAGGTTTATCGCTTTACCAAACAAAGCATGGGTATAAGCTGATAAGTGAAAACAGGTTACACTTCATATTTACCGGCATATTTGTGCTTCCTGGATCGTAAAATAGGAATCAGTCATTTCAGAAAAAGGCAGGATGCAGATTCGAATGCATAAAAGTATATATTGACAAGCTTAACAAATATGTTAAGTTTATATCATGAAATGGAAAATACGCTACTTTAACGAAAAGGTAAGAAACGGGATCGAAAGGTGGCCTGTTGGAATCAGAGCTTACTATGCAAGAATAACAGAAAGAATGCAAGTGTTCGGCCCCAACCTTGGCATGCCTTTTACCCGGTCAATGGGGCAGGGTCTTTTTGAGATCCGTTCCAGGGGGAAAGAGGGTATCGGTAGGGCGTTTTTCTGCACTATTGTGAAGGACGAGATACTGATCCTGCATGAGTTTATAAAGAAATCCCAAAAGACACCCAAGAAAGATCGTGAGATAGCAAGGCAAAGGCTAAAGGAGATTAAAAATGACTGATCACGATAAGATGATTAAAAAATGGAAAAAAGACCCTGTCTTTGTGGCAGAGTATGATTCCCTTGAGGATGAGTTCGTCTTGTTGGATGAATTACTCAGAGCAAGGAAAGAGGCCGGTATGACTCAGGAGGATGTTGCTAAAGCAATGAATACGAAAGCACCAGCCGTGGCAAGAATTGAGTCCGGAGGCGGGAGTAAACGACATTCTCCATCAGTGGAAACTTTGAGAAAATATGCTAAAGCAGTAGGCTGCCGCTTGAAAATTAATTTAGAACCAGTTTAAAAGCTGCTGCGTTTTTATTTGGTCGTCTTCGGTTTTTTGTAAACAATCTTAAACTAGGTCTGTTTGGCCTATCCCGCGAAGCGGGTTGAAGTTGTCGGCGAAGTAAGGGCGAAGCCCTTTGAAAATTTATCAATAATAGCAAAGCCCTGTACAGATAAAGCATACAGGGCTTTTTGAGCGTTTAAAGAGATATTTGATATAATAGCTATGCTACTTTCTGGGCATCTTCTGCCTCCTGAATCACCGGTATTTGCAACATTTCTTTAATTTTGAAAAGACTTGTACCGGTTTCAACAACGTTGCGGCTGTAAGTTCTTTCTCCTTCAAAGGCTTTGACCAGTTCTTTTTCCTCCTGGGCAAGAGTTTGATATTTTTTTGTGCCGTAATCCTGGGGCAGCCATGATTTACCCTTGCAGGCCGTCACATTGAACCGGCGTAAACTCCCGTTCGACAGTTGTGGGATCATTTTTGGCAAATTTCGTTAAAATCTG
>CAZLTD010000192.1:0-6514 GCA_964562385.1 uncultured Desulfobacula sp.
ATAATTTTTTGTCTGATCAGAGACAAAAAAGCTTGTAAACGTATTGTACTTGGTTTTGATTTCCTTTAGATATTTGATCAGTTTTGTCTGATCCTTTTCACCGTTGACAACCCAGTCTCTTAAAAAGGTATTGCTTGCCATCAAAGAAGAGATAAATACAGGCCGGAGAAGATCTCGCTGTATTTCAGAATAAATGTTATCGCTGGTCAGCGGCAGCACCTTCAATTTTATTTCAGACCGCAGAGACTGCCGGGAGACAAAATAGCTGGCAAAGCTGGTCACAACAAATCCCACGACCAGAAAAAGGCTGATCAGGGCAATCAGTTTTCTATTGTTGGCAATTTCCATAATATTTTTTAGTTTCACTCCTTTTGCAGCCACCCGGACAACCGGCTTAACCGTGTGTATTTTGATAATTTTATGTTAGAGGTTCGCATAGAAGCTCTCTAAGATTTGTTTTTAAAGGTTTTGAAAATTTCATCCATATAGATTTAAAGTGCAACAATAAAGGCATATTATCATCTTTGCCCGCTGTTTTTCCAAAAGCAATGACTGCTTAACCCCAGTGCAACGGCAATTGAAAGTTCCAATACCGCCAGTGCAATAAGTGCAGTATTCTTCCCCTGGGACGCGCCCGCCAGGTACTGTCCCGATGCAATCATTAAAACTAAAAAGACAAAAAACCGTTTCCGGTAGAACTGCCACAGCTTAGGGTGTTTCAATAAATTGATCCGTTCTACATTTTTTTTCCCTATATTGAAAAACAGATATGTTGCCTTAATCTTCCCAATCACGATGCCACATAAAACAGCCGCCAGGACAAACAGTTGATCTGCCCCGCCTTTCAGGGCCTCAAAAAACAGTACGCCACTTTTGACAATTAAAACAACAACCCCTGTGTACCAGACCAGTGCGGCAAGTTTTATCAAAGTGGATGAGGTCGTGTTTACCATGGGTTCCAATCTCATATAAAATAAAAAACTATACCGGACTCATCATCAAAGAGGAAGAGATTAATGCTCTCAAGAGCCTTTTTTGAGGGGTTTAAATGAGAAAAAAATAAAAAAATGGGACAGATTTATTTGCCGGCATCCATTCTTTTTTTAGGCTGGTGGGAAGGAACAAAAAAATAGTTGTGTCCCCTTTTACTGTGATTTCATGGTGTTGACCAACAATAAAAAAAAGTCTAAAATTCAAAAAATTAGAAACACAGAACTTCCAACAGGAGGGGATAATGGTCGATCATAATCCTGACGACATCCTCGATAAAAAGATTGATCAACTGCTTACTTTCTACAGAGCCAGACTCCATCTTAAGGATTCAGAGTTTAAAATACTAACAGATATTGCCGAAGATGCTGAAGCCATGGTTTCATTTCTTGAAATAAGGAAAGGAACACTGATCAGAGACTTGAAACAAAGAAACATTCATCTGGAACCCGATAGAATTAATGGGTTTGTGTTATATCAAGCCAGATACTCTAAGATGGGTATTGGGTAAGTGTTTTGTCCCCCGATTATCCTGCCCGGAATATTTCATGAGAGTGTTCGTAATTTTATTAAAATACTCTATAACAGAATAGGGTTACTTTACTATTGCCGGTGATATTACCGGGCGCAAAATGTCACCCTGCGGGCAAAACAATTTTACTTCAGCGGCTTCGTTTCAGGCCGTTCGCGGTAAAGCGATTACAGCTTCACAGCCTGATGCCTTGCAGCTAAAACAAAATCATTTCGTGAAACATCCAGGCTAGTGCATTTTCGATGTTGAAATCAAAGTATCGTTTTTAAACTGCTACCCGCGACCGCGCCATTTCCATGGCCGGGTCCGATATCAATGCGGATTTGATATCTTCAGATACAGGACCTTTTTTCTCACAGAGACAAGCTGGAGCTGCCTATCCTCGATCCATACACCCTCACGAAGAGAGTCCTTTGTATAACTCAACCGGTAGGGTATATCCGGGTCTAATTCGAGAAGGTACAAATCCATATTTACGACACCCAGGGAGTACCCTTTGAAAACCAGACAGATTTTATTGATGACGACCTTGGTATCTTTTCGCAGGGCGACCTGGCCTGCTGGAACCTGCGTGCGGGGAGCGACACTTAATTGCTGATGCCGGACTCTGTCTCTCCATGTCTGATACGGCTTTACCTCGCTGCTTACAGAATTGTAATACGCGATGGCAAATACAATGATGAAAGGTAAAAGTGCAGCAAAAATCCCTAATCCATTTCTTTTTTGATTCTGAGTTGGCATAGGCACTCCTCTCTTTACAAAAAAATAATCGGGAGCCCGGTAGCGTTTTCCGGCTTCGGCTGATTTTGCATAAAACAAATGTTGTTATTCAAGCAGGCCCACAGGTAATTACGGGAAAAATAAATCCATGAAAATACCACCGATAACACCGCCCACGATAATAATAAACAGGCTAATCATTATTTTTCGATCAAACTTTTCCTTATCCTTTTTTTGTCGTTTTAAAACAGCAAGTCGTTTTTGTATTGCATGGTATATAGGGACATCCGATTCTCTTTGATAGATATCCAGTGTCGCCTCAAGCTCCTCTATAGTAAAGCGCCCGACATCTTCATGACCGATGTAAAAGGCATAGTATATTTTATCGGCCCGTTTTCTGTCTATGGTATGATTCATCGTAAAAGCCCTGACAGCATAAACAATTAAGGTAAAAAACTCCGGGGATCATGTGTCAGAAAAACCGGATGGGGAATTCAGATCAAGGCATGTTCACCTGTTCCTTTCGGCCAATCAACCTGGACTCAGGGAGGTGGTTATCGTGCGATCTGGACGAGGTGTGACTCTATTCAAAACCTGTTGCCCAGGTTGATGTCATTATAACACAATATCGGCAAAAAATTAATTATTAAAGCTTGTTACATTATTTTACGTCTAAAGGGAGGAAGCGAACCGGCCTATATCAGCCTGACAGGAGACGTCAGGCGGCTTTTCTGCTTTTGGCCGGCATAAAAAGCACATAAGGGAAACATGATGACCAGTCCTAAAATCCAATACCCATACATGGCAGCAAGAGATATTTTGGCAGGTCCTGCCATTTTTCCCATGAAGGCGTACCCGAACAGATGGAGAAGATAAAAGAACAAGGGTACCCGCCCGAGGATAACCAATGGCGTTAACCATCCGGCACTCTTTTTTTCCAGGTACTCGAAAAAACTTAATACCGTCAGGTTTACGCCAACCGTAATGAGCAGCAGGGCAATACTCGGCGGGTACTTTACCATATTTAGAAAACCGATGATGCCGCCTTCACCTTCCATACGGATATTACCGAATCCGCCGTTCACCCGGACAACAACAAACAGCAGGATCAAGAAAACACCCGAAGTTAAAGAGAGATACGGATTGCTTTTTTTTTGCGACTCAAGGTATTTGCCAAATGCCATTCCAAAGGCTGTCACCCCCAGCCATGGCATAACAGGATAAAGAACAAACATACCAGCGCCCGGCGTAAATCCGGGAAGCAGCCAGATCCGAAGGTGAAGCGGGTACAGGACATATCCTTTTGTCTCAGGGAGCAGCACTTCTGTCATTACGACCAGGAAAAAACCGAACAGACCCAGGATAAAAGCGGGCAGCTCCAGCAGCAAAATGCCTAAAAACATGGAACACCCCAGTGCAAACAGGACACCGAAGTAAAGGGGCATCTGCCCAAAACCAAGAGTCCAGGCAGCATTTTCCACCAGAAACTGGAGTCCGATTAAAAGCCCTGCCCGTTTGATAAAATAGCGATAAATATGAGATCGTGTCCACCCTTTGGTTCTTCTTGATGTGACTAAAAAAACCATGCCGGCCCCCATTAGAAAGAAAAATCCAGGGGCTGCCAAGTGGCTGACAAACCGGGTCATAAAGGCAAAAAGGTCCCCATGGTATTGGGTGAACCGGCCTGTCCAGATTTCATATCCACCTCTTGGTACACAAAGAAAGGTTCTGGCATGATCCAGAGCCATGAACACCATGATAAATCCGCGCAGGGCATCGATCCCAAGAAATCTTTGACTGTGTTTAAGTGATAAAAGTGCCTTCAGTCTCATTTGCATTTCCATACCCAACCCGCATATTTCATGAAATTTTGCATTAGCTGCGATGCTCTCTGTCTTGTCATGTGTGGCGTTTCAAATTCACCGGCCTGCCCGGTTCATTTTCGTTATTGAAATAGCATTTAGGATCTTTGATCTATAAATCATTCAGCCAACGGAGTATTTCCAACTTTCCTTTTTGAGGGGTCTGTTTATGGCCGCCCTTCACAACGATATAGGCATTTTTTTTATTTAAAGGTGCTTTGCCAAAAGCGTATGCTTCACCCAGTGAAACCATACGATCTTTTTCTCCAATAATCCAGAGCAGTGAAACACCAGGTTTTAAATTGGCCGTATTGACCGGCATCACAGCAGGTCCGCTTGGATCAAACCAACTTAAGTACACCTTTGCTGTCATCTTTTTTGAGCTTTTTCTGCCTTGATTCAGATCATTAAATTTTGCTTTTTGATCCCCATTGCCCGATTCCACCATCTCTTTGGCACGTTTCCAGTCATTGCCGATAAAATTTTGAAATTCCCCTGCCTCTGGTATGTGACCCGGGGCAATGGCAATGATACCAACAATTTTGTCACTCATGGTACCATACCCCAATGCCGCGTTCGCACCGATACTATGTCCGCCAACAACAATTTTTGCAGCCCCTTTTTGGATTAATTTTTTAACCTCCATATCGATTTCCGCCATAGATTCCTCATAGGTCTTGTCAAATCCGCGGTTCCGCGACCATGGCATATCCGGGGCAGATACCCAAAAGCCCTTCCCCTGAAGAAAAAAACAGAGTTTGCCAATGGGCGATTTTGGCCGTGAGGTGCCGCCCTTGCCGTGCATAAGGAGTACCCCGACTTTTTCAGCCGCCAGAATAGTGTTTGCATTCAGACATATGATGAGTACAAGTAACGAAATTATTGATTTCAATTGATGTCCTCACTCTTTAAAATAGTCATGTTTGTCTACCCGGGTAATTCACGTAACGAGTTTGGCTTATCTGCAAGACATCAGGTTGTGATGCCGTAATTCTTTACTGCGAACGGCCTTCCATGAGAAGGCTTATGTCAAGAACTAATTCGTTAACGAATTATCCTTTTACCCTAATCCAACGAGTCTCTACCGTCACGCTTCCATTCGCACTCTTTCGTGGAGCTGCCATTTGCTCCGGTGCATGTTAATATCCGTGGTCAGGAGCTGCTATCTGTAACACGCAATCCATAAATGTCAGCGGCAACTGACGGTTGCAAGGCCGTGCTCGCAGTCTCCTGGATGAGACGTTGGAAACTTGTCAACTCAAATTTGCTTTTATTTTTAATAAAAGAGATGAATGCGTTCATCTCTTACTAACTTAGTCAGCCTATACAATTGGATTTGTCAAGGGCGCCGCAGGCGTTCATCTTGACCCTTGATAGATCCAATTGTATAGGCTATCAGGCCGCCTCTTTTTTGTGATGTTTATAAAACGGCTGATATTTTTCACCGGTTGCCCACAACCGATGCAATAATACTGACAATTTTCGTGCTACTGCAACCACAGCACGCTTCTTGGCATTTTTCCCTCCACGAGCACAAATTGCCAAACCGTGGAGGCGCAGGTCACTTTCGGGGCCAAACGGTCCGATTATATAATGAGCGCAACCGACCAGCAGTTTTCGCAAATAGGTATTGCCTGCCTTTGTAATGGAAAGTTGTTTGTCTGTTTCCCCCGATTGATCCTGTCTGGGCGTTAGACCCAGAAAAGATCCTACTTGACGGCTTTTCGAAAATCGTTTTGGATCCTCAATTGTCAACACAAAACAAAGCGCTGTAATTGGACCGACACCGGATACTTGACGCAAATATTGTGTTTCCGGATAGCGTTCAATACTCACCAGTTCAATCTTACGATCAAATTCTTTTATCTGTTCAGTCAGATGATGGATGGTCCCAAACACGGATCCAAGCGCTGGTTGAAGTTCATCCGGCACCAGCGTTTCACACCGCTTTGCAAAACTTGCTGAACTACATTTGGGCAACCGCTCTCCCAGTGATTTGATAAGTCCTCTGGCATGATTAATCAACTTGGCACGAGTTCTCATCAGCATATCACGGGACTTGACTGTTGCCAGGTCTGCTTGTGCCTGGCGGCCTCGATGGCGCAACGGATGCAAAAGTCTGGGTTCCACCCGGCAGACCATACCCAATATTCTGGCATCACGTGCATCAGACTTATCTGTACTGTCCCAGATCAGTCTCAATTTGCGGGGATTGCCTACATATACGGTTAAACCCATTTCATTGACCAAACGGCTTATCCACGGAGAATGGGTGCCGGCCTCCATAGCTACTGTACCGTATTGATATCGATTAAAAAAGTTACGAACCCGAGTCTTTGTGTTGATCACTTTGGCGATCTCCAACTCATTACCGTCACTGTCAAATACAACCGCTATGTGAAACTTGTCT
>CAZLTD010000193.1:0-6366 GCA_964562385.1 uncultured Desulfobacula sp.
GGGTCAAAATTGGGCGCTGACAGGGGGTCATTTTTCGACGCTGATTGACACCCATGCAAGGCCATGTCTTCGAAAAGCATAGCGAAAAGCATAGGGTCAGGTCTTGAATTATCACTTTTTAGCTCTAAAACCTTATATTTCAAGATCTGACCCTCAAGATTTCGTCATTCATTGTTCCAAATCATCTGTGCCGTGGTCGCCTGGTTTCCAGTTAGGGTCGTTGCATGTACCGTGTATTCCATTCGCCCCTTGTAGTTCAGTTTTTCCGGGCAGAAAACCTTTGGAGAGACAAAGACCGTTGTTTCACCGGGGTCGAGGACCTCCTTTTTCCCCTCAGATTGGGGATTTTCAAACGTTCCGTCGCAAAGGGTGCGGCGAAAAACAATCCTCTTAAGTTTCACTGGAACCGGACCTGTATTTTTAATTTCGATATTAAAATAGCACATCCTGGTTTTATACGACTTCTGGTTTAGCGACCAGATGATAAAACCGGTATCCTTGTCAGGAACCCAGATAAGATTTTTGGCAGTGACCGACAGGCCTGGATTCCCCTTGAGCCCCTTGGGACTTTTATCTCCGATCTTTATGGGGATAAGACCGTGAATATAATTCACACCTTGATGGCTGCCGGTTTTAATGGTGTAGGCCAGATTAGTTTCTCCTGCCTTCCATCCTTTGAGTTCTATTACTGCTTCGGGATAATGTCCCCTGGTGATGAGGCTGCAGAACTCCGGATCTGATATTTTCCATTTATGGCCAGGAAGCCCGATGATCAAGGGTTTGTATCCGGCCCCGGAATCGGCGAGCAAACTCAGGGATCCGTTTTCTCCGACATTGATCCCGATCGGGGTTTTTATGATTTTTCCCTTGAGGTTTGCAGCCCAAGCCTTTTTTAAATTATTGTAAACCGTATTTTCCACTTTCAGAGGTTCGGTTTTTTCACTTGTTTTTTTAAATACGATCACCTGATTGGGACCAGGACTGGACGTAATATCAAAGGCCACGGAAACAAACCCTCTTCTGGCACTTTCAATCCGATAATTTCTCAGGATGTCTTCTCCTTTGAACTCCGGGGAATAGTCAAACGGGGGAATCTGGACCGGGACATGAACCGCCCTGTCCTGCCATGTCCAGTGTTCAATAACCGTGGAAGAGGTTCTCAAGTCCCTGGCCGCTTTAAAAAGAATTTCATTTTCCGACTCTTTGATTGTAAATTCGGTGCAGAGATAGAAACGAATTTTTTTCCAGAACTGTAAGGGCCGGTCAGTGATGAACGATATTTTTTTTAGTGGAGATGAAAACTGATGCTGCCATGTCGAGTACATCTGCATTTTCACATTGGAAAGACCATTTGTTTTCTCTTCATGAATCGGTTCCGGTACCAGAACCAGGTATTTTTTTAAGTTAAAAAACTTCTGGTGCCGGACCATGGCTTTGAGTTTTATAAACTGCCTGCGCTGTTTGAAATTGTACTTTGCATTATCAAGAAACAATTCAAAGGTATCAGCCAGATGATCTGCCATCGGAATCGCTTCAACTGCCATGCTAAATACACCGCAGGCAACATGGGCGATATCAAGCATTAAAAAGCCCGGTCTTCTTTGTGAGATGTTGGGAATCATATCTTTTATAACAACCTGGATCACTTTCCCACCGGTATACGCCATGGAAACAGCATCTCCGGCAACGGGAAACGCCCCCACAGCTGAAAAAAGGATATCCCATGCCGTGCCCTGGTCATCCAGAACAATGGTGCTTATCTGCTTGTCAAATTTTTGGTTCAATTCTTGCCAGTTGATAGGGTCCCCCACCAAACGGTTGCCTGAAGACGGTGAGTCCGTCGGCTGGGCCTGGGTTTTTGCCTGCAGAAACTGCATATTCAAAAATTCATCCGGTTCCATGAAAAGAATTTTCCATTGTTTGTCAACCATCTGCAGAAGGCACAAAAACCCATTGGACAATAAGAATGTTTCATCTTTGACAGCCATTGACACATGGGCCTCAAATCGGACTATGGCTTTTGTTTTTTCGGCATTATAACAGATGGCCCGGGGATGACTGATCAACTCTTCCATTCGGCACATCCGACGGATGACATTCAGTGCCAGGCGAAATTGCGCCACCTTTTCACTTTCAAATAGCGACACGGCCACCTGACCCAGCATGGCGTCAATATCCCCATTTACCTGGGCCTTTAAAAAGCGCTGGATCACCTGCACAGGAAGGTGGGACGATAAATTTTCAAATTCTGGAATTGTTTTTTCTTCTGATGAGTTAAAATCCGGTATGGATTTAAACCCATCGACTTCCTGGGGAATGGATGACGGCCTTTTTCCTGGTTGCTCAACGACGGGCTCGTCATCCAATACACTTTCCCATTCCTGGGCCGGTGCAATCCCTGTACAGATGGTTGACAGGGAAATAACAAGCAGACTGGTAAGAAAAACTGCAGACCTATGCCATGAAAAACGAGACAAATTGCTTTCATTCATGATTTCCCCTCCTTATTTGTCGTTTTTTATCGACGATTGAAGAAAGATTTCACAATTTTTCAGATCCGTTTCTTGAAGCTTTTTAAGAAATACGCGGTTCAGGCTGCAGGCTGATGTATAAAAAACACCCTATTATAAATCACGGGGTATTGCAAATCCTCCATCAGGCTGAGCGGCCATCGGAGACTACCGGCATAATTATTTCTCTTTTTAGGTCTAACTTGCAACATCACCGGTGAGATCCGGGTGCATGTTGATTGTTGAAATTTAAGGGCAATAATCAAGGGTGACCTCTCTCTCGCCCCATAGGGGCCACTCTTTTTTTACCAAAAGCGCTGTCTGCATATTTACATTGTGTTTTGTTGAAAAGTTTTTTATGGATCAAAGGGAAAAAAATACTGACACATAAGGTAACGATTGTTACGTAACAAATGTTGCGTAACGTTTGTTGCTCAACGTGAAAGGGAATATAAAATGCCACCAAAAGTAAAGTTTGAAAAGGAAAATATCATCCAGGCGGCCTTTAACATAGTAAGAAAAAACGGCTGGCAGGGGTTGTCTGCAAGGACAATCGCCGAAGAGCTGAACTCCTCCACCCGGCCCATTTACACCCATCTTAAATCCATGAAGGATCTTGAAGTAAATGTGATGGAAAAGGGGATGGATCTTTTGATGGAACACATAAACCAACCCCGAACCGGTGATAAATGGTCCGACCAGGGGGTGGGTTTTCTCCTATTTGCCAAAAAAGAGAAAGAGCTGTTTAAA
The DNA here is from genome assembly GCA_964562385.1 of uncultured Desulfobacula sp. Taxonomy (GTDB): domain Bacteria; phylum Desulfobacterota; class Desulfobacteria; order Desulfobacterales; family Desulfobacteraceae; genus Desulfobacula. The sequence continues at coordinate 3,261 of CAZLTD010000193.1, forward strand.
GCTCTTTTTCAGGGGAAACATATTCACCTGCTCCAAAAATTTACCCAGGAAATCTCCAACAAATTGGGAGAAGATCTTGGGGATTATCCCCCTTTTAAAGATTTTCCACCTGAACGCTGGGAAAATTTAAGAATCATCAGGGGAACAATGGATTTTGGCATCGCCTTTATGCTGGCAAATTCCTATGAAAGTGACGCCTTTTCAGAAGAGGAGCTTGCCTGGCGTGTGAAGGCCACCAGCGATCTTCTCATCATGGGGCTGACGGCTAAAATCGAAAAGGAAAAATCAGGGGAACTTCCATAACACCGCACATATAAAAGGAGAGTCTGTTTTTTTTATGAGCAAAATCGTTTGTGAAAAACTGGTCAGACTCTCCTTTACCCTTTTTCTGGTATCTGTGCTCTCTTTTTTTATCGTGAATCTTCTGCCCGGGGATGCTGCCTATTCAGTGGCAGGACTTCAGAGCAGTGCCGAAGACCTTGAGGCGATCCGCAAAGAGCTGGGACTGGACAAAAATGTTTTTGTGCAATATGGAAAATGGCTTTCAAACACCGCCAAAGGCGATATGGGGATCTCTTTTCGGACCGGAGAGCCGGTGCGCGATATATTTGCCCGGCGCATACCGGTCACCCTGAAACTTGTCCTGGTGTCACAACTTATCGTCTTGATCATGGCGATTCCTTTGGGCATTTTAAGTGCCCTGAAATCTAAGACCGCTGTCGGCAAAACGATCAACACCCTGGGGTTTGGGGTGATGTCTGTCCCGGTTTTTGTCATGGCGATTTTTTTGATCTATCTTTTTTCCCTGAAATTGAACTGGCTGCCGGCCACGGGATATGCGGTTTCCACAGATGGCTTCACAGCAGGTTTGTCATCCCTGATCCTGCCGGGGCTGAGCATTGCCCTGGTGGAGTGGGTGCCGCTGATGCGGGTGCTTAGAAGCGACATGATCACCACGCTCCAGGAGGATTTTATTCTCATGGCCAGATCCAAGGGGCTTCCCACCCGCCATATCCTGGTCAGGCATGCCCTGCGGCCATCCAGTTTTACCTTTATCACGCTTTTCGGCATCCAGACCGGCCATCTGATCGGGGGAGCGGTTGTGGTGGAAAGTATATTCTCTGTGCCGGGGCTGGGCAGCCTGTTGATTTCAGCGATTCACGGCCGCGATATCCATATCGTCCAAAGCTGTATTCTGTATATCACCACCGCCTATGTCCTGATCAATTTCATCGTGGACCTGCTCTACTCTGTGCTGGATCCCCGGGTGCATCTGCATAAAAGCGGGCAGGGCCGCCATGCCTGATCATAACACAAAACCGGCCCTGCGCACCTCATTCTGGCTCTGTGCCACCTGGATCATGCTGATGGTTATCTGCGCCCTTTGTGCAGATCTTTTTCCGCTGCCAAGGTTTGACCATATTCACTGGGATCATATAGAGGTGGCGCCCGGAACATCGGTCAAAAGCGATGGGGCCCAGGACAACACCGTGTTCGTTCTGGGAACTGATACCATGGGCCGGGATCTTCTTTCCCGCCTTGTTTTCGGTTCCCGCATCTCCCTTACCATCGGCCTGTCTGTTCCCTTCATCGGCCTTGTGCTGGGATCGATATTGGGCATTAGTGCCGGTTTTTATAGGGGAAAAACCGATAGCGTAATCATGTCGGTGATGGATACCATACTGGCATTTCCCGGGGTCATCCTCCTGCTGGCCGTTGCCTACGGGTTGGGGCCCGGCCTTAAAAATTTGATTATCGCCCTGGGCATTCTTGCCACCCCCTCTTTTTCACGGGTGGCCAGGGCTGCCACGCTGAAATATGCGAACCAGGATTTTGTCCTGGCATCCAGGATGACGGGGCAGTCCGATATTCAGATCATTCTGCATGATATTCTGCCCAATGTCATTGTCCCGGCTGCGCTTTATGCCCTGATGATCGTTGGATATGTCATCACCGCCGAAGGGGTGCTCAGTTTTCTGGGCCTTGGGATTCCAGAACCGGTCCCCAGCTGGGGAAAGATGATTGCCGAAGGCAAGGATGTCCTGGCCCTGTCCCCCTTTATATCGCTGATCCCCTCCTTTTTCATGTTTTTAACCATTCTCTCCTTTAATCTTTTAGGCGACTGCCTGCGGGAGCGGTTTGACAAAAAAGGGGGCCAGCTTTGATCTGCTTATCACACCGGACCCGGCTGGAGGTGGAAAATCTGCAGGTAAAAATATCCACCCCAAAGGGAACCGTCCATGCCCTGAACACCGTCTCCTTTTGCCTTGAAAAGGGAAAGACCCTGGCCATTGTCGGGGAGTCCGGTTCCGGGAAAAGCATCCTGTGCAAGGCCATCATGGGGCTTTTGCCCGGCAGCGCAAAAGTTTCGGCAACATCGGCCATCCGGTTTTCCGGCCAGGGAGACCTTGCCCGGCTGTCACAAAAAGAGCTGGCCATGATCCGGGGCCGCCAGATCTCCATGATTTTCCAAGATCCGGTATCAAGCCTGAATCCTGTGATGAAGATCGGTTACCAGATCGCCGAGTCCCTGCAATACCATATGAACATGGCGCGCAGCCAGGCGTATGAAAGAGCCCTTGAACTGATGAGATCGGTTGAGATCTCCCTGCCGGAACAGCGGTTTGATCAATATCCCCATCAATTGTCCGGCGGGATGTGCCAGCGGGTGGCCATTGCCGTGGCCCTGTCCTGCAACCCGGAACTTTTGATCGCTGACGAACCCACCACCGCCCTTGATGTGACGGTTCAGTCTGAAATTCTCGACCTTCTGGCCCGCCGGCAGTCCGAAAAAAAGATGTCCATGATTTTTGTCACCCACGATCTGGGGCTTGCCATGGGCAGGGCCGATGACATTGCAGTGATGTATGCCGGAAAAATTGTTGAAAAAGCGTCGGCCCCAACACTTGTGGCCAGTCCTGAAATGCCTTATACCAAAGCGTTGATTGACGCCATCGTTCCCCTGGACAAACCGCCGCACACACCCCTTTTCACCATTAAAGGCCGCCCCCCGAATCTTCAGGCGCCCATCAAAGGATGCGCGTTTGCACCCCGATGCCCCCCGGCCCGCCCGGCGCGGCGCGCCGCCGCGGGACCCCACCAAAAT
>CAZLTD010000194.1:0-6343 GCA_964562385.1 uncultured Desulfobacula sp.
TGAATAAGTGTAAAGGCGACTTGATTTCCGGCGATTCCGTTTCCAATAATTACAATTTTCATAAATATGCTCACCTATTTTATCTGTTATGGGTAGACTCTGTGTCCTCTGTTTCAATTAAGCTGTAGGGTCAGCGGTAATCAAACGAACACCCTTCTCATTCTGCCGGCATGCAGCCTTGCCCTCTGGCAGATCTGCGTATCGATTTCGCTTATTGTTATGGCACCCTTGTCACGGCATGCATGGACACATTGTGGCCCGCCAGGGTCACCCTCACACATGTCACAGGTCATTGTCTGGCTGGTGAGCGGATTTTGAGATGGGCTTCCAACAGGACAGATATACAGACATGCTTTACACCCGATGCAGGTCTCCGGGCTTGTCACAATGGTCCCGTTCTCTTTTTTCTGCCGGGCATTCATGGGGCAGACACTGGTGCAGATGGGATTCTCGCACGCCATGCAGATAACGGGAACATTGAGATCCTGATTCTCAAACCGGAGTATTTTAATTCTGGAAAATTCAGGATCGGCCACGCTGTGGTGCTTCATTGCGCAGGCCTCGGTGCATTTATGACATGCATCACATTTTTTGGGATCAATCTTTAATTGTTCTCGTTTGATTTTCATGGTGTTATTTTCCTTCCGATACCAGTATCTTTCATGTACGGTCAATTCACTATGAAGAACAATTAGTATATTAAATTTTTAAAATTGTCAAAGAGAAAATTCCAACTTTTCTCCATTTTCAATCCTGCCAGGCGCATACAGGCGGAATTCAAACCATATGACTTTTATTGCTTGTTCTTCATAATGAACAAATTCCCAATACAATAGATTCCGGCAAGCGCACAAAAGGACAATAAAGCCGTGATTTTTCAACAAATTGGAGTGATCGAGATAGGGATGTGGTCAGTCAAAAAATACGAAGCGGAACTTTAAAATGTAATCCATAAGCGCTCAAAAATTCCACGAAATAAATTTGAGGGACATCATACTTAGCCCCAACAACAAAAAATACACAGGGTTTCACCGTGACGTTAAAGTTACAATCAGATCACGTGCGTTAACACATCCATGGAAAGTTGAATCCTCTTTTCAATACCACAAGTGCAAAAGGATTTTTAAAAACCAATTGACATTGCAAAACAAGACCTCTATACTTCGAAACATTTCGAACTATAAACAACAGGGGGTTGGAATAATTTCAAACAAAACATGACAAAAAAAAGAAAAACAACAATGGAAAGCAGGCGATCATTTTTAAAAAAAGGCACTCTGGCTGCAGCATCAATTGCGATGCTGCCTTCCTGCGTTAATATCAGCACTATTAAAGCAAGGGTTCCCATACGCTCAGGAAAAATAAAAAAGGCAGCCGTCTTATGGTACAGCCAGACTGAGAATACCAGAAAATGCGGCCAGGTTCTTGCCAAAACCCTTGAAAAACAAGGGATCGCGGTCATCTCCGGAGACATCCGTGATATCGGCACGCTGAACACAAAAGATATTGATCTTCTTGTTATCGGCTCCCCTGTTTTTTACTATGACACGCCCGGGTTTGTAAAAGATTATATCGCCGGTCTGCCCGACCTTAAAGGGATGCCTGTGGCGTCCTTTGTCACTTTTGGCGGCCCTGAAGGAAACCAGCACAATGCCGGGTGTTCCATTTTAGAGGGTCTGGTTCAAAAAAACGGGGTCCCGGTAGGGCTTGATGCCTTTGTCAGCATCAGTTCCTATTCACTGACCTACAGCACGGATGGCAAAGATCTGATGACAGAAAACAATACTATTTTACCCGATGCATCCACCTATCAAAGAGTCCGTGATTATGCCCGGCGCATTCAATCTGTGGCGCAAAAAGGCCGGTCTGCCGTATTCAACAAATCCCTGACTGCCAGAGAATCCTTAACTTTTCTTGATCTTGAATACTGGGTTAAAACATCGGTGGACAATCACCACATCATTGAAGAAAACTGCGTTAGATGCGGCACTTGTACCGACCTGTGCCCCACCGGATCCATAGATCTGGGCAGCTATTTTGTGGACACAAAAAAATGTGTGCTCTGCCTTGGATGTGTGAATAACTGCGAATACCAGGCAATGAACATGGAATACAGTGGGAAAAAGGTTATAGGGTTTAAAGAGTATTTGACGACCAACAATTTACAATTTGATCTGCCGGTTGAATTGACATAAACTTTTTAAGAAATTCTCAACCTTGCAATTGGTTTATTTTTTTTTCTTCTTCATTTCAATATTCCAGTCCTCATGGCCATAGAGCTCATCGGAACAGTCCGGGCAAATGCTATGGCTGAATTTGGCCTCGGAGTGCTTGTGAATATAGGATTCAATTTGATTCCAATATCCTTTGTCGTCCCTGATCTTTTTACAGGATGCGCATATGGGAAGCAGCCCGCTTAATTGTTTTACCTCCTGAAGTGCATCTTGAAGTTTCGTTTTTTCTAAAACAAGTATTCCCTCAATCTTTTTTCGTACTTCGTTCTCGTTTTTCAATTCATTGTTGACGGTCGCAAGTATGGTGGCAGCCTCGTCTAATTTTCTTTCATTTGCATCAATCTCTTTTCGGAAAATATAGATGATGATTATGTTTAAAAAGAACACCATTGATATGCTTGAAATATATAAAAATCTGGACTGGACATCGCTCAAAACAAGTTCGGAAAACGTTGTACCCAGAATTTCGCATGAAATGAATAAAATAAATGCTGTGACAGAAAATCCTATTAAAAAAAACTTTTGATCATTATTAAAGAAAAAATAGAGCGTGGGGCCCATAACAAGAAAATAATAGTGAATACCACTGTGACTTGAAGCAAAAAAAACAACAATAAAAAATATATGGCACATATAAACAAGAGGAATTGACAGGGTGGCTGGCAAGAATTTCCCCCTGGATAAAAGGTAAAAATAGGACAAATAACAAAACGCAAAAAATTCATTGAACAAGGCCGCCTTTGTTGAATTCAGTACAAAGTAATAAAACATACTGTACAGTGAAGAAACAATAACAGATAAAGCCCCGATGAGGTTTCCCAACTTCACCGTCCGATGGTCATTTTTGCTAATCTCTGAAAGTTTGAAATGATATATTTTGTGCATCAAATTCAACAATTAGCACCTCTTATTCAGTGAAATAGTTAAAGCCTTCTCTAACAATTGCCTTTTGTACCCCCTGTTAACCAAATGAAGCGCTTGCCGGAAAAGGATGGCTTAACTTTGGTATTCAATGGCTAATGGCGGTACGGCAACCTAATAACAAAACTTGTTCCGGTGTCGGGCGTTGATTCCACAGACAGCTCGCCGTTGTGGTTGTTCACAACGATGAAATATGAGACAGACAGGCCAAGGCCTGTTCCCAGGCCGACCGATTTTGTTGTAAAAAAGGGTTCAAAAACCCTTTTCTGGGTCTTTTCATCAATACCGGGACCATTGTCCCGGATTTCAATACAGGCCATATTATTGCGGTTTTGAATACGAATTTGAAACTCAGGCTCTTTATCGGAATCCACCCTTTCTTGATGCATGGCTTCTGCACCGTTTTTCAATATATTTAAAAAAACCTGTTGGATATTGTTGCCCTCACATTCGACCAGGGGCAGATCAGGGTCATACTGTTTGTGGATGACGATCTGCTTAAAATCAAAGCGTTTTTTAAGGTTATAATCATTCTGGGCAAGAAAGATGGTTTGATCCATCAGATCACACAGGTTCTCCTTGTTGAATTCTGCTGTGCTCTGGCGGCTGAAAGAAAGCATGTTGTTAACAATCTGGGAGGCTCTCTCTCCGGATTTTCGCAACCCGGTTAAAAGATCCACTATCTTTCTTCTCTCCATGTAGGCTCTGATGACATCAACGGAAATCCCCAGCCCTTCCGCGGTCTTTCGGTTAACCGGAAGGTTCTTTGTAATTCGATTCTGGATGACCTGGGCATTTTGAATCATCCCGGCAAGGGGATTGTTGATCTCATGGGCCATACCGGCCGCCAACCCGCCCACTGACATCATTTTTTCCGTCTGAATCATCATGGTTTCCATGCGGAAGGTATCTGTAATGTCATCAATGATGATGACCCAGCGATTTTCCTCTTCAATGGGGTAGACCATGATATTCAGCAACAATTGTTCAGCTCCCGCCAGGACAGGGACCTTTGCCAATTTCTGGTTTTTCCGTTTCCCAATACTATCGAGCAAAAGCTTCTTTTTTGACGCCAGCAAGTTGAGTACTTCATCGAGCGGCTTGTCTTTGGCCTTTGAAAAGGCAACGCCTGCCCGAACAGATGCAGAATGGTTCCATGCCTGTATTCGAAGTTCCTGGTCAACAGTTATCAGCATTGACGGCAGGGAGTTTATAATATTATCCAAAAGGTTTTTAGTCTTATGCAGCTCATGGTTCTGCACCTCAATTTTCCGGTATGACCCGGCGATCTCTTTGGACATTGCATTAAACTGAAGGGCAAGTGACCCGATTTCATCGGAAGAAATGGACTGGATCTGGCTGCCATAACTGCCATCTTCTATCTTCTCCATATTTCCGACCAGCTCATCCACGGGTCCCAGGATAATTTTTTGAATCAGGTGATGGCTGACCAGCAGCAGAATGAGCATCAGGATGGTGAGAATCCCTGTATATAAAATAACACTTAAGTTCTCTGTTTTTTTCATATCGGCTATGGTGTATTTTACCAGGATGAAACCGATGAGTTCCTCAAATGAATGAATGGGTTTAAGGTACCAGAGCTCATTGTCTTCAACCCATGTGGCTTTGGTCTCTTTTTGGGCAATATCGAATTTCGCAACAAACTTTTGGGGGAAAATTGATTGGGATGTCCCGGTGACCAGGTGACGATTTTTATTAAAAACAAAGGCATCTTCTATGCCTTGGATTTTTCGGATTGTTTTCAGTCTTATATCGATTGCCCGGGTTCTTCCTTCGAAAATGGCATTGGCCAGCGGGCCCATGTCATTTGTGAGAAAATTCTGTATCAAGGAGGCAATTTTCTGGTTCAAAATAGTTGCTTTTTTTTTCTGAAGCGGAATCAGGATCAGGACACTTATACATAGCGTGACGATAAAGGCTATGGCAATGTGCTTATTAATTTTCTGGCTTAATTTCAAAACAGAGGGTCCCTCTACAATGCAATCTGTTTGACAACTTGTGTTGTACTGTTTTCAAATTTTAATATAACCGCCGATTTTACCGGATTTCTTCTGGCATCAAAATTAATGCGCCCGGTCACGCCTTCATAGTTCCGGGTCGCCTCAAGGGCTTGTCTTATTTTATCCCTCTCCATGTTTCCGGCACGGGTGATGGCATCGGCCAGCAGGAAAACCGCATCATAGCTCAGTGCCATGCCCGCGTTTATCTTGGAAAATTCAAATAGCGGAAGGATGGACTTAATAAATGTCTGTGATTTTTTATCCATCATACCTTTGTGCCAGTGGGTTATATAATAGGTATTGTCCAATTCCCGGGAGGCATAATTGAGCATCCGGTGACTCCAGCCATCCCCACCAATGATAGGGACGTTGATTCCATTTTGTCTGGCTGTTTTGATGATCTGGGCTGAATCCCTTGTATATCCCGGGACAAAGACAGCATCAAACTTGTATTCAGCCAGTTGCGTTACAAGGTCTTTGAAGTCAGGTGCTGTTTCAATATAGTCCAGTTCTGTGGAGACTTTCTTACCAAGTGCTTTGAATTCATCCATAAAGTACCGGGATAATTCAATGGAAAAAATCTGGTCCGCATTGGTGAGTACCGCAACTTTTTCAACCTTTAAATCCTCCCCGAGAAATTTGGCCAGCATTTTCCCTTGAAAAGCATCCACAAAGCAGACCCTGAATATAAATTCACCTACTTCGGTCACCTTGGGGTTTGTGGCTGTAGGAGTTATCATTGGAATACCAGCCTTTTGAAGCACCGGGGCCATGCCCAGGGCATGGGAACTCCAGGACCCCCCGATCACAGCAACGACATCCAGTCCTACCGCTTTATGAGCGGCCTTTCTGGAACCCAGCGAGCTGCTTTCATTGTCTATTTCAACAAGCGAAATTGATCTGCCCAGGACCCCACCGGACTGGTTGATTTCCGCCACGGCAAGCTTTATTGTTTCCAGGTGCTCAAAAGAATTTTGCATGGCCTCTCCGGACTGGGAAAAAATCGCGGCGATTTTAATAGAATCACCCGCCCCAAAGGCATTGGAAGAAAACAGTATTAAGAAAAAAAAGAAAATTATCTTTTTCACGAGAATCCTCCCGGTTGTATAAAGATTATGTATTCATTCACGGGGTAACAGCATTGTTGTAAGCAATTGAAATTACATG
>CAZLTD010000195.1:0-6290 GCA_964562385.1 uncultured Desulfobacula sp.
TGATCTATCTTGGATCTGATCGGGTTTGCCTGCTTCACCCCGTGAATGGATACATAAAATCAAAAGAATCAGGTTATTGAGTATATGAATATGTGTAACACTGTTGTCGATATCGATTTCGGTCAGGTGTATCAGGGCGATTTTTTAGAGTCGATTACTAATTTTTTGATAGCTGAGAATTCGTCTTTTGTCAATAATCTGGTGGAAAAAGGCGTTATGTCTTTATATTTCACTGTTCTGTTTCCTGTATCTGTGAACGATTTTTTTTAAGTTGTCATAACGATGTTGATTTCTTTTCCCGGTATGGCCTTCATGAACACCCAATACCTGACGATAGCCATCTTCAGAAACGCTAACTGCAACCAAGACAGAAACATTGCGAACTTCATTTGCCCAGGTTCTCTTTAGAACAATGCCATCAAGATAAAGATATGGGTGCTAGCCGTTGATGGAACGATTACGCCAGCCTTCAATATGTTTATATATTTTTTTGTTTAAATTACTTACAGTGCCTGGACTGACACGGGTACCCCATAGAGCCTGGGTAATATCCTCAACCCGCCTTACTGATACACCGGTCAGATACATCTCAATCATTGCTTCTTCAACAGATGACTCTCGGCGCTTGTACCGTTCTATGATCGCAGTCTCAAATTTTTGTTGTCGCAACTTGGGCACGTTTAGCTGAACCTCTCCGGCTTTAGTATGAAGTTTTCTTTGATAATAACCGGCCCTGGTATCGGTTCTGGATTGCGTGCGTTGATAGCGTTCAGCATTGCAAAGTTTTTCTGCCTCGGCATCCAGCATTTTGTTAGGCGTCTCTTCAACCGTGCCTCTTACCATTTCTCCCAGGTGGTCTTGGATCTTGGTTTCATCAATTTTGATGACTTTATCCAGATTTTGTGTATATTCTTTTGCCAAGATGGTCTCCTTTCTTGATTATTGTTTTTTCTTGGTCGATTAAACAAATAACCAAGTTGAGACCATCTTTCAATTTTTAAATGTGCGAAAAATATTATACGTTATCCTTTGGAGATAAAGAGAGGAATATGTCATTGCTCGCTTTTGATTAAATTTTGAGACCACAATATCTGGTGCCTGGTGAGGACGGTCGATATTAACGATTATACATATTGATGAATATAGAATGATTCTCTGTCCTACCGAATACACACACACCAGTAATGAAACAAAAAAAACAAGGTCATTGCTGACCCTGCTTCATTATCCATCAAATAAATATTATAGGAATGTCTCACACCCTCTTAACCGTCGATTATGGCAGTGCACAAACACCATCTCTCACTACATGAATGATAAGCTTACCCAGACATCTTTCTATCTATAAACATTTAGAGTTGAATTTCCTAATGATAGTATTATTTTATCATTAGATACTTTGCTCAAGCTGCTATCAATCTTTTGAAGTGAAAATTTCGAGAGGAAACCATGAAACAATATAGACCGTGTAAGTATTGTAGTTTTCTCGTATCAGCCGACAATAAAGAGTGCCCAAATTGTGGGAGGGTCAATCCCTATGACTATGATTTCCCAATCTCTATTTTTGTCCTTTTTGTACTAATTTTAGTCGTATTATATATCGCAGCAAAACAATATTAATGAATTTTGGGATCATTACTTAAGAATCATATTCTTTAAAATCATGTTAATCATCGCTGGTTTTTAGGAATTATAAACAAAGCTAATGCTTCACAGTTTTTACAGTTTCTAAAACAAAAACAGGGCCTTTGCTGACCCTGCTTCATTATCCATCCAATAAATATTCTACGAATGTCTCACGCACGTACACGCGCCGTTTCTGCCATATCCCATACTAATCCATTGTTTTGTTGGCAAGGTCACTAATACTGTCCATAGTGGAATTCCAAACTGGCTTTGCGGCCACAAGATATCCTATCTCTATAAGTAGACACTCCTACTATATTAAGATTTGAGACTGCATTTTTGATAACTTGATCTTCTCATGTCAATTTCCATAAAGATGGTTAATCTTGATACAATTACAAAGACTATAGCCAGAAGTGCTCACTTTTAGAAAAGCGTGGACTAATAGACATATCTATCGCTTTTAAATTACCCAATTTCGCTGTCACATTATACAAATAAAAGCCATCCAATAATTTCTTGACCCCTCAATATGAAATTTGTATATTCTTGATAATTCATGCTCTCTTCCTCACCTAACATTGCTATTAATTCTTTTCGACTCTTAAACTTTTTCACCGATGAAGTTCTGTAACTGTCAACCTGAACACCGAGGTAATCAAATGGCCGCAGAACAAAAAGTTACAAGAAAACTCAGAGCTATCCTTAGCGCCGACGTCAAAGGCTACAGCACTCTCATGACCAATGATGAGGTCTATACGATCCAGACACTGAAAGAATACCGGCAAATCATGTCGGGAATAATCACAGATCATTCCGGTAATGTGGTTGATATGCCGGGTGATAATATTATGGCTGAATTTTCAAGTGTAGTAAATGCAGTACAATCCTCGGTAGCAATCCAAAAAGCATTAAAATTAAAAAATAATGATCTCCCTCACGACAAACATTTGGAATTTCGTATAGGCATCAACATCGGTGATGTAGTTCAGGACGGTGACAGTTTATATGGAGAAGGAGTTAATATTGCCGCTCGTATTGAAGGGTTAGCCGACCCTGGTGGAATATGTATTTCAAGAGGAGCCTATGATCATATCAGGAATAAGCTTAACCTTGGATATGAATACATAGGTGAACATACCGTAAAAAACATCAAAAATCCTGTCAGGGTCTACAAAATCCTGATGGCACCTGAAGATGCCGGAAAAGTAATTGGTGAAAGGTTAAAGCCCTCAGCCAGGAAATGGGCCTTATCTATAGCCATTGCTTTAACGATTATTTTTACAATAATCGGTTATCAAATTTACCAGCGAATGAATGCACCGGAGTTTGAACCGGCAACAGTCGAAAATATGGCTCTGCCTTTACCTGAAAAACCGTCTATAGCTGTTCTTCCCTTTGAGAACATGAGTGATGACCCCGACAAAGAGTATCTTAGCGACGGTATTACCGAACAAATTATCACAAGCCTGTCAAAAGTACCAAGGCTCTTTGTAATATCCCGCACCTCAACTTTTTCATATAAAAACAAACCTGTAAAAATTCAGCAAGTTTCACAAGAACTCGGTGTCCGCTATGTATTAGAAGGAAGCGTTCAACAATCAGGTGGTAAAATACGTATAACAGCCCAGCTTATTGATGCTTTAACAGGCAGACATTTATGGGCGGAACGATATGAACGAAATTACAAGGATATATTTGCTCTTCAGGATGAAATTACTTTGAAAATACTGAATGGGTTACAAATTAAATTGACTGAAGGAGAACGTGTTCGGTTTGGTTCCTTTAATAAAAGAACACCAAATCTTAAAGCTTTTGAAAAAATAATGGAAGGAACTACCTATATCCGTGCTTTCACTATAGAGAGTAATGAAACGGCTCGGCGGTTTGCCCGAGAAGCGATTGAATTAGACCCTGAATTTTATGGCAGTTATAATTTAATGGCAAGTGTCCATTTTATGGATGTCTGGCTTGGTTCAAGTAAATCGCCACCCGATTCTTTAAATAAAGCCATTGAACTTCTTCAAAAGTCCATTGCCCTTGAAGAAAACAACGACGGGGCATATTCGCTGCTGTGCCACGTTTACGCTATGAAACGGCAATTTGAAAAATCTATTGCGGCCGGGAAAAAAGCAATCGAAATCAATCCAAATTCTGATGCTGCCTTAGTATGGCTTGCAATGACCTTAAGGTGGTCGGGAAAACTGGAAAAGGCAATAGAGCTTACTAAACAAGCCATACGGTTGTCTCCGTTTCCGCCAGCCTACTACTATCTTAATCTGGGAAATGCTTATATGACAGTAGGTCGATTTAAAAAAGCAATAGAGGAATTTAAAAAAACCTTGCACTTGAATCCCAGAAATTTTTATGCGTTTGAAGGTCTATCAATTTGCAACGGTTTATTGGGCCGGGAGGAAGAATCTAAAGCAGCAGCCGCTGAAATGATGAAATTAAATTCTAAACACACGATTGAATCCTGGTTGAAAATGATGCCCCATAAGGATCGTGACTTGCTTCAACGTTGGGCTGGTGTTCTGCGTAAAGCCGGAGTGCCTGAAAAGCCATCACTCCCACTACCCGATAAGCCGTCTATAGCCGTACTTGCCTTTGACAATATGAGCAGAGACCCTGAACAGGATTTTTTCACCGACAGTATTTCTGAAAGTATCACTGCGACACTTTCTAAAATCGGCCAGCTCTTTGTCATTGCGCGGAATTCATCGTTCAGCTACAAAGGCAAGGCTGTTAAAGTTCAGCAGATCGGCAGAGAATTAGGCGTTCGTTATATCCTTGAAGGCAGTGTCCTGAAAACGGAAGACCGGGTGCGGGTGACAGCCCAGTTGATCGATGCCGTTGAAGGCCATCACTTGTGGTCAGAACGTTATGACCGTGATTTAAAAGATATTTTTGCCTTGCAGGATGAAATAGTGAAAAAGATCGTCACTGACTTGCAGATAAAGCTGTCTCAAGGAGAAGAAATTCGATTACAGATGAAGGAGTTTGAAAATTATAATGCGTATTTAAAATATCTGGAAGCCATCTCAGAATGGGTAAAAGGCACAAAAGAAAGTTCGATTCGGGTTAGCAGGCTGGCACAGGAAATCATTGATTTAGAACCTGAATCTCCGGTTGGTTACAGGCTGTTAGGGGATTATTATCTTGGACTTGCTGAAAGAGGTTTTTCATCCAGAGAAAATTTTAAAAAAGCCTTTTCGCTCATCCAAAAAGCATTGTCAATGGATGAAAATAATGCATATTCGCACTCATTAATGTGTAATTTTTACACGGCATTGAGAAAATATGAAAAAGCGATTGATGCAGGTAAACGAGCTGTTGGACTTCAACCCAATTCTGGCACGGCTCATATGCGGTTAGCAAAAGCGCTTTGCTATGCTGGGCAATGTGATCAGGGGATTATTCACTGTAAACAAGGGATTCGCTTTAATCCCCTTCCCATTGTTTATCATTATACGATTTTAGGCCGATGCTTTTTTGCAAAAGGTCAATATGAACAAGCACTGTATGAATTTAAAAAAGCAGTTGAACTTTCGCCTGATAATGGTGTAGCCCATTTGTTTTCAGCCATTGTTTATGGACTATTAGATCGCAAAGAGGAAGCACAGACATCAGCCAAAAACACTTTAGAGCTATACCCCAACTGGTCAGTGTCATTCATTAAAAAAATTTGGCCGTATAAGGCAAAGGATAATCTTCCAAAAGTACTTGATGCCTTGCGAAAGGCTGGATTTCCAGAATGAATGATGGTGAGTATTAATGGTATTAGTGCTCGGAAATTTCAGGTGATAAATACTGAGCCCTATGTCTTCCATGAGAAGGCAAGTCAAGTGTTCGATTCACGAACATCCATTTTTATTAACCCAGACCGTCACGCTTCCATTCGCACTCTTTTTGAGATCTGCCATTGTCTCGGTGCATGTTAAGATCCGTCGGCAGGAGCTGCAATCTATTAGGCGCACTCGTTATTTGTTATCGGCAGATAACCGGTGCAAGACATAGTCCGCAGTCTCCTGAACAGGACGTCTTGGGTCATATCAGTTTATTTCTATGCTATGCTGCGTAATGGGCAGTGCTCTTATAAAATGGGTCATATGCTTTTTCACTGACCCATAATTGATGCAATAAAACTGCCATTTTTCTTGCGACAGCAACTGCAGCGCTTTTCTTTGCATTTTTCCCACCCCTTGCAACTATAGACAGACCATATTTTCTCAAATCACATTCCGGCCCAAAAGGACCGATAATATAATGCCCACAGCTGACAAGTAATGATCTCAAATATGTGTTACCTGCTTTACTTATTCTTAATTGTTTATCACATTTTCCAGATTGGTCTCTCTTTGGTGTTAATCCCAAGAAGGCTCCAACTTGTCGGCTTTTTGTAAAACGATGAGGATCTTCTATTGTTAATACAAATGCAAGAGCGGTGACAGGACCAACACCAAGAACTTGAAGTGATTTTTCTGTTTCTGGATATTTTTTTTATAATCTGTTGATTTGACGGTCCAATTCTTTAATCTGTTGAGTCAAAAGATCTATCGCGATTATTAATGGTTTAAGTGGGGCTTTTAATTCTTTTGGTATATAATCCGGAGCGCGTTTTGAAAAACTTGGTGTGCTGCATTTTGGAATCCTGCAACCACATG
>CAZLTD010000196.1:0-6267 GCA_964562385.1 uncultured Desulfobacula sp.
CGCCGGTTTCCTGCTCAATAAAACCAAAGCCTTTTTTTGAATTAAACCATTTGATTGTTCCTTCCACCAAAATTTTTCCTCCTTCCTTAGTATTAAACAACATACCTATGAAAAATTTGCCCTGGAAAACACGTTCAAGCAGAGCAACCCTGTAATATCCTAAGAGCATCGTAATAATGCCATATTACTTCATTTTGAAAAATGCAAGGAAAAAAAAGAGGGGCTGATAAAAAAAATCAGCCCCTCAAATGGAATTAATTATGGTTACTTAACTATTTTCTGTTTCCATACTCCGCATATGACATGGCAGCCAGTCTGTAAACCAGATGCGCCATTTTTGAAAACGGCAGGAAAGCAAACAGCAGAAAAATGGAGATCAGATGCAGATAGTAGATGAAATAGGTAATATATTCCATATGAGCCAAACGGGTCATTTCAGTCAACATACCGGTCAGGCCCAAGGCAAATACAACACCTAAAATGAACCAGTCTTTATAGGCTGTCTGCTGCTCTTCTTTTCTGTCCAGACGGTTCTTGATCATCAATCCGGAACCGATCACCAGTGCCACTCCTGCGATGTTGGCCAGCCATTTGATCGGGTTCAACTGAGAGTAGGGACCTGCCAGGTTGCCGAGGTAGAGCATCATGCCACATACCGCTGTAACAATGAAAAGGCCGATAAAGGCATAGAGTACCATCATATGCGGCGTGGCTCTATCTTTATTGGATTCACATTCATTGAATTTATCATGCTTGATAACTGTGGGCAGAATTCTGATAAATGCCTGTGCAAGCTCTTTGTAATCCAGGGAAGTCTTATCGGTTTTTCCTTCCAGAACGGCATTGGCATGAATATCAGCAAGGAACCGTTTTAGCCCCAAAAGGAAAACAATGGTCACAAAACCCATTGTCGGCACAAAGGTCATATCCACAAACCAGGTGGAGAAGAAATCGGCATGGGAGATGACATGCTCCCCTTCATGGGCGTGGGAAAAGTGAAGGCGTCCGCCCAGGGCATCCCCGAACAGAGCGTCAAATAATTTGGTCATGGTATCTTTGCCATACACCGTAACAAAGGCCCAGAACGCAAACCAAAGTGCCGGAATACCTAAGAGCCATGGCAGTTTTTGGGGATCATTCACTGCTTGGGCCAATACTTTTGGTGTTGCATATTCTTCAATGGCAGCAGATCTAACAGCACCCAGAACATCGCCGGGAGCAGCACCACGGGGACACAGATCCGTGCAATCACCGCACTGGTGGCACAGGTATATGTCGCCGTTGCCAATGAGTCTGTCTTTGAGACCCCAGGATGCGGCAATCATCTCTTTTCTTGGGAAAGGACTGTCTTCCGGAGCAATCGGACAGGCAACCGAACATGTGGCACACTGATAACATTTTTTTAATGTGTCGCCACCGAGACCTCTTACTTGGGCGATAAAACCAAGATCAGGTTGAGCAAGATATTTTTCAGTCATATTATGATACCTCCTGACTATTTATACAAATAGTCTGTTTTTTATATGCAAAGCTAAACAATAGTTGCATTGCTCTGTTGCGGGCAGATCTGATCTCGTTTTAGACCGGATCTGCCCGAGTATCAAGTTAGAAACCTTTAAACGGGTTGGGTCCCAAGGCATCAACTTCTTCAACAAAGTCATTAATTATCTGAGGAAGTTTGTCATATTCATCAATGGCAACTTCTGCAAAGGCCACACGCTCTTCTTCAAGTGCAAGACTTGCAAGCGCATCACCGATTTTTCCACAACGGATTTCTGCAAGCTCAGAGCCCTTAACAAAGTGGCACTGGTAATCGTCACCATGTTTACAACCGATAACGATAACACCGTCCATGCCCTGAGCCAGGGCATCTTTAATCCAGATAGTGTTCATGGAACCAAGACATCTTAAGGGAATAACACGAACGTCAGGTGAATAATCGATTCTATTCATGCCCACCATGTCAAGCGCAGGAAAGGCATCATTTTCACAGACAAGTGCCAGATATCTTAATGGGGGTTCATCATAATCATCTTCAGATGGAACACCAATGGCTTTAATCTGAGAGCCGATAGAATCGATGGTATAATCAGCAAAAGAGATAATTCTTTCAGGACAGGCACCCATGCAGGTACCACAACGTCTACAACGCGTCGGGTTCGCTTTAGGAGTACCTTTTTCATCATCATCAAGTGCGCCAAACGGGCACTCAACAGTACATCGTTTACACTGTGTACATCTTTGAAAGAAAAAGTCCGGATAGGTCATATCACCACTTCGTGGATGAACCGCAACACCTTTGCTTGAGCTTTCAATACACTGGATTGCCTTAAGTGCGGCACCGGTAGCATCTTCCATTGATTCCTCAATGGTCATGGCACGTCTGATCGCACCGGCGGCATAAATACCGGTTCTCTGGGTTTCATAGGGGAAGCAGATATAGTTGGAATCAGCATACTGACCAAAGATATCATTATCTCTAAAGCCGGGTCCCTGTCTGTAAGCAAGGTTGACAATGGGATCATCAGCAGTAGCCGGAACCATACCTGTGGCAACAACAACCAAATCAGCTTTAATGGCAAGGTTTTCACCCAAAAGTGTATTGGTAGCAGTTACGGCAAGACCATTTCCCTGTTTGGTAACTTCAGTGACCGCACCTTTGGTGAGGAAAACACCGTCATCCTGCTGCATGCTTTTGTAGAAATACTCCTGGAGTCCAGGGGTTCTCATATGCTGGTAGATGACATAGGCTTTTCCGTCTTCATAGTCATCTCTGACGTATTTGGCCTGTTTCAGGGCAACCTGGGAGGTAACTGAGCCGGCATATTCAAAATCGGCATCATCGTCGTCTTTGCATGGAGACTGAATAAAAACAACACTCTTTGCTTCTTTGCCATCTGAAGGACGAATAATTTTGCCTTTGGCGGCAATTTTTTCAAATACATCGTTGGTGATGACATCTGTAAGATCCACACCAAGATGTGCATACTCTTCAGCGTCAAGCTCGGCAGGTCTCCAACCGGCTGCAAGAATGACGGCACCATAGAGTTCACCATTGGGATCTAACTGAAGAATATCTTCTCTTCCTTCGTTGAACTCAAGATATTTGGTATGGGCATCCTCTGCTGTAAGTTCTTTGCCGCTTTCATCAACCAGCTCTTCTTCAGGCAGCGGAAAGGGTACGTCAAAGGGGATTTTTTCGCCGGGTTTTTTGAAAGTAACGAGAAATTCACCCGGTTGTCCTGCAATACGCGCCACTTCGCAGGAGGTTTTAACACTGATGTTGGACATGCCTTCAACTTCAGCTAAAAGATCGCCTACAATAGGAGCTCTCAGATCTTCAAAGGGCTCTGCTACCGGCATCTGGCTTCTCATGTTAACAGCATAACCACCCAGTTTTTCCTGTTTTTCAACGATGGTGACATCATAACCGGTTTTAGCCGCGTCAAGCGCTGCTGACATACCGGTCACACCACCACCTAAGACCAGGATTTTTTTAGAAAAAGATTCAGTCTGATAGGCTTCGGGAAGAGATACTTTTTCAACGCGAATCATTCCCATTTTAATATAATCTTCAGCCTTCATCTGGATTTGATCAAAATGCTCTTCATCATCTTTTTGATCTTCTTCGAGTTTTGGATATGTCTCTCGAGAGTGAGGCCAGACAACGCCTTCTCTTAAGTTTACTCTTTCAACGATACAGCCGTCAAAATTGAAAACGTCAAAGTTAACACGTCTGGAGCAGGCTCCTATGACCATGCAGTTAACTTTTTCATCATCAACATCTTTTTGAATGAGTTCAACACCTTCTTTACCGCAAAGAAACGGGTGTGTGGTACAATTCACGCCCTCTTCATCCGGAACATCAACCAGATCTTCCATATCGAGGGTATCACCGATTCCACAGCCAGTGCAGATATATACTCCGTATTTTTTGTTATCCATGATATTCGTCTACCTCCTTAAGGCGTGAATGGCTTTGAGCGCCATACCTGTGGCATTCTGGTTTGAAGTTACAACGTCAGCAGGTTTGTTGGCACAACCGGCAGCAAACATTCCACCGTTTTTAAAGTCATTAACGATAAAGCCTTCTTCGTTGTAAGTCAGATCCGCATTGGGTTTGTCAATGGCGCAGGTGGGCTGCATACCTGTTGCGAGCACAAGCATGTCAACGGTCTGTCTGACTTTTTCACCTGAGATGGTATCTTCTGCAACAAGATTCACATTGGCAGAACCAGCCTCTTCGGAAACTTCGGCCACTTTACCCTTTACAAAAAAGACATTTTCATCCGCTTTGAGGGCGGCGTAGAATTTTTCATATTTTTTGCCGGGGGTCCGCAGGTCAATGTAGTAGATCGTGATTTTTGCATCCGGATACTGGGCTCTAAGGTAAGTTGCATGCTTTAAGGAGGCCATGCAGCAAATGTAGGAGCAGTAGGACAGATGATTCTCATCTCTGGAACCGGCGCATTGTGCAAACGCAATGGTTTCAGGCGCTTTATCATCAGACGGTCGGACAATCTTGCCCTGGGTCGGCCCATTTAAGGAGGCCAGTCTTTCGAGCATCATATTGGTGACAACATTCTGGTATCTGCCAAAGCCCAGGTTATCAATTTTGGTCGCATCGTAGGGGGTCCAGCCTGTATTCCAGACAACGGAACCTACTTTAAGATCAAAGGTTTTCTCTTCCATATCAAAATCAATTGCATCGTATTTGCAGGCTTCTTTGACTTTATCCCGGTCATCCGTGCTCATTGCCGGATCCATGACGTAACGCTGTGGGAATGCCATATTATGCGGCAGGTAGGCTGCTTTGCGCCGGTCCATACCAAAATTGAAATCATTGGAGATTTCAGTATCGCAGACAGTGGCACATTCGCCGCAGACCGTACAGTTCTCATTGACATACCGGGGAGAAGTTTTAACGGTTACGGTGTAGTCACCGGGAGCACCGCTCACACTGTGTACTTCAGACAGCGTGAGAACTGTAATGTTTTTGTTGTCTTTGAGTCTCTTGTAATTAATTTCAAGTCCGCAAGTAGGCGGGCAAAGTTTGGGGAAGTAGTGTTTTAGCTGAGATACTCTTCCGCCAAGGGAAGCTTCCTTTTCCACAAGGAAGACCTCATACCCCACTTCGGCAGCTTCTAAGGCAGTTGTAAGGCCGCTGATGCCACCACCAACCACCATAATGCTTCCACTTACCGGGGCTGAATTATCTGTTGTCATGCTGTCCCTCCGTGCATTTGGGTTATATTATTTTGGGTTAACTTAATTATGTTAATGCCAAATTCAATCTTTGGTTTGGCATCCTCTCTCCTGTTTTGCAGATCCAAAACGTAGGCTTTTGGATCCCGTCGGATTCACTCTTTTTGAACCTGCAAAAGAGGAGACAGGAAGAATTTAAACCGTCAAGATTTGAAAAAACCCCCAGGCGCTAAAAATAGCACCTGGAGGTTATTTTTGTATCTAAGAACGAACGTTAAGATCTATTTTTAACACTAGTCAGAAATAATCTTAACATAAGGAACTTTTTTCAAACTCCACTCATTTGTTTCTTTGTTATAAGTTGAGTTTGTAAAGCAGAACCATTCTTCGTCATTCTGACCCATGAAGTCACCTCTGTAGTAGAAGCCAGGATATCTTGATTCTTCACGGAACTGGATGTGACGGGTATGCGCTTCAACTGTATAGAGACGATGGTTAATTTCCCATGCTCTCATCAATTCATGAAGGTCACCAGCGGCAATTTTCTCAAGATCTTCACGGAACATTTCAAACAGATCCATGAGGACTTCAAGAGATTTTCCACCAGTCATGTAGTAAGTAGCTGTACCACCACCATACTCATTGGTCATCTTCATCAAACGCATTGCCATACCAGCAGGTTTGCAATAGTTCGGGTTAACAGTTTCATCAGTTGTTAATTCGCAGTTATCAAGATAAGTTCTGACAGGTTTGTAAACAAAGTCCACCAGTTCTTGATCTGTTTCTTTGAAGTTAACGTCAGCAGTATTGTCTCTGAGAAATTTAATCATTTCTTTTGCAACGATACGACCTTCAGCATGAGAACCAGAGGAGAATTTATGACCGGAACAACCAACACCGTCACCCGCTGTAAACAGACCCTGGACAGTTGTCATTCTATTATAACCCCATTTGTATTCTGCAGGAACCCAGTCTTCTTCAGGACCTGAACACCAGATACCACAGCAACCGGAGTGAGAACCTAACAGGTACGGCTCGGTCGGCATGATTTCTGAATCTTTT
>CAZLTD010000197.1:0-6151 GCA_964562385.1 uncultured Desulfobacula sp.
TGATATGAAAACGGATTATACTATAAATGCTGAGAATTATTAAGAGCCATATTAATAAATAGTTCAAAAACGAAATGAGGAGCAACAATGGGAACCAAGAAAACACGTAAATTTAAAACCGAAGTACAGCAGCTTTTGCACCTGATCATTAATTCCTTATATTCCAATAAAGAGATATTTGTCAGGGAACTGATCTCCAATGCATCTGACGCTATTGATAAGGCGCGTTTTAAGGAGCAGACCGAGCCGGATCTTTTTGCCGATGACAATGATTATCATGTCCGGATTGCACTGGATTCTGAAGAGAAAACATTCCAGATCATTGATAATGGTATCGGTATGACCTTTGACGAGGTCAATGACAATATCGGTACGATTGCCAAATCCGGCACCGCCGCTTTCATGAAAGCGCTTGAAAATTCGAAAAAAGAAAACACCCTGGCCACAGAGCTTATCGGTCAGTTTGGTGTGGGATTTTATTCCGCCTTTATCGTTGCAGACAAGGTCCGGCTGGACACCAGAGCCCCGGGCGAAGAGCAGGGCATTCGCTGGGAATCTGACGGCAAAGGCGCCTACACCCTTCAGGAAATTGAAAAAGAGGGCCGCGGCACCACAATAACCCTGTTTTTGAAAGACCCGGAAGAAGGGGACCAGGATTTCACCGAAGAGTACACCATTCAGCACATCGTTAAAAAACATTCTGACTTTGTGACCTATCCTGTGATCATGAATGTGGAAAAAAGTGAGCCCATCCCGGAAAATGAAGTCATCAAAGACTCTGAAGGAAAGCCTGTGGGCGACACTTTCAGAAAGGTGCGAAAAGATGAGACCTTAAACTCCATGAAAGCGATCTGGTCCAAAGCTAAAGACGATGTGACCGATGAAGAGCATGAAGAGTTTTATAAACACATCAGCCACAACTGGGATAAACCCCAGCAGATTATCCATAAGAAATTTGAAGGGGTCACAGAGTATGATGTGCTGATGTATCTTCCTTCCAAAGCTCCCATGGATCTGTTCCGTCCTGAAAGAAAGCATGGTATGCAGCTTTACTGCAAACGCGTTTTTATCATGGACGACTGCAAGGAACTTTTGCCGGACTACCTGGGATTTGTCCAGGGGGTTGTGGACGCCCCGGACCTGAACCTGAACGTATCCCGTGAGATCCTCCAGGAAGACAGGCTGGTCAGAAATATCCGCAAAAATCTGGTAAAACAGATTTTCAGTGTCCTGGAAGGCATGGAAAAAGAGAAATACGAAGAGTTCTATGTTGAATTCGGCCAGGCCCTGAAAGCCGGTATCCCTTCTGATTTTGAAAACAAGGAACGCTTAGCATCGCTGCTGCGGTACAAAACCACAAAGTCCGATGACAAGTATGTGACGCTTGATGAATACATCGAGAACATGAAGGAAGATCAAAAAGAGATCTACTATCTCACCGGTGAGAGTCTGACATCTTTGATGAATTCTCCATTGCTTGAAGCATTGAAAGCCAAAGATTATGAAGTCCTTCTTATGGTTGATCCCATTGATGAGTGGGTGACCCAGTCCCTGCCCGAGTACAAGGAAAAGAAACTGAAAAGTGCTGAAAAAGGCGACCTTGATGTTGAAAAAGTGGATGATGATACGAAAAATGAATACTCAGCCCTTCTGTCTTTTCTTAAAGGAAAGCTGGAAGACAAGATCAAAGATGTCGTGGTTTCCAACCGTCTGAAAGATTCTATCTCCTGCCTGTCCGGGGATGATTTCGGCATGAGCGCCTACATGGAGAAAATCATGCAGGCATCGGGCCAGAAAACACCGGAACAGAAAAGAACCATGGAGGTGAATGTCAACCACCCGGTTATGGAGAAAATGAAAGAGATATTCGAGTCTGATACCACCAGTCCTGTTCTGGCCGATTACAGTGAGCTGCTGCTGGACATCGCCGTGATTTCTGAAGGCGGCAAGCTGGATAATCCGGCGAAATTCTCCAAACAGCTGGGGGATCTGATGGCCAAGGCAATATGATCATCTACCTTGAAACACTTGGGTGTTCTCGAAACCAGGTAGACAGCGAGATCATGCTGGGCAAGCTTGCGGCCGCCGGTCACACGCTCACCGATGATCCGTTGCAGGCCCGGGCGATCATCGTGAACACCTGTACATTTATATCCACAGCCTCTGACGAGGCTGTGGATGTTATTTTACAGCTGGCGGAATATAAAAAAATAGGGAAATGTGAACGCCTCATTGCAACAGGCTGCCTAGCACAGCGGTACAAGGATGACGACGAGCTTATCAAAAGCCTGCCCGAGGTGGATGCGTTTTTAGGCACCGCCGCCTGCGAGCAGATCGTGGATGCTGTGGAAGAAAGAAAGGTTAAAACACTGACCCTGTTTCCCGATCCCAACCAGAGAGGGTTTCAGAACACCAGCGAAAAAAGAAGCCTGCTGTCTGAACATTATGCCTTTCTCAAGGTGTCTGAAGGATGCAATCGAAAATGCACCTATTGTATTATACCGCAGCTTCGCGGGCTGCAACGCTCCCGGCCGGTGGATGATATCACAAAGGAGGCCACAGATCTGGTGGGCGACGGCATAAAGGAGATCATCCTGACCGCAGAAAATACCACGGACTGGGGCCGGGATATGGCTGGTGATACAGGTTTTGAAATTGTGCTCAACCAACTTGGGCAATCCCTTGAAAAGACAGACGCCCGGGTCAGGATGCTCTACACCCACCCCAACACCCTGACACCCGCTGTTGTCAAAGCGGTAACCGAGCATCAAAACATATGTTCCTATTATGATGTGCCCATCCAGCATGCATCATCACCCATGCTGAAACGGATGGGACGGCCCTACACAAAAGAAGATCTTATCTGCCTTTTTGACACCATCCGGAAGGCAGACCCGGATGCTGCCCTTCGTACGACATTGATAGTCGGCTTCCCCGGAGAGACAGATGATGATTTTGATCAATTGCTCGATTTTATCAAGACAGTAAAGTTTGACCATTTGGGCGTGTTTACCTATTCGGATTCAGATGATTTGAAATCCCATCATTTAAAGGACCATGTGCCCGGTGATGTGGCTGAAAAGCGTCATGACATCCTGATGGCGGCCCAGGCAAAGATCAGTGAATCCATCAATGAAACACACGTGGGCAAGGTCTACGAGGTGTTGGTGGAAGAGAATCCGGAAGACGGCGTATATGTCGGCAGAACAAGGTTCCAGGCACCGGAAGTGGACGGTGTGACATTTATTTATGCCGATGGGCTTGAAATAGGCACCTTTGTTAAGGTAAGAATGACAGACGCGTTTGAATATGATTTGGCCGGGGAGAGGGCATGACAAAAAGCATCAAGCAGCAGATTATCGACCAGGTGGTTCCGGACCTTGAAAAAGTGGAAAAGGCACTTGAAGACCATCTTTCGCCGAATCTGGACCTGGTCAGGAAAATCGCATCCCACTTGTTGTTCTCCGGCGGAAAGCGGCTGAGGCCGCTTCTGATGATTCACAGCGCACGGCTGTGCGGTTACACTAATGGTTTTGAGATCGATTTTTCAACCATATTTGAATATCTTCATGCGGCCACCCTGCTCCATGACGATGTGGTGGACAAAGCTGATAAAAGACGCGGTAAAAAAGCAGCCCATACCAAATGGTCCGCCCCCAAAGTTGTGCTGACCGGTGATTTCCTTCTGGCCCGGGCCCTTGACCTGGCGGCCCGTACAAAAGAGCCTGAAATAATCAGTGTGATTGCAAAAATTACCCAGGACATGTCCCAGGGTGAAATAGACCAGATGATGAAAAAAGGGAATCTTGATCTGACCGAAGAGGAATACCGCACAGTCATTGAAAGAAAAACAGCGGTCTTGATCCAGGGGGCATGCCAGAGCGGTGCCATCCTTGCCAAGGCGGACAAAGAAAAACAGGAGGCCCTCAAATCATACGGCTTTCATCTTGGCACAGCCTTTCAGATGGCCGATGATCTGCTGGATTATACAGCCACGGCCGAGGAGCTCGGAAAGAACCCGGGGGCTGATATGCGGGAGGGTAAGCTTACCCTGCCTTTGATTTACAGTCTTGCCAACGCCTCACACAAAGATAGAAAATGGATGGAGGCCGCCATTTTGGAACCGGTATTTGATCAGGACCGGTTTGATCGTTTAAAACAATTGCTGTTCCAGTATAAAGGTATTGAGTATACGCAAAAATGCGCCCATGATCATGTGGCCCGGGCTAAAAACTGCCTGGATATTTTTGATTCCCACGGGTCAAAAACGTTGTTGTCTTTGATTGCGGATTATTCCATAGAAAGAAAGGTGTAACACGTATAATGATTAAAAAGGGATTCATTTTCAGTGTCATGTTCTTGTTGGCAGGATGGGTGTTTGTTTTTCAGCCGGTGCAGGCAGCCGCACAAACAGATGTCTTGACCGGGGTGACCACAGGGAAACGCCGGGTCATCAACCACAATATCCAGCAGGCCAAGCAGAAAGCGGTTTCAGACGCGCTTGAAACAGCACTGCAGAATGCTTTTGCCAGCCTTGTTCCCCGACAGGTGTTTGCGGCCAATCTTGATTTTTTCTATGAGCAGGTTTTGTCGAAGACAAATAACTATATCCAGGCCTACAGGGTCCTGGGCGGGGTTGAAAGCAAGGGATATTACCTGGTGGGTGTTGAAACCAAGGTGGACCTGACAAAGCTTGAAAAAAAATTGACCGATGCAAGGATTTTAAATGCCAATAAAGACAAACCAACCCTTCTGTTTTTTATTGCCGAGAAAACACCGGACGACCCTGCCCCCAGGTACTGGTGGGTTAAAAATTTGGTACCCTATGAGTCCCAGGCCGAGCAGATCCTTGTAAACCAGATGGCCCGGGATAATTTTTTGATTATCGGCAATGGGCCGGAACGGCCGGACCCGTCATTTTATAATATTACCTTTGACACCATCTATGACATTGCGGCGGCCAGACAATTGGGTGTGCAGATGAAGGCGGACATGATTGTTTTTGGTAAAGCTTCTTCCTCTGAGGCCATCAACCGCATGGGGGACGAACGGACCTTTGACGGGCTTATCAGTCTGGAGGCATATCATCTTGAAACCGGTGAAAAAGCGGTAACAATACAGCTGGATGCTGCGGTAACAAGCATGGTTCCGGTGATCGGACATACCAATGCCATAAAGAATGCCGCAGCATTGGCCGCAACGGATTTAAGCCAAAAACTTTCAACTTACTGGGCAGACCAGCTTCGAAGGGAACACGCCTTTGATGTAAGGATCGAGGGAATGGATTTTTTACCCCGGTTTATTGCCCTAAAACAGCGGTTTGTCCAGATGCCCGGTATCGAGAATATGCAGCCAAAGGAGATGGGGTCAAACTATGCCCTGCTGGAAATGTTCTATAAAGGCAAACCGTCACAGTTTGCAGACAGGGTTATGCTCAAAACATTTAAAGATTTCGGCCTTGAGATCCTGGATGTTTCCGACAGTCTTATTACGATCCGCTTTATAGAAAAGCAGGAGCCCTCTCTATTTGACGACACCCCTCCGCCGGGGGGTAGCCAGGCACCTGTGCCCCAGGACGCTTCTTCGCTCCAGGAATAGTGGTGTAAGGCGGCTAATGTCGTCTGGTTGTGTGTCGGGACCGCGCTTTTTGTGTGCTCCCGTTCCGGGAGATAAGAATGGCGCTTACAAACCCGAAGGCACACAAAAAAACCGCAGCCTGTGTCTGCAAAGACAGATGTACCAGCAATGCCTGAACCGGAAGCCACTGGGCAGGCAAGCTTATCATGGCGATGATGGCTATAAAAATTCCTGATAAAATAAGTGTCATGTTTTATCCTTTCACCCTGGAGATGGGTTGTTATCTTCGGATATTTTAAAAGCAATTATTGTGCCGAAACCGGGTAAAGGGGCATAGGACACCAACATGGTAGAGGATGTCCAAAACATGTTCCATTGTGTTACAAAAATTGGCATCTGCGGCTGATGTGCTTTTAGGAGATTCTTTTCTGATATGATTTTTTTGAACATGCGTTTGAGAATCACTTTGGCCACGTTTCTCTTGACACTTTATTCATGGTTTGTTAAAAAAACTATCGATTCAGGCGCGTAACTCAGTTGGTAGAGTGCTACCTCGACACCGCAACAAACACAC
>CAZLTD010000198.1:0-6025 GCA_964562385.1 uncultured Desulfobacula sp.
CTGGGTTTGCCCGCCATGTCGGGCAAACAAAAAAAGGCAGGACCGAAAACAGCCCTGCCTTTGTCAATTATATTGAGTTATACTACTGTTTTTTCCGTCTGCCAACCCCGGCAAGCCCTAAAAGACCGACACCCAACAGGAAAATACTGGCAGGTTCCGGTACGGGACTCAAAGAGACGGTGTCGATAAATCCACCCAGCGTATTGCTTCTATCACCGCCATAGGGATAGTTGCCAAGAGCCTCAAAATACAGATTGTAATCACCGGCCTGTGAGATCTGAAACACCTGAGAAACCAGTGTCCAGGTTTCCAGGGAGATGTCGTCCACGGACCAGTCAAAATTGTATCCATTACCATAAAACCCGAACCCGATACCATTGTCATCTTTTTTATTGGTCCGCGGCTGATAGTAAAAATCAAGCTGGTAAAAGCCGGATGTCAAATACACTCCCTGTTCCATGCGTGAATTGCTGTTGCGCTCTCCATGACTGTCCAGCTCAATATACTGGTTGCCGGAATGGGCGCGAACTACTGTATTTCTTTGAACCTCAATCCCCGGGCCATCAGTTGTTTTCCATCCGGTGATCTCATTAAAAACACTCCAGGCCCTGCCTGAAAGCCCGACATTGGCCTCAAAATCACCATTTGTCAGCATGGTCGCATGTGCTCCCGTTCCTGCAAATAAAAACAGTAAAAAACCGATCAAAAACTTTTTCATTATAAACCCCTTATTAAAAACCCAGGCTATTATCTTTCTCAATTTCCCATCTCAACAAAATCTTTCTCACTGATTTTCAGACCAGAGAGCAATTAAGTAAACAGCAACAAACATGCCAAATATCGACACACCGGCCAAAAGCCCTACAGACACACAATAGAACCCGCTTTTCCCGGTAGAATCTCTGAAAACTATGCAAAACTGGATAATAAATGTTATATATTAGGAAAAATATGTGTCATTTAATTAAAAAACTATTTCATAGTTATTCCCAATTATGAATTTATTCAGACAATTTCCGGCATTTTCTCTGCGTTTTACGGCCAAAGCTCACAATAATCAGCCATCTTTTACATCAAAAAATAGGGATCCACGTCCACACCAAGACTGATGCCGGTTTTAGATGCCAGATCCGGATGGTCCAGCATGGACCGGACCAGGCGGTTGAGCAGGGCGGCGGACGGGCTTTTGATAAGAATCTGCCAGCGAAACCGGGAGGATATCCGCTGAATAGGGGCTTCAATGGGGCCCAGCACCTGGATACTGGTTTGTTCTGTTTTTGTATAGCCATTGATCAGCTGCATGAGGGTATCAGCTGTTTTACCTGCAAAGATTGCGACTTTTTTTTTGTCGGCACCGGATATTTTAAGCTGAATCATGCGGGCAAAAGGCGGGTACATCAGCGCTTTTCGAAAGGGGCTCTCATTTTCAAAAAAGGTGATAAAATCCTGGTCCCTGGCCGCCTCAATGATAAAATGATCCGGATTAAAGGTCTGCATGACCACCTTGCCCTTTACATCGCCGCGGCCAGCCCGGCCGGACACCTGGGCCAGCAGCTGAAAGGTTCTCTCCCCTGCCCTGAAATCGGGCAGGCTTAAGCTAAGATCGGCGCAGACCACCCCCACCAGGGTGATGGAGGCAAAATCATGTCCCTTGGCCATCATCTGGGTGCCCACAATGATATCAACATTTTTATTGCGGATATCCCTTAACATCTTCACCATGGAGCCTTTTTTTGATGTGGTGTCCTGGTCCATCCGGGCAAGCCTGGCGTCCGGGAACATCTCCTTGAGCATGGATTCAATTTTCTGGGTGCCGAACCCCAGGGGCCGTATCTTATTTGAGTTGCATTTGGAGCACTTGACCGACACGGGGCGGTTAAAACCGCACAGATGACAGCGATACTCATTCACTGTTTTGTGATAGGTCATGGTTATGTCACAGTATTTGCAGGACAAAGACTCCCCACAGTCCCGGCACACAGGGGATGTGGCAAATCCCCGGCGGTTTAAAAAAATCAGCACCTGGTTCCCCTGATTGAGACAGACGCGTATCTCCCTTGCCAGCAGAGGGCTGATAATTCTATCCGTGCCTTTGACATCTTTTAATTTTTTCAGATCCACCAGGGTAATCTGCGGCAGCTGGTGTTTGTTGACCCGTTTTTCGAGGGTTAAAAGAGTGAACCGCTTTTGAACAACGTTCTGAAAGGATTGGACCGAAGGGGTAGCAGATCCCAGGACCACCGGACAATCATTCTGTTTGGCCCGGACCACGGCAAGATCCCTTGCATTATAGCGAAGCCCGCTTTCCTGTTTATAGGAAGAGTCATGTTCCTCATCCACAATGATCACACCGACGTTCTCAAACGGGGCAAACACTGCTGACCGGGCGCCGATCACCATGGAAACCTTGCCAAGTGCGATCTTGCGCCACTGGTCTAAAAGTTCCGCCTTTGTCAAAGCAGAATGAATCACGGCGATCCGTTTGCCAAAGCGTGCCCGAAACCTGCGTTCTGTCTGGGATATCAGAGAAATTTCAGGGACCAGAACAATGGCTGTTTTTCCTTTATCCAGAGCATCCTGCACCAGCCGCAGATAGACTTCAGTCTTTCCGGAACCGGTCACACCAAAAAGCAGGTAGGGAGAAAAACCCTTGTCACGATCATGCCTGACCGTTTCCAGGACGCTCTGCTGGTCATCGGTCAGTGTGGGGGGGGTGTCCGGTTCAACCGGATCCCCCAAAGGATCCCTGAACACCTGGCGTTCAACAATATCTAAATGCCCCGCTTTTTCGAGGGGTTTGATCAGGGTCGGTGCCGTGGGGACGTACTCTTTTAAACCGGTGAGGGAGATCTCTTCTTTCTTTTCTACCAGGGCGAGAATCTTCAGGCGTTTTTTTGACATGCGGATCTCTTGTCTGTTCCCCTGGCCCGGGCGGATATATTTTTCCTTTTTAATCTTCGGGCCGTCCTTTTTGAGCACGGCAGAGATGGTGATCAAATCCTTTTTCTCCATCTTGAGAACCAGTGAATTGATCTTTTCAAGATCGACGTTCTTTTTAAGCTGCTTAATGGTGGTAACATCCCGGTCACGGATGAACGCAAGAATCGTTTTCTCTTCATGGGGCAGATCATCTGTCGCGAATCGATCCTTCCCTTTATCCGTAATTGACACGCAGGAGATATCATGGCGGTCCAGCCCTGCCGGAAGCGCCGCTTTGATCACCTCTCCCAAAGGAAACAGATAGTACTCGGATATCCACTTGAAAAATAGAATTTCACTTTCCGGGAACAGGGGGTGATCATCCAGAATACGGATGATTTCTCTGGCTTTAAACCCCTTGCACTCTTTTTGCCCCGAAAGAATAAATCCTGTGACCCGCCGTCTTCCAAAGGGAACCAGCACCCGCATCCCCGGCATGCACGAGCCTTTAAGATTTTTTGGCACCTTATAGGTATATGCCTGCATCACAGGCAGGGTCACGGCAACGTGGATATAGGGCGTTTGTATCATGGCTCTTTATTGCGCACAAAAGAGAAAATATATCAATAGATTTGAGGTGCAGCAACGCATGAGATGCATAATTTTTACCGGGAAAATGAAAGGATGTTCCTGCCGGCTGAAGCGGAAAATTCTTTTTAAATTCCATTTGCTTTAAAGGGACTTATTTGCTTGACGATGAACCTGGATTTTAATAGTCTTGATCAGACAAATTCTGTCGAAAAGTTTTTATAAATGAAGGAGGAATCATGACCGTTTTCGTAGAGGACCATCCTCTCATCAAACATAAACTGGGGCTGATGCGCCAAAAAGACGTCAGCACTAAAGACTTCAGGGATCTGGCATCTGAAGTGGCACGGCTTTTAACCTATGAAGCCACCAAAAATCTTGTCACGGAAAAAAAGGTCATTGAAGGATGGGCCGGAAACGTGGAAGTTGAAAAGATAAAGGGTAAAAAAATCACCATCGTGCCGATATTGAGAGCGGGCCTTGGGATGATGGACGGGGTGTTCGACCTGATCCCGTCTGCCAAGGTCAGTGTAGTGGGGTTTTACAGGAACGAAGAGACCCTTCAGCCGGTTCAGTATTATTTTAAGACCGCCAATGCCATGGAAGAGAGAATCGCTTTGATTCTCGATCCCATGCTGGCCACCGGCGGCACCCTGATTGCCACCATTGACCTTTTAAAGAAAGTGGGCTGCAAAACCATTAAGGGCCTGTTTCTGGTAGCAGCACCTGAAGGAATTAAAAAGGTTGAAGAAAAGCATCCGGACGTGGATATCTATACAGCCAGCGTTGATGAGTGTTTAAATGAAGTCGGCTATATTCTCCCGGGTCTGGGCGATGCAGGTGATAAAATATTCGGTACAAAATAACCAAAGAAATGCCTGAGACTGACGATCCAGCCGAACCCGGGATATAATTTCCCGGCCCCCGAAAAACGTTAAGACCGCAGACCGAAGAAAAAAAGGAGATGTGTGCATCAATAGCCCACATCTCCTTTATTTTATTAACTTAAAAAAATCTATAGTTATCAGGCGTCTGTTTTTTCTTTACCCGGAAGTACCAGGTTCAAGACAACACCGATGATGGCTCCCAGACCAATCCCTTTAAGATCGGTAACGCCAACATTCAGGACCATGCCACCCAGCCCTGTGACCATAATAATGGCCACGATGATCATGTTGCGGGACTCCATGAGATCCACCTGGGCGCGTACCAGTGTGCTCAGGCCGATAACGGTAATGGCCCCGAAAAGCAGCAGCATGATGCCGCCCATGACCGGTACCGGAATGGTGCCAAGCAACCCGCCGAGTTTGCCGACAAATGCCAGCAGGATAGCGGTTATGGCCGCCCATGTCATAATGGCCGGGTTAAAGGCACGGGTAAGCGCCACGGCTCCGGAAACCTCAGAGTAAGTGGTGTTTGGCGGTCCACCCACCATACTGGCAAGTGAGGTGGCAATACCGTCACCCAGCATGGTGTTCTGGATACCGGGATCCTTGACATAATCTTTGCCCGTAATGGAGCCGATGGCCAATACATCACCAAAATGTTCAATGGCAGGGGCAATGGCAATGGGAACCACAAAAAGGATGGCGTTAAAATCCCAGGTCGGGAAAGTGAAGTTGGGTATCGCCAGCCACGGGCGGTCAGCCAATCCACCGAAAGTAATCAATGCCGTGTCCATCCAGGGAGCCGGTGCCACGCCCTGAATTTTGCCTTCCACGGCAGTGGCCATGAAGGAGGCATGCATGGAGGCGGTAAGGCCTGTGACATCGAGCAGCAGAGCAGTTACATAACCCGCTGCAATCCCGCATAAAATGGGAACCAGTTTGAACCAATTTTTACCCAGCAAAGAGACCAGAACGGTTGTGGCCAGAGCCACACCGGCAATAATCATGGACGGCGCCTTGGGTTCCAGCCAGATGGAACCGTCACCTGCACGGCCCATTGCCATATGCACGGCCACAGGGGCCAGAATCAGTCCGATCAGCATGATCACCGGTCCCGTAACAATGGGGGGCAAAAGCCGGTGCAGAAAACCGGCCCCGAAAAAACGAACCAGCAGACTTAAGATAATATAAAGAATACCCGCAGCCACCAGACCACACATGATGCCCGAATAGGTGAATTGCCCCTGTTGCGCTGCAAATAACGGTGGCAGAAAAGCAAAAGAAGAGGCTAAAAAGACCGGCACCTTTCCCTTGGTGAGAACCTGGAAAATCAAGGTCCCAACCCCGGCCGTGAACAGGGCCACATTGGAATCAATACCTGTTAAAATCGGTACCAGCACGAGAGCCCCAAAGGCCACAAAAAGCATCTGTGCTCCAAGCAGGCAGTCTTTTACCTGGAATTTGTACTCGGTCGAATGGACGTCGCTCATTTTTTTCTCTCCTTCTGAGTTTTATCAATATGAACAATTACAATATACAGCCGATCTTTTCATAGGATAGGAGATCGGTTATTGTCAAGAAAAGTATCACATTATAGCTAATTTTAAACCAGATCCCTCTACTTACAATCT
>CAZLTD010000199.1:0-5866 GCA_964562385.1 uncultured Desulfobacula sp.
TAAAGCCATATTTTCCTCCTTAAGTATTGTTTGGACGATAACTCACCCATCTGCTGTATTGCTGCAGGATTTTCAGATCCTCATGTACGGACGTACACTCCGGTCTAAAAATCCTTGGCGCCTTGCATATGGGCAATTTCTCGTCCAAACAGAATATTATGATAAATCTTTATTCCTGTAATTCTCTTTCTCAAGTTTGCCTCAGTTTTAAGAATTCGATTTTTGAGATTAATTCAAGGCGCCCATATTGTTTTACCCGGAGGGATACTGGAAGTATCTCGAGGATTAAAACCATATGGGCAACGCCGAAATAACTCAAAAGGCGAATTCGTTAGCCGATATAACCGCCGTCTACGCCAAGTACTTGTCCAGTTATATAACTTGCATCATCGGATGCCAGAAATACGAAAGCCGGCGCCACTTCTTCAGGCTCCCCGAATCTGCCAAGCTGGATGCGGCCTTCGTAGATTTTCCGCAGTTTCTCATCAGACTGAAGTTTGCCGGTCATCTCTGTTTTGGTAATACCCGGGCAGATAACATTCACGTTGACGTTGTAACGGCCAAGCTCTCTGGATGCGGATTTTGTAAACCCGATAATTCCCGCCTTTGCAGAGGCATAGTTGATCTGTCCAATGGTTCCGAAAATACCGGCAGTGGAGATAACATTGATGATTTTGCCGTATTTTTTTTCTTTCATGTAGCGACCGGCTGCCTGGGTTGTGTTAAACGCAGCTTTCAAATGGATATCAATAATGGCATCCCAGTCTTCTTCCTTCATTTTCAACAGCATGGAGGGTTTGGAAACACCGGCGTTGTTCACGACAATATCCACACCGCCCAATTGTTTAACGCACTCATCAATCATGTTCTGAGCACTGGCATAATTGGCAACGTCAGCAGCTACCGCAACACCTTTTCTACCCAGTTTTTCAATTTCAGCTACAGTTTCTTTGGCAGCGGCATCATTGGAGTGATAATTCACAAGTACATCTGCACCTTCTTTGGCATATAAAAGGGCTATGGCTTTTCCAATACCGCGGCTTCCGCCGGTAACAACTGCTTTTTTACCTTCAAGTTTCATTTTACTTCACCTCATTTTTTAAGTTATCAGTTGGCAGTTGTCAGTCTTCAGTTTTAAGTGCTCAGCATGACACTGATAACTGATAACTGACAACTGACAACTTATTTTTTAGAAATCCGGAATTAGAACGATCCTCTGATCCGGGGACTGTTTGTGTGCTTCGTCATAGCTTTCCACAATCGTACTCATGGGTCTTGTCTGAACAAACTCTTCAAAGTTGATCTTGCCGCTGGTGATCATGCTCAAGACCGATGGATAATATTCAGGCAGACATCCCCAGGTCCCGATAATTTCAGCATCAAATGCCATTAAACGGGAGACTGAGTATTCAACCTTGTGCGGACCAAATCCCACGATGATCAGTTTTCCGGTAAAGCTTAGCAGACCCAGGCCCAGCTCCTGACCCGGTTTGGACCCGGATACTTCAAAGATCTTCCAGCCTGTGCTGGCAATGCCGTTCTCTTTTCTGAATGCTTTGAGTTCCCCTGAAATTTCCCGCGGGGTTTTGCCCATGGAATTGACGGCAAAATCAGCACCGTTTTTCAGCATGACATCCAGGCGTTCCTGGTTGATGTCAATGGCAACCACATTGGCTGCGCCAAGGGCTTTAAGGGTCTGTACCATGTACTGGCCCACACCGCCCACGCCGATAACAATGGCATTGTCTCCCACCTGAATATCGGCCCGTTTGGCTGCCTGAAACGGTGTTGTTGCAGCATCGGCCACTACGGCCAGTTTTTCCAAGGGGATACTTCCGCGGTTTTTGACTTCACAAAGATCAATGGCCGGCACCGGGATATGGCTGGCGTTGCCGCCATAGATTCCCATGGAGTTGCCCGGCATTTTCTGGGCAAGACACCTGTTGCCGCGCCCGGTTTTGCACAATTCACATTTTCTGCACGGCATGACCGCCGGAATAATAACCTCTTTGCCTTCCCATTGTTTCACATCATCGGCTGCCGCCACAACGGTTCCCGAAATTTCGTGCCCCAGTGTTAAGGGCGGTTTGTTAACGGTTGGCACGCCATAGTAAAAATATCCCAGATCCGTATGGCAGATACCGCATCCGGCCACTTGAACCAGCACATCGCCGGCACCCAGTTCCGGCACATCGATCTGGACTTTTTCCAGTTTTCCTTCAGTGGTCTGGCCGGTTTCCCTGTCCTTTGTAAACGGGCTTGCCATCTGCCACGTCCATATTTTGTCCGGTACACTTCCCATTTGTCTTTCTCCTTTTTATATTACATCGCTACTATTGTTTGGTTTCCTGCCAAATTCATCAGGTCAGGCTGTCTGCCACCAGTTCGGCAATATCCCGGGTTTTAATATCTTCCTCTTTGCCCAGCTCCTTCATGCCGTCTTCAAGCATGGTCAAACAAAAAGGACATCCCACAGCCACGCTGGACACATCTTTTTGAGCAATCTCTTCGGCCCGCTCAAGATTGATGCGCTTGCCGATGGTCTCTTCCATCCACATCCGGCCGCCGCCGGCGCCGCAGCAAAAGCTTTCCTGACCGCATCGATCCAGCTCCTTGAAATCATCTTTGGCCACGGATGCCAGAAGATCCCGGGGCTCGTCATACACATCGTTATACCGGCCCAGATAGCAGGGATCATGATAGGTCAGTGCGCCTTCAAGAGACTTGTTCAAGGTTATTTTACCGTCTTTAACGAGCTGCTGGATAAACTGCGCATGATGAATGACCTCATAATTGCCGCCTTTCTGGGGGTACTCGTGTTTCAGGGTATTCAGGCAGTGCGGGCAGGCGGTGATGATCTTTTTGACATTGTATCCGTTCAAAAGCTCGATGTTCTCTTCGGCCATCATCTGGTAGAGAAATTCATTGCCCGCTTTCCGTGCAAAATCACCGGTGCACTTTTCTTCAGTTCCCAGGATGGCAAAACTGATGCCGGCTTTCTGCAGGATTTTCACAAGGGCTGTGGAAACTTTTTTAGTCCGGTCATCAAAAGATCCGGCACACCCGACCCAGAGCAGATAATCCACATCACAATCTTGGGCCATGGTTTTCACGTCAAGCCCGTCAGCCCAGTCAGCGCGTTTGTCATAGCCGATACCCCAGGGGTTACCGTTTCTTTCCAACCCTTTGAGAGCCACATTCAACTCTTTGGGATAGTTTTCAGCCATCAGGGTCTGGCCCTGGCGCATGGCCACAATCCTGGGGACATGTTCAATGGTTACAGGACAGACCTGTTCGCAGGCGCGGCAGGTGGTGCAGGCCCACAGGGCATCATCCTCGATGACATCCCCGACAAGGGCTTTCTCGCAGTTGAGCTCGGCGATATTTTCTTTAACTTTTTCCAGTTTTTCCTCTTCCAGATCATCTGCCAGAAGGGCGGTATATTTTTTCCTTAAAATCAACCGGTCAGCATTCTCATAGAGTTCGTTTTTCAGACTGTCATTGAAATCTTTCAGGTTCAACGGCTTGTCCGTGGTATAGGTGGGGCAGACCTCCTTGCAGCGACCGCACTCGGTACAGGTATACAGATCCAGGCCCTGCTTCCAGGTCAGCTGATGAATGTGATTGACCCCGAGACTTTCATCTTCCCAGGCAGCTTCATCTTCCAGATCCAGCCATTTGGCCTTGTCATGGGGATAATCAAGGGATTTTAAGAAAACGTTGGGCAGTGAGGTGATAACATGAAAATGCTTACCCAGGGGCAAGAAGTTTAAAAATACCAGCTGGGTAATGATATGGGTCCAGAACATCAGGGTCATCAATGCCCGCATGTCCTGCAGTTCAAATCCTGACACAAGAGATGCCGCTGCCACAGAGACCGGGGTCCAGATAAATTCACTGCCGTATTTGGGATTATTGAAAAAATGGAGGTGATCCGGGTTGTTGAAAAGCGTAATCAGGTTGTAGCGGGCCCCGTCATAAAGCAGATCTGAAATCATCAGCAAACCGATCATCCCAAGGACAAAATAGGCCTCCCAGGTATTGTGAAGCCGTTCAGGTTTCACAACAGCCCTGCGGTAGATGGCATAGATCACCATGACAAGAACAACTGCTTCCATGACATCTTTTAATGCCATGTAAAGATAGCCCAACAAAAAATTTTCAGAAAACAGCGGCAGCTGGAATCCCATCACAAAGCCTTCGCCGTAAAGGGTAATGCTTCGGATCAGAAGCACACAGAATCCCCAGAAAATAAAGGCATGCATGATGCCCGATGCCCATTCTCTTTTCCGGCCCACCATCCGTTTCTGACCAATGGCGATAATAAAGACTTCTTTTACCCGATCCCAGATCCGGTCCCCAATCCGGTCCAGCCGGTCCGAGGGTTCAAGTGCCATCAACAACATAATTTTTTGATACATTGTGCGGCCGAAAACGCCTAATCCCACAATGAGCAGGAGTGCCATAAAAACAGGACTCATAACCACCTCGCCAGGTTCTTCTCAATAATATTAAGACACTGCCTTTAACCAGCCATTGGAATCAAAGGAAGTGCCTGATTTATAAAACGCCTTATCCTCTAACTTTTTTGATCTCTTCTCTTAAAACCGGAACCACTTCAAAAAGATCACCCACAATGCCGTAATCAGCCACATTAAAAATCGGTGCTTCCGGATCCTTATTCACCGCCAGGATGGTTTTGGATCCATTCATCCCTGCCAGATGCTGAATGGCACCGGAGATACCAAAGGCCATGTAAAGGGTGGGGGCCACGATTTTACCGGTCTGGCCAACCTGTTTGTTGTGGGCCATGAACCCGCCGTCCACCATTGCGCGGGATGATCCGAAACCTGCGCCCAGCTCATCTGCCAGACCCTTGACAAGGTCAACACCGGCCTGGTCTTTGGCGCCGCGGCCAATGGACACAACGATATCGGCATCTGCCAGATCAATATCACCACTGGCATCGGATACCAGTTCTTTAATGACAGCTTTGAGATCTGCTGCAGGTGCACTCAGGCTGACAACGTTTTCACTGCCGGATACGCTCTCATCGGCTTCAAAAGCGCCGGCACGGACAACAGCCACAAGTTTTTCAGAGTTGATTTTAATTTTCTGCAACACCTTATTTGCAATGGCGGGCCTGACGATCTGAACATCGCCGTCTAAGGTTACATCAATAATTTCTGATGCACATGCACAGCCAAGCTGGGCCGCCACCCTGGGAGCTGATGCTTTCCCGCCTTCTGAAAACCCGAACCATACCTGGTCGGCTTCAAACTGGTTGGCCGCATCCACCACACATGCCGCAAAGGGGCCGGCGCTGAAAAGTTCAAGACTTGCATCATCGGCGATGTACTGGGTATCACTGCCGGCTGCGGCCAGTTCACCTGCCAGAGATCCGATCCCGGAACCTGCTGCCACAACAGCCGTTTCAGCGCCCAGCGCTTTGGCTTTTGAAAGAAGTTCGGCAGTGCTGCCCTTGAGGACTCCCTGTTTAATGTCTGCTACTACGAGTATTTTTGCCATAATATATTTTCCTTTTGAATTCGGTTATTTTCTGAGGTTCATCTACAATACTGTCTGATTAAAAAACCTTGGCTTCATCGGCCAGAAGATTAACGACCTTGGCAGTAATTTCAGCGGCATCGCCTTCAAATTTCTGTCCGGCCTGCCGGCTTTCAGATTTCATGAATTCAACAATTTCAGATGTCATGGCATTACCGCCAACCTCTTCAAAGGAAGTTCCCAGAGCGGCCAGATCCATGGATTGGATTTTCTTTTTCTTTGCCATCATGATACCGCGCATGGCAGGCAGTCTGGGTTCATTAATACTGTCGGAAACAGTGACAATTGCCGGCAGTTC
>CAZLTD010000200.1:0-5561 GCA_964562385.1 uncultured Desulfobacula sp.
TGGAACGGGTAATGACCCTACACAATCGGTTTAACCATAACGCTGATGAGCATTGGGCATTATTTTTAGAATCACTCTATTGTTAAAAAATTTCTGCTATTTACTATAGCTGATAAATCAGGTTAAACTGATACCTCAATTTACTATTAATCTGGTGGATATCATGGATACGAACGGGGAACGCCAATTTCTATTTTCTGGAGAACTGCTTCGTAAAATCTTTAATTCTCTGTCTGCTCACATTGCAATTATTGATGAACATGGGGTTATCCTTGAAACAAACCTTGCGTGGAAAAAATTTTCCATGGCCAACGGCCTGCCCGGAACCGTTAATTTCAAACAGATGAACTACTTGGGAGTCTGCGAAGCAGCAGGAAGGGACGGCATCAAAGATGCCCAGGCCGTTGTTTCAGGAATACGCCAGGTTATAAACCGTGAGGTTGATGAGTTTTTATATGATTATCCGTGTCATTCGCCGGCCGGTTCCAGGTGGTTTTATATGCGGGCAGTTTTAATGGACGAAGACGGCCCTGTGAAAGTTATCATCTCCCATGAAGATATTACCCAGTTGAAACTGGCCCAGGAAGCCTTGAAAAAAAATCAAAAACTGCTTGAAGATAAAAACCAGAGCCTGAATGAATCCAATATTGCCTTAAAGGTGTTAATCCAGCAGAGAGAAGAGGATAAGGCGGATTTAGAAAAAAAATTTCTATCAAATGTTAAAACGCTTATTCTGCCCTACATAAGCAAGCTTAAAAACGCCACCCTGAGTGAAAAGGATAGAACACTGGTCAACATTATTGATGATCATCTAAATGATATTATCTCTCCGTTGATGCAAAATTTAAACAATTCCGGCATTATGCTTACCCCCCAGGAAATTCAGGTTGCCTCACTGGTCAAGGATGGGAAGACCACATCCGAAATAGCTGAAGTTCTTTTTGTCTCTGAAGCAACGGTCAGTTTCCACAGAAAAAATCTGCGCAAGAAGCTTGGACTGAAAAACAGGCCGGCCAATCTTCGGTCGTTCCTGTTGTCCATGTCATAAATCTTATGATAGTTTTTAACTATCATAAAACCATCATTCATCCCTTATTGAACATTTTCAAATTAGCCATACATTATATCTAAGCCAAACGAAAAAGGCAGAGACTTAAAGAAAAAGGCTAAAATTAAAAACCAAATATTATGAGGTGATAAAATGACTACCAAATTAAACGATTACATCGAAAGCAAAGAAGAAACAAGTGAAGGCCACGTAGATACACGACACAGCAATTTCGAATGTGAAAACCCTGACGAGCACCTCGGGTGTGACCCAGGCATCGACGTAGCCGGATAGGTTAACCCTTGTAGCGCAGAGCCTCTTTGAGGCTCTGCCTCATTTAATCCATTTCCCAAAGACCCACCTTGTACCCATTTTCAAATTATGCATCGGTGGAACCAAGATCCCTTCATGTAGACCCGTTCTTGGTTCTAAATAGTTTTTCTTATGTAAGATTTAAATGTATAATACATCTACCTGAATCCAATTAAACAATTATAAAATGGAGTATTCACTGATGAAACATCACGAAGAAATTTATGAGGTTTGCTGGAAAGGTCCATATTCAGATGAGCAACTATCTGAACTCTCCAAAGAAGAAAACCAAAATTTTGTTCTATATAAAATATATGGATCACACCCGGTTTATGGGGATAATGTTCTGCTCTATATTGGCATGACAGAACAAGGGGTCAAAAAAAGACTGACCCAGCATGACTATTGGATGGACGAGGAGCGGTTTGGTCCAAGCAAGATCTTTTTTGCAAGTATCGGCAAATTTGAAAGCTGGGAAAAATCAGACGATTTTGAAATATTTGAAAAGCCGGATAGAGAGACTATTAAAAAAGTTGAATCTCTTCTCATTTATGCTCATCAGCCTGTGCATAACCAAAAATCAAGGGGTTCCGCAAAAAAGGCAAAAAACATAAGAATTTTCAACACAATGGCTTTTGGGATGTTGATGCCGGAAATAAGCGGCTTTTATCAAAATTGTTAGGGAAATAACCATGGACGAGGTCTTTGCTGAAAATGAGCCAGGGAACAGACTGGTTCTAAAACGCAAGTAGTTAAGTCCAGAGCAAATCTGAACTTTGCACTATCGCATGGTAGAATATCCAAATCTATATATTGAGTCCTCAATAAAGTTGAATCTCAACAATTGGTCTTCTTCTGGCTTTTTGTTCATTTCAATGGTACAAAATTTCGGAAGTATTGCAATTATTTTAGAAAAGCAGGAAAAAGCTTCGACACATACATTAGGTGAAACTATTGTTTATGATGTCAATACAAACTCTCATTCGATGTCCACAGGAGTTATGATAATGACAAAAAAGTTCTTGATATTCTGTTTACTGTTCGCTTTGATTGATACTGCGGTATTGCATGCAAGTAATCGAACAGCTCTTGTTATTGGAAACTCCAACTATACTTCATCTCCTTTAAAAAATCCTATTAATGATGCCAAAGACATTGCGACTATTTTACACAAAAACGGATTCTCGGTATCACTGTTGCTCAATGCCACCCGAAAGGATTTTAAAAAAGCAGTAAAAGCATTTGGAATTGAATTACGCCGGAAAAAAGGTGTGGGTTTATTTTATTTTGCCGGACATGGAATGCAGATCGAAGGACATAACTATCTGGTACCGGTAAATGCTGACATCGAATCAGAATCAGATATAGAGTTTGAATCTGTTGACGCAGGGCAAGTCTTGGGGAAAATGGCGGATGCAAAAAACAGTTTAAATATTATCATTTTAGATGCCTGCCGGAATAACCCTTATGCCAGAAGTTTCCGATCATCAAATCGTGGACTGGCCCGAGTCGTTGCACCAAGCGGTTCCATAGTGGCCTACGCTACTGCCCCGGGTTCAGTGGCTGCTGATGGGGAAGGACGAAATAGCATTTATACAGAATATCTGCTTAAAAACATAGTCGAGCCCGGACTTAAGATTGAAGATATTTTCAAGAATGTAAGGATCGCTGTTGCCACACTCACACACAACAAACAAATTCCATGGGAATCTTCCTCTTTGATGGGAGAGTTTTATTTCAACACAGAAATGAAAACTGGCAATCAACATGCAACTGCACAAAATTTAAAAACAAGGAATAAAGCAGAGCAAGAAAGATTAGCAGCACAACGAAATGAATTTGAAATGAGAAAAAAAGATCTGGAAATAGAAAAGATCAAAAGAGAAAAGGTTAAATTAGAATTAGAACGGAAGAAACTGGAACAGGAGTTAAGACGGATTGAGGAAGAAAAAAAAGTTATGTTGAAAGAAGAGACTCTTATTGTTGAGCGAGATGGTCAATATGAAAAGAGTAACAATGGTATTGTTTTTGATAGCGCAACCAGTCTTGAATGGTTCCTTGGACCTGAAAAAAATATGGGGTGGCATGAATCAAAAAAATGGATTTCTAATCTCACCATTGGTGGTG
The DNA here is from genome assembly GCA_964562385.1 of uncultured Desulfobacula sp. GTDB lineage: Bacteria > Desulfobacterota > Desulfobacteria > Desulfobacterales > Desulfobacteraceae > Desulfobacula. The sequence continues at coordinate 3,488 of CAZLTD010000200.1, forward strand.
GAGGGTGGAGAATGCCTTCACGAAAAGAACTTCGGACCGTTTCGAGAAGGGCCAATGAGGTCAATATCTTAATACCATTTCTTAGAAGCTCCGCGTGCAATTTATGGTATTCCAACTCTTCAATTGAAGGTTTCAAAACCGGTAGTGGTTGCGGCATGTGGCCATTTGTGGATGTTAACACAGGAACAGCAATCGCAGTCAGATCTTTGAAACATTAAAGTCTATATATTAGGTACTCAATAAAGTTGATTCTCAACAATTGGCCTTCTCCTGGCATTTTTTTATTTCAGGTTTTCTCACGATGGGCTTGCTTTTAGCTCTGCAAGATTGATGATTCTTGGATCAATCACCACTTTTAAAATTATTATAATGGCACGATTTGTTCCTGCCGTTTTCTTTTGCGTAATATAAGGCTTTATCAGCATGATCTATGAGTTCATTGCATAATTTTGGAATCATCTCTTTTGCAACTTGAGTTCCTGAAAAAGTAGAGGCCCCGACACTAACGGTAATCGCAATATTTTCCCAAATATGATTCTCCACAGCAAGGCGAGTTCTTTCTGCGACAATTAAGCTGCCTTTTTCATCTGTATCAGGAAGCAATAAAATAAATTCTTCGCCGCCGAATCTGGCTGCAATATCACTATCTCGGGCTTCATTACTGATTAAATGTGAAACAAGTTGAAGTACTTCATCTCCTTTGAGATGCCCAAAACGATCATTCACCTGCTTGAACAGATCAATATCAACCAGAAGCAGTGAAATGTATTTTTTCTGTCGGCCTGCTATTCGTAATTGTGATTCAAACTGTTCCTGAAAGGAATGCCGGTTTAACAGAGATGTAAGGCTGTCATAGTGAGCCAACAATTTTAATTCTTCATTTCTGATTTTAAGGGTATTTTCTGTCTTTTTTAGCTCTGTCAGATCATTGTGAGCCCCCAGCATACGTATTGGTTTGCCGGAAGAATCACGGATAGCAAGTCCCCGACAACGAACCCAGACAGTAGAACCATCTTTGTGCTTATAGCGAACAATTTGGTCATAGGGGTGATCTGGATTTTTGCAATGTTCTTTGAAGTTTTTTAATGCCACCTTGAGATCATCCGGATGAATCAAATCCTGCCACTCAGATGCCAAAGGCTTTTTTTTAGAAGGATCAATTCCCATCAGCTTCCAGAAAGACGAATTCATCCATTCATGCTCAGGTTCCTCAAGGTCCCAGTACCAAAGACCATCCAACGAACCGTTTTGTATGAATTCAAATACGGTAGAGTCTTTTTGAACCAACTCGTAAAGTTCCTTCTTCAAATAATGAACCGGCTCATCCATGGTACGATTTTCCTTACGATTATCAATTTGGATTATACGCATAATATAACACAATTATATTATGCAATCAAAATGAAGGGAGTTACATTTTATTACGAATCAGGACTTGGGGTATAGAAACGAAAAATTTAATCTAAATTTGGTCCAAATTCTTGCCTTTACGGCTCATTTCGATAAACTCCTTTATCTCTTTTAAGACAAAAAACTTGGACAGGGCTTCGGACAACTCTTTTTGTGTCGGTTGGGTTCCGGTGGTCCGGGTGATGTATTCGTCCAGGGCTTTTACAGCATCGATCATGCAGGGTTCAAGTGTATAGGTATCATTCATATTCAATTTATTTCCCATATTGTTTTAACTTTTTTAAAAGTGTTTTCCGGGTAATCCCCAGCCGCCGTGCGGTTTCGCTCTTATTGCCGTCACTGGCGTCAAGGGTGGTCAAAATGGCCTGCTTTTCGATATCGGACAGGCGGGTATTGCCGATGTCCATGCCATTATCAGGCAACGATTCAAGATCCGGCGATAAAAATCTTATATCCTCGATCCCTATGTAATCAGACCGGGACAGAACCACGCTTCTTTCCACGCAGTTTTTCAATTCCCTTACATTGCCTTCCCATAGATACCGGATCATAAGATCCATGGCCTCCGGGGTAAAGCCTTTGATATCCCGCTTGTTTTTTGTTGAAAACTCGTATTCATTCACGGGGTAACAGCATTGTTGTAAGCAATTGAAATTACATGGAA
>CAZLTD010000201.1:0-5554 GCA_964562385.1 uncultured Desulfobacula sp.
TCAGGACGCAGATTCCACCTTAGCAAGTGGTCCAAAAATCGGGGTTAAGCGCAATCATTACCGGCCGGATGAAAAAACAATCTATATTGAAAAAACCAAATTTAAAAAGGATCGTTTGATTCCTATACCGGCATCGGTAGGATCTGAAATTGACAATTTATTAAGTGTTAAAAAAGCAATTTGCCCAGGGGAAAATGATCCTTATTTATTGACCAGAGACGGCCACACCCGTTTAACAGGAAGTTATGTAACTCAAAGATTTAAAAAGGCTGTCAAAGACATTAAACTTCAACAGCCAAGAACAATAATTGGAACGACTAATTTTCTTCCTCCAACACCGCATAGCTTGCGACATTCTTTTGCAGTAAACACATTAAAACGGATTAAGCAACAAGGCAAATCACCCCAGAATGCGTTGCCTGTCCTTGCTGTTTACATGGGGCACTGCGAATACAAAGATACCACTATATACCTGCGGGTTCTGGATGCAGAGCACCGAAAACAGATGCTTGATTTTTCAATTGCTAAAAAATATGGGCCTATATGAAATTATCCACATGTTTACAGCAATTTTTTGATTATTACCTGCCTCGGATAAAAGGCGTCAGCGAGCAAAGTATTAAAGCCTATAGGGAAACCTTCTCCCTGTTTATCCCTTTTATGGCACAGCACCATAACGTTAAGATCAGGTCTTTAAAAGTAGATCACCTGTCAGCAAATCTGGTACTTTCTTTTTTAAACCATCTTGAATCCCATCGGCATAATAGTGTTAGAACACGGAACCATAGATTGGCAGCGATAAAATCTTTGGGGAAAATGATCCGGTTCATGCATCCTGCCAAACGACAGCTTGCTGAAAATATTTTACATATCCCGCAAAAAAGAGCTTTAAAAAAGCTGATTGGTTTTTTGTACCCGGAAGAAATCAATAAAATTTATAATGCCGTTGATCTCACTAAAAAACAGGGTATGAGAGATTATACAATCCTTCATCTTTTATTTGACTCTGGTGCACGAGCAAGTGAAATAGCGACCCTGGAACTTGATTACTTTGATCACCGCAATAAAACCCTTGCTATCCTGGGGAAAGGAAACCGCTATCGGTTGATTAATCTCTGGCCTAAGACAACTTCCCTTATCAAGGAATACATATTAAATTATCGTGTTGATCCCAAACCCATTTACGCTAACCGTTTGTTTGTTAATCAACGGAAAATGGAACTTACCAGGCATGGCATCAACCGGCTTTGCAGAAAATATTTATCAAAAGCTTTGCCCAAAAAACGTATCCAAGGGTTGAGCCCGGTTCATAGCTTTAGGCATTCATGCGCTGTGAATATGCTGGCTTCAGGCTATCCAGTGTCTGACATTAAAAATCGTCTTGGCCACCGAAGCATAGACTCCACCATGGATTACTTGCAAATTGATCTGTCTGGCAAAAGAGATATCCAGAAAAGGTTCGTTGAATATACACAATCGAAAATGAAAAATGACCAGAAGATCAAGGTATTTATAGATTGGGAAAACAATGAGGAGACTCTGGCTTGGCTTGATAGTCTTTAAACGATTGGAATTGCCTGTGCCAGACACGGTGAGTTCCGTAAATGGACAAAATGTTATGTTGCCAGTTTTTTTAGAAATTTTGAAATTCTCTTTTAACGCATTGAATTTCTTAACAATATGACTTTACCAGATGAAAATCAAAATTTACTCTGATATTAGCAGGTTATGGCAACACGCAACATAATAATAATAGTGTGGCCTCTGGTTGCACTATCGAGGGGATTTTATTTTTGACATAGTCTTCAGTGAAAAATTTGAACTGATCCCCCCCACAATGCTTCTGTTATTGAATACTGCTTTCAGATAGGCCTGGCCCTCCTCAGGTCTATGATCGGCCGATACGGAGGGTTGGCGGGGTATTATTTAAAAAATAGGGGGCGGGGTCAGTGGGATCAGGCGGGGTCAAACTCGCAACAAAAAAAACGCGCTACATAAATAGACAAATTGATTGCTTTTTTACTATCCAAGAAACAATCAATTTGTCCGAGTATTTTACCAGGGAAGCGACTAAACTTGTTCTTAGTTTTTCAGGGAGGTTCAAATTTCATCTCAGTTCATTTTATTTTCATTTTACTGTGTTAATTTTGAGTTAAACCATCAGAATTTTATAACGTAAGCCATTTTGTTTTTTATAATGGTAAAAAGGAGGCACAAATGACCAGGCACCGATTAGTTAACATTCAGCATCATTTGCCCGTATGGGTTATTGCTTTAAGTTTTGTGATTAGTATATTAACAGCGAATCCGGTTGCAGCACAAGATGGATCAGACACTGAACAGTCCCGGATGGAAAATAAATTTCAGCAAATCGACAGCAATGGTGATGGAGTTATTTCTTCTTCCGAAATGGCGGCTCATGAAACCCAAAGGGGGAAATCAGGTGGTAACAGATTTGAACAAACTGATACTGACGGGGATGGAACCATATCAATGGATGAATTCAAACAGCATGAAATTGAAAGGGGCGGGCGAAAACACAGACGTCAGGATGAGCCGAGGGATGAAAAAAAGCCGCCGCTTCAGCAGGAGAATTCTCTATCAGGCGAGGTGAACCGGCAATCTCACAAGGGGCAAGGTAAATATTCAATTTCTCAAGCAGTTTCGGATCGGGCTCAGCTCAATACTATTGCATTTAACGGACTTGCTTTTCTGACCGGCGATTTTGGCGCTTCGACCTTCATTCCGCCGGGGAAGGTGTGTGATTATTTCGGGTTTCAATATATGCGCGATATTGATGCAGCAGGAAAAGGGCATAACCCCATGTTCCTTAATCGGGTGGCCGGGAATGTTCTTACCGTATTGAACAGTGCTCAGAAAAAAAAGTTTCTGGACCTTGCAGTTGAACAGGCGCCTCAAATGGAAGAGTTGGCAAAAATGCGGCTATGTCTTATCAAGGCCTTTCATATGCAGAAGGATCATCAATGGCCTTCCGGCAGTACAGGGTTAAACAAAGATGCTGTTATTGAATATGTTGGCGGGATTTTTGCCCTGGATGCTGAACTCAGCCTGAACCGTGCAAAAATCATGGCAGAAGAGGCATTATCCCTGGCCCCTGATCAGAAAGCCTATTTAGGGAAAATGAAATTTGGTGATTTCAACACCTGGCCGGCTGTGGATGAACGGGGCAAATTAAAACGCGGCAAAAAAGGGCAGTCCAAAATGGTTAATGTGGCTTATATGACGTATGCCTCTGAGTTTTTCAGCTGGATCGCAGGTTCTGTTGAAGCAGATGTCTATTTCTGTCCCGAAAGGCATGGAACCTATTTTGGCGGTTTTTACATGAAAGACATGCCGGCCATGGGAAAACGGGATTTTGATATCAGTACAAGCATAACCGGCAACAGTGGCGAAGCATTTTTAAGTATTTTGTCTTCTGATCAGCGCAGTCATATCACAAGCATCCCGGCCCAGCAGGCAGATGCACTCAGAAAAGTTATCGATGTCCGGGAGGGGATATCAACCCAATTGCGGAAATATCTGGCAGGAAGCGAACCGGATATGGAAAAGGTAATGAATCTGGGCAGGCAATATGGTGAACTGGACGGGGAGATGTCCTATCTTTATGCAGATGCTTTTGCCAAAGTGAATCAGACACTTTCGCCTGACCAGCGTAAAAAACTTAAAACACTGCGCAATCTGGAGGGGTATTCAAGTGCGAGCTATTATTTTTATTCTAAGCCGGTAAACACAGAGCCGGACCTTGATAATGTGGACACATTCTTTTTTTAACCCAAAGGGGCAAACAATATGAATCGTCGCACTTTTTTGTATAAAACAGCTGCTGGTCTTGCCGGCACTGCCTGTTTCCCTTCACTGATGTTCGCATCCGGCAGTGAGGGCAAACCGAACCCCACATTGATCATAAGAGGGTTAAATTGCTTTATGATAAAGGCGTTGGAGCAACTGATATCTCAAAGCAGATGAATATTGGACGCTCAACTGTTTATAAGATATTACAGAATTACAAAATTAATGAGAATAAAAGGAACCAGAATAATTGAGTTTGACAATTGGTTTATTATGACGTATATTTTTTATAAACATATACGTCATAATAAATGAGGTAAGTATGAATACTAAACTCACCCTTCGGCTTGAAGAAGACCTGATCAGGTCTGCAAAAAGGCACGCAAGTATTATGGGGAAATCTGTTTCTCAAATGGTTGCAGATTATTTTTACCTGTTGGATCAAAAACCTTCAAAAGGCAAACAACAAATCACTCCTATTGTGAAGTCTTTAAGGGGATCGTTAAAAGGCTCTGGTGTTGATGAAAAGGATTATGAAAAATACCTGGAAGATAAATATCTATGAAGATTCTGTTTGACACCAACGTGGTTCTTGATGTGATGCTTGACAGAGATCCTTTTGCAGAGCCGGCAAGCCAGCTGATGTCTCTTGTTGAATCCGGAAAGATCTCCGGATTTCTGGGTGCCACCACTGTAACAACGATCCATTATCTGGCAACCAAGGTGATGGGACCGGTTAGAGCACAAAATCAGATCAAGGAACTCATGATGCTTTTCGAAATTGCCGCTGTTAATAGATCTGTGATTGAAGATGCACTGGTTGCAAAATTTTCTGATTTTGAAGATGCCGTATTATATCAAGCCGCCCGTCATGCCGGAGCTGAGGCTGTAATCACAAGAGATCTGAAAGGGTTCAAGCAATCTAAACTACCGGTCTATAACCCGGATGAAATGCTTAAAGCATTAGAGTTGGTAAATATTAAAAGAGATGCAAAATAGGAGATCTTTTGTAAAAACTTTATTTTTTAGCTATATATAGCTAACTGAGGTTGTGATGTCGAAGGATACAAAAAAATATTATTGGTCATATGCAGAATGTACCAATACTTTACGTCGGTACGATCCAGGATGCAAGAAGTATCGGATGATCTATGGAAAACCTTTTGTTCGGCTGCGCAGATACGTTGATCCGCGAACGGGCGAGAAGCGCAAAACCGTTGAAGTTGAAATTTAACTGATACAGATCGGGAATATCTATGAAAATTGAAAAGGCCCTTACCATTTTAATAGAGCAAGCCAACAGCGATACCGGCGGGTCTGCCAGGAGAAAACATGGACATACAAGATTTAAAATGTTGCGGGAACTGCTACTATACAAGAGATGATACTACAATAAAAAAGTGTCTTGACCTTGTGGGTAGTTATAGCTTTGTGTGTGATAATTGGGAGCACGATCAAAAAATTTATGATGACCGCAAAAAAGAAGCCGAAACAAAACAGGGGGCGAGGGAATAAATGTTACCTGGGGGACAAGTGATTGATGAGATTGAATGTCAATTAGACGAGCTGGATGTTTTTGATTGGGAACTGCCAATGGAGTTGGAGCAGTACATTCTTGATAACGGTGACGAACTTTTAGTGGAGTGGAAAGAAATCCAAGAGGACTATTCAGACAAACGAGAACAATTGAATTGTATTCATTCACGGGGTAACAGCATTGTTGTAAGCAATTGAAATTACATGG
>CAZLTD010000202.1:0-5134 GCA_964562385.1 uncultured Desulfobacula sp.
TATTCGACGCTGATTTTATTATGTAGGGGTCATTATTGCACGCTGATCAACAGTACTAGGTGATCCCGGTGATCGAATCGTTGGTCTTAATGTTTTGGTAAACAGCTCACTTTATTGGTGTATGGGCAAAACCTCACCCATCTGCTGCGTTGCTTCAAAGTTTTGAAATCCTCATGTACCGCAGTACACTCCGGTTTCAAAACTTTTTGCGCCTTGCATATGGGCAAGTTTTTGCCCATACGTAATGTGCTCATTCGTCTTACAAGGCCGATATTCCCATCATGAAAATAATGGAATTCATCACCCAGAAAAGAGCTTTGGCGGATCCGATGCCGATCATGTCGTGCTCAATGTTAAAAGAGATTGTGCTGTTTTGAATGGGGGTGGCAGAATCTTCAGGGGTGAAAAAATATACAATGACCTGTGTTATTTTGTTTATGTAATCGTTCATGGCGTATCTCCAGATATTTATGTTCTGTATTTATAACGACGTTTTGTTCGTCAAATGTTTTTTATTATGTTGATAATATAGGGTATGCTTGATATTAAGTAAAATTAAAACAATTTAATCTTAGGGTAAGTTTAACTAATGCTACCGGATTTTAACCGACTCAAGGTTTTTTATTATGTGTTCCAGCAGCAAAGTGTGGCCCATGCTGCGCGGGAGCTGAATATCACATCCTCGGCCATCAGCCAGTCCTTAAACAAGCTGGAAGCCGAGCTTAATGTGCCGCTGTTTACCAGGCTGCACAAGAAACTTGTGCCCACCCTTGCCGGTGAAGAGTTGTTTGAAATTGTGGAACCCTTTGTCATGACGCTTTCAGGTGGGATCAGGAGGATTCAGCAGGCCAAAAAGATCCCGTCCGGCATGATCCGGATCGGGTCACCCATTGAATTTGGGAAATCCTATTTCCCGGGGCTTATGGCCGCTTTCAGGAATAAGTACTCTGAGGTGGTTTTCACAATGAAATTGGGGGACCCATCGGAGATATTCCCCATGATCAGGAGCGGGGAGCTTGATTTCGGGATGGTGGATGTTTTTTTAACAAGGGATCAGGTCCAGGAAGATTTCGGGATATATAGTATCGAACCCCTGATTGACGAAGAGGTCGTCATGGCATGCTCTAAAAAGTATTATGACAGGGAGATCAACGGGGATCATTCATTTGAAAATTTGGTAACCAAGGCCTTTATCTCCTACCAGAAAACATCTTTGACCCTGCGTAACTGGTTCAAACATCATTTCAACCGGTTCTCCCTGGATTTGAACCGGGTGTTGACCGTGGACAGCCACCAGGCCGTGATCACCGGCATCAAAAATCAGCTGGGCATGGGGGTTATTGCCTCCCATATTGTCAGAAGGGATATTAAAAGAGGCCGGATCATCCCGATCAAAACTGCGAAAAATGATGTGATCAACAAGATATCCCTGGTTCAGCTCCAGGATAAGATCCCCAGCCTGACCGAGAAAACCTTTGTCAGTTTTCTAAAGCAGGATATTCTTTCCTCCGGCAAGTCAAAGAAGTTCGTCAATATTTCCTGATCTCTGTATTATATTTTAAAGCGGTTCTCAAAAATATGTTCCTTTTGCACGGAAAATACAGTTAGGGAGATAGAGTGTAGGAGTGAAAATTTTTACCCTATCCGGAACGGCACATACTTTTTTCAATCGGAACGTTAATATGGGAACTGCTATAAATATTTTTCCTTGACATGACTATAGTAGTTACTACAATAGTCACTAAATGAATTATTGACCATTTTTGAATGCAGCTATGGATTTTTACGGGAATTGAGATGAACACCATTGATATAAAAGAAGCACTCAAGGGCGGCTTCCCCATATTTATCGGGTATGTGCCCCCGGCCATTGCTTTCGGGATTTTAGCCAAGGGCTGCGGCATCAGCCTTTTGGAATCCTTTTTGTTTTCAGCCGTGGTCTTTGCCGGGGCCAGCCAGTTTATTGCTTTAAACCTCTTGATGACCGGTATGGGGCCGGGCGGTATTATACTGACCACCCTTCTGGTCAACTTCCGGCATTTTTTAATGAGCGCGTATCTTACCACCCGGATGGGGAAGATGGCCAAGCGGTACGTTTTTTTAATTGCTTTCGGGGTCACGGATGAGGTCTTCAGTGTCCTGTCATTTTCAAAAAGAAAACTGTCCAAAACTTTTGTTTTTGCCCTGCAGATATCGGCCTGGGCAGGCTGGGTCAGCGGCACCGTAACAGGATATGTCATGGGGGGATTTTTGCCGGAAGTTTTGACCAAAAGCATGGGAATCGCCCTGTATTCTCTTTTGCTGGCCATTTTGCTGCCGGAGCTTAAAACATCCGGAAAAGCCGTGGTGCTTACCATCGCCTCCGGGATTTTGAATACCATACTGATCCAGTTGGATATCCTTCCCGGCGGTTGGAATATCATTGTCTGCATCCTTGTTGTTGCATCTGCAGGCTCCTTTTTCATGCCGGCCCCAAAAGGAGAAAAGGTCTATGGATAATCTGATTCCTCTGATTTTCGGCATGGCCGCCGTAACCTACGGCCCGAGACTGCCCCCGTTTTTTCTAATCAACAGCAGCCGGCTTCCCAAACGGGTGGATGCCTTTTTAAAATGCATCCCCGTGGCCGCCATCGGCGCCCTGATTATTCCGGGCGTATTCACAGCAGTTCCGGAAGAACCTGTGGCGGTAATATGCGGTATGGGCTTTGCCCTTGTTTACGGTTTCTGGAAAGGCGGCATCATTATCCCGGTGCTGGGATCCGTGCTTGCAACCTATCTTGTGCTGATGCTGTCAGCCTAAAAAAAGAGGGGATCAATGGAAGATTCACAGCAGATCACAAACGATATGAAAAAACTTGGGTTTTCCCAGTACGAGTGCCGGGCGTATCTTGCGCTTTTGGAAGAGTACCCGCAAAACGGGTATACCCTGAGCAAAAATTCCGGGATACCCCGATCCCGGATTTATGAAGTCTTAAAAAATCTGATTGCCAAACAGATGGTTTTTGAACAGGCACAGGAGAAGAACAAGCAGTACTACCCCGTGGAACCGGATATCTTTATCAAGAAGTTAAAACAGTCCTATGATGATGTCTTTTCCAATATTTCACAATACACCGGCAAACTGTACAAGCAACAAAAGTTGGAAGACAAGCTTGTGGTCATCAAGGGGCGGGAAAATATCATCAGTTTTTTAAACCTGCTGATCAAAGGGGCGCAAAAAAGAATTGCCCTGTCCATCTGGGATGAGGAAATTTGCGAATTGACCCCTGAACTGGATTTGGCCATAAAAAGAGGCGTTATGATCCGGGGGATCTATTTCGGACAGTCCAACCCCTATGAGGACCTTGTGCCCCACCGCCGGATTGAACGGTATATGGCGGAAAAAAAGCAGAGGTACGTATCGGTCATTATCGACAATGAACATGCCATATCCGGGGTGGTGTCAAAAGGGGAGAGCAGCAAGGTGACCTGGACCCGGGATGAGGGATTTATTGAAATCAGCGAAGACTATATCGCCCATGACCTGATCGTCAACCTTTACTCGGCATCCCTGGATGAAAAAGAGTACCAGGCTTATGAGACCTTTGCCGACAATGTCCATAACCATTATTTTCACTATACCAATGAAGAGTTTAAAACCTATAGAAATTTAAAATGATGCTGAAAAATCCCTGCTTTTGCCATAGCAATACACCGTATGAGGCCTGCTGTCATCCTTTTTTGACCAAAGCTAGAAGGCCCGCTTTACCCCAGCAGTTGATGCGGTCACGCTACAGCGCCTTTTGCACAAAAAATATAGAATACCTGATGTCCACCCTTCATCCGTCCAAAAGACAGCATAATGAAAGAGATGCGCTGATTCAAACCGTGAATGATACAAAATGGCTGGGGTTGAAAATAGTCCGGGCAGATGACCCCAAAGAAAATCAGACCGAAGCCTCTGTGGAGTTTGCAGCCTTTTACAACGCCTTTGGAAAAGTGGGGCAGTTGCATGAAAATTCACGGTTTGTTTTTGAGAAAGACCAGTGGTTCTACATGGACGGCCAGATACTTGATCCCCTTAAATTAAGCCGTAACACACCCTGTTTTTGCGGCAGCAACAAAAAGTTTAAAAAATGTCACGGCAGGTAACGGCCCGGATGACCAGTCAGCTTTAGCTGTAACTATTCTATCCGGAGTATTCACCAACGCTGTTTATGCCTCAGTCATCCGGGCTGATTATGAAATTAGATGCAGCAGAAAATCTGAGATGATCCGGTTCACCGGACCAAAATGGGTAATAGGCGACATGTGTCCCCCGGCCACGGTGTGGATTAATGGTTTGGTAAAGGTTCTTGAAAGTGTTTCAAAAATCTCCAGGGAGGCTGCCGGGCTTTTTTCTCCCTTTATCATGCAGACAGGAAGTTTGATCTTAGCATAATCCTTTAAAGTTAGCCTTTCATTGAAAAGTGCCTTGAAATCCAGTGCAACCTTATCAATCAAGTGACTGAACATGGCCCGGTTCTTTTTATGCAGGGCATCAAAGGTGCCTTTGCCCGACCAGTAATCGATAAAAGTGCGCGTGGCAGATACCTTATCTTTGGACTGCAAAAAATGTTCAATTTGTGTGACAACCTCTTCAATTGCCTTCCAGGCATTACCGGACCGGTCCATCAGGTGGAAGGCGACCGGTTCAAATATGGTTAAGGACATCACCCGGTTTTGAAGGGCTCGTCCAAGTTTCAGGGCAATTGCGCCACCAAAGGAGTGTCCCACCAGGTGAAACGGTGCGTCGGGTTCAAGGTGCTGTTCCAGAGTTCTTTGGATTAACAAAACTTCATCCCGGGTTGAAAAGGATGCGGGATCCTGCGGAAAAGGTGTGTCACCGTACCCATACAGGTCAAGGGCAATGAAGGTGAACCGGGATTTGTGTCTGGATATCAGGGCCGCCCACTGATCCTTTGAACTCATGGAGCTGTGCAGCAGGACGACGGCCGGGCCTTTGCCGGTTATCGTGATTCCCTGCTTTTTCTGATTCTTTAAGGTCACTTCATCTTCATCCTGCAAAAAAAGTTTAAACTAAGGAGTCGCACCAAAATAACTTGATCTAAATTGTTTCCAAAACCCCTTAAAAGACTCGCTGCTTACGGGTTTT
>CAZLTD010000203.1:0-5065 GCA_964562385.1 uncultured Desulfobacula sp.
GATATTGTGTGAGTACGGTTGGTTTAGATGAAGCTGTAATCCGTAAATATATCCGAGACCAAGAAAAACATGAACAGCAACTGGAACTTGACTTGAAATAGCCCCAGCGGGGCTTTCCTAACGCAAACGCCCCCTTCAAGGGGGCTACCTGATGCCACCCGCTCTGCGGGTGCGAGATTCACTTTTGTAAAAAATTTGATCTTTTGTTGTACTTTTTTAATAGAAAAGGACTATCGGACCAGGATAAGACGTATATCCATGACATTGGTCCGGGTAGGGCCGGTGATGACAAGATCGTTTAATTGATTGAAAAAAGGGTAGGCGTCATTATTTAAAAGATGGGCATCCGGGTCAAGGCCTGCGGCTTTTGCCCGGGCAAGGGTTTGGTGATCCGCGATGGCCCCTGCTGCATTGGTGGGGCCGTCGGTACCGTCAGTGCCACAGCTTAAGATCACGGTGGTTTCAAGGCCAGCAATCTCTTCAGCGCAGGCCAGTGCAAACTGCTGGTTCCGGCCGCCAAGGCCTTTTCCTTTCACGGTGACCGTGGTCTCGCCGCCGGTGATAATGCAGGCCGGTGATTTGACGGGATGGCCTGTGGCATGTATCTGTTTTGCCATGGCGGTGTGGAACTTTGCGGCCTGTTCCGTGTCTCCCTCGATCATGGATGAGAGGATCAGGCTGTTGTACCCTAAGAATTCTGCTTTTTTCTGGGCCGCTTTCAGCGAAGTGATATTATCGGCAATGATCTGGTGAAACATGGTGTTGAATATGGGATCGCCGGGCTTCAGGGTCTCAGGGGCAAGGTCTTTGGCCCCTTTTTTAAAATAGGTGGTCACGACCGGGGGCAGGGTGGTGTCAATTTGGTGTTTTTTTATGATATCACGGCAGTCTTCAAAGGTGGTGGGATCCGGCACTGCCGGGCCTGAGGCAATGGCGGACAGATCGTCCCCCACCACATCCGAGATCACAAGGCCGACCATGGTCGCGGGGGCAAGCGCCTTTGCCAGAAGGCCTCCCTTTATCTGTGATAGATGTTTTCTGATGGCATTGATCTCGTGGATCGCAGCCCCGCAGTGCAAAAGAGCGGTGGTGGTTTTTTGTTTGTCGTCAAGGGAAATCCCGGGAACCGGCAGGGGGGTTAAGGCGGACCCGCCGCCGGAGACAAGGAAGATCACCAGGGTTGTCTTGTCTGCAGTATGGGCAAGGGCCAGCAGTTTTTCAGCGGCAATAATGCCATTCTCATCCGGTATGGGGTGGCCGGCTTCAAAAACCTTGATTTTTTTTAAAGGGACCTGGTGCCCGTATTTGGTGATAATGATGCCGGAATCGATCCGGTCTTTGAGAATATCTTCCAGGGCCGCGGCTATGGCAGCCGAGGCCTTGCCGGCCCCCAGGACCATGATTTTGTCAAAGGATTTCAGATCAAAGGCTCGGTTAGCTACGTTCAAGACATCGTTTTCAAGAGTGCAGGCCTGTCTGATGCAGTGACCCGGGTCCACGGCAGACACACCGGCATTAAAGATGGCACGGGCATCTTCTTTCATTTGATCTAAAAGCCTGGCTGTCATTTTGCCAATACCCGGGGGTTAACAAGGGTGGGGGCGCTCCCGGTGTTGTAAAATTTAATAATGTTGGCAGCAGCCATCTGAGACATCATATTCCGGGCCTCGTGGGTGGCTGACCCGATATGGGGCAGGATGCAAGCGTTCTCCATATAGAGCAGGGGATCGTTTTTGTCCATGGGTTCCGGGTCTGTGACATCAAGGCCTGCACCCAGGATCTCTTTTTGAATTAAGGCTTCTGCCAGATCTTTTTCATGGTGGACCGGGCCCCGGGCCGTATTGATGAAGATGGCCGAGGATTTCATTTTTCTAAAGGCCGCTTTATTGAGCAGATGCTTTGTTTGAGGCGTCAGGGCGCAATGCACACTGAGAATATCGCTTTGGGCCAGAAGATCATCAAAAGCAACGTACGTTGCATTCAAATTTTCTGCCATTTTGGGCACGGGTTTTCTGTTGTGGTAGATAACATCCATGTCATAGGCCCCTTTGCAGCGCTGAGCCATTTTGGTTCCAATACGGCCAAGACCCAAAATACCGATGGTCTTGTTTTTTAACTCACACCCAAGATGGCCCGTGGGGTTGAAATACCCCCAGTCCCCGGTGGTAATGGCGCGGTGGTTGAAGAACATTTTCCGGGCCACGGCAATCATGAGACCGAAGGCAATGTCGGCGGTTGCCTCGCTCATGGCATCCGGGGTGAAACCAATGGGGATGCCAAGGCGTGTCGCTGCCTCAATGTCGATGTTGTCATACCCCACGGCAAACTGGGAAATGATATCCAGGTGGCGGCACTGCTCAAGAAAGTTTGCATCAATGGTGTCGGTGAGGGTGCATAAAAGGGCATCATGACGTGCGGCTTTTTCAAGCAGCTCCTCCCGGGTCATGGGCCGCTCTTTTTCCCACAGGGTCAATGAAAAATTTTCTTTTTCAAGCATGGCAATCCCGGCTGGGGGATATTTTCGTGTGACAAGGATTTTTTTCATGGTACCACCTTTAGACAATTGCGCATAGTAAAGGGTTCTCCAAAAGGGGAGATTTTTTAATACTCGTTTTCCATAATGAATTCGATCAGTTTTCGGGCACTTTTGCTGTTCATGTTTTTAAATCCCGAAGCATAGGCCCGGATGACTCCGTTATTGTCGATTAGAAAATGGGCCGGTGTCCCGCGGACGCCGTATTCCCGGGCAACGTTGCCTTTTTTATCCAGGAGAATGGGAAAGTTGATTCTGGTCTTTTTTACAAATTTTTTCACTGTTTTTTTGCTTTCCTGGATATCAATCCCCAGGATGACAAAATCTTTGTCCTTGAATCTTTTTGATAACTTGATCAGGGAAGGTACCTCCTTCCGGCACCAGGTTCACCATGTGGTCCAGAAATATAAAAGCACTGTTTTCCCCTTGAAATCCGACATTTTTATGTACTTTCCATCAATGTCTTCCAAAGTGAAATCAAATACAGGCACCTTCTTTTTTGCCTTTAGGAAACCTGCGTCAAGAAAAGGATCTTTTTTAGCAAAACCTTGGATTGGAAAGAGAAAAGATAGACACAAAAGGATTGCCATGGTTATGATCAGTCTTGTTTTTTTCATTTTCATCTCCGTTTATCAGTCAGTTCCAAGTGAGAATCATTTTCCCGTGAGACACATTCACCTGTTAGCGATGATTGCAGCAACAATGATGCCACAACATGGTGCATCCATGGTTCCATAGAAACCAGAACTTTAAGATAATAACAGGAGATAAGAATTTTGTCATTAAATCATGTATCAGCTTTTTTCTGGAGCCGTGGAATTGAATATATATATTTCAGGAAACAAGTTTGCCTCGCCTGCAAGGCATCAGGTTGTGACGCTGTAATATCTTTACCGCGAACAACCTGTAACGAAGCAGACGGGGTAAAATCGTTTTCTGAAATTTGGACAATAGTCTACACTATGTGAACAATAGTGTTCAGCCTTCGGGTATGACCCGATCTGAAACCTCTGTAATTTCAGGGTTTTCTCTGCGGCATGATTATTGAACCTGTAAAGGGACAGTGTGCATGAATCTTTATGGAAATAAGAGGAGGCGCGTATGTCAAAAAAAAGCCATGAAAAAAAGGAATTATCCGCCGGTGAAACTGGGGAAATCAAAAAAGCATCTTTTTTCCAGCGGGTCTGGCAGCGGTATCTCAAGCGTTTGAATAAAGTGACCAAGGGAAAGCCGCAGTGCTGCAAATAATCGGTTTGAATTTTTTGTGTTGATTGTTTTTTAAAGGTCCGGCCTCTTTATCAGGAAACAATGAAGAAGATCATTCTTGCTCTTTTGAAAGTTGATTCAAAAAAAGAATAATTTTCCAGGTCTCATCATCGGAAAGCTCCTCGTTAAAGGCGGGCATCTCATTTCTACCAGTTTGAATTTTCCAGAAAAAATCTCCGTCAGAATGAGTTTTCAGTTGTTTGATCAAATTGGGTGGGGCAAAACTGTTCATTTCCGGATCATCTATTCCCCGCGCGTCTTCTCCGTGGCAGTTGGAACACAGATCTGTAAAAAGATCCTGCCCGGCGTTTATAAATGGTTCAGTTTTGGCCAGGGGGTTTGTTTTTTTGCCTTCAGTTTCGGGTGCTTTCCAGCCATGGGCAAAGACAATGGCGCCTGCTGAAAGAAGAAATATTAAAAAGATACTGAGTTTAACCGTTTTTTTCATTTCAATCTCCTAAAACGAAAGGGTTGTGGTGATAAAAAAGAAGATGCAAACAGTATACCGGATTGCTTTCTTATTGGAAAACAATGGGTTCATATTCAAAAAGATAAACACTTTTCTTGCCGTCGCCGGTGGTCATGATGTTTTTAATAACATTCCCATGTGCATCATATTCGCTTGTTGTTTTACTTGTCATGCCCATAGACGAGTTGCTTTTGCTTTCAATGCTCCGACCGTCACTGTCGTAAACATTGGTGACGGTAAACCAGTAGCCGCTGTCGCCTCTGGTGGTAGACTCAACCATATTTCCGGCACTGTCATATTTGAATATGGACTCAGAGGTTTTGTCTTTTAATTTGATCAGCTGTTCCAGTTCATTGTATTCATAAATCGTTTCAAAGGAGTTTTTCTGTCCGCTCATGCTTGTAACCGTGGTCTTTTTTTTCAACAGGTTTTTGTCATTGTAGTCATGGATTGATTCTGTGGTTGATGACCAGTTCTTCCCTTTTGACTGTGTCACTTCACTCAGAAGGCTGCCGGCATTGTTATAGGTTCGCGTGGTTGTGACACTGGCCGTTTCCATTGTTGCTGTGGCCGATACCCGGCGGCCCAGGTGATCATTCTTAAAAAAACCGTCATAGTCGACCTTACCGTCAGAAATGCCTTTTATACGTGTCATTGCATAATAGGTTCTTTTCTTGATTTTTTGGATGTGCTGCCCGTTGGGATAGCGGATCATATAATAGATAGCTTTTTCAATGCTGTGTTTTGGTATCCATTCACGGGGTGAAGCAGGCAAACCCGATCAGATCCAAGATAGA
>CAZLTD010000204.1:0-4931 GCA_964562385.1 uncultured Desulfobacula sp.
AGGGGTCAAAATTGGGCGCTGACAGGGGGTCATTTTTCGACGCTGATTGACACACAAGGACGTATGAGAGAAGAAAAGCACCCTTCCGTAAACGATTTAACAAAGTTAGATTCCTATAATGCAAGCCTTTATTATTAAAAATGTTTAAAGGATGTTTTTACCTCAGAAATATATTTATGGAGGGATTGATGAACAATTTCCATCCAATTCTTCTCAGATGCAATTTGATATTTCCCCTCTGAGTGTACCGTAATTGTTTTGGTATCAATTCCAATTTGTGTAATATCGATATCGGTTGAGATATCTGAAGATAAAGTGAGTGCCCAGAATCCTGGAGTCATATAAGCCCAAAAATCTCGTATTTTTACTTTCAAGATAAGAGTATTCTCCGTAATATTTTCTTTATCATCTATGACTTGATATCCAGTTTCAATAAATGATCTTTTTAATGCGTCAGCGATAACAGTTTCAACTGTTTGTCCAGGCTTTAGCAGGATGTCTCCAAGCGCTTTTCCGAAAGAATTTCTTTTTCTTGCAATCGCCCTTAATTTCAATTCTTTTATAGAGTTTTTAGCGCCACCAAAACCAAGAGATGGGATATCTTGCGTTTTTGGATTTTCCTCAAATATTCTTTCGTCAACAACTGATTCTAAATATATATGTTTTCCATTAGGTTCATGCACCGTCGTCGATTCGGGCAGTTGTAGGCTAACAATCCCTCGATTAGTTGCGCAACCAGTAAGAGTAACTATCGTTATTAAGAAAAACAGTGTCGTAATTTTAGAAAAGGTCTTCATTGTTTCCTCCTTTGTGTGTACCATCAAGTTTGCGCTATTTCTTATGATTTTGTAATGTTTCTGTTTCAAGTGATTTAAAGATTAGAAATTTATAGTATACCCATAATCGTTTTACAAGAACCTAAAAATAACAAGACCTTGTTTTTTAAAATCTTGGGCAGCATTGGCAGGCAGAAGGAGGAGTCTTTTCCATCATCTTTTGACGATGGTGCTTTAACATGTTTCCGTTCCAGATGCTTGAAAAAGAATCTGAAAAGAGATTGCCAATTTTCTTTTCCGGCTGACAGTCACAAATCGTAATATCGCCATCCACATTGACAGGTATGGTCTGCCAGGGGGAAAGGCAATGTTGATGGGATTTTGATCGTTTATATAGTTTCGAAACCGGTACTGCCAGAAAATCCTTATAACGATGTCTTAATCCAAACTCTTCAAGTCCGTGGACCGATAGAACCGGTAAATTGTTTGTAAAGGCTCGTCCGATGGCAGTGTTTATTTTTTTGAGTTTGGAAGTATCCATATTCTGCCACAGGCATTCTTTTGCATTATGGGAAAAATTCAAGTCAGACAACATCAGGACATCGACACCCAGCTCTGATACAAGATCTGTCAACTTTTCGAGAGAAGGTAGGGACATCAATGATAGAGCTGAAAACACAGCTTTTGAAATTTGTCTGCCTGATACTTTGCAAAGGCTTGTAAACTGTTTGATATTGCGCACCACCTTTTCGACATCCGTTCCGTATCGCAATTTCCCGGACATTGTCTGATCATGACCATCAATACTGAATGCGATAGACTCAAGTCCTGCATTAATCAGCTCTTTTGATATGTCCTTATCTAGGTTTATCGCGTTGGTAACCAGTGCTACCCGTCTATTATCTGAAACAGTCATTTTCACAAATGCAATAATATCCGGGTGAAGCAATGGTTCTCCAAGTCCTACCAACGTGATCCTGTAAGCATGGGGAAGAAGATCGAGTATCCTTGAAAAGTCTGATACCGACATGTTTTTCCCTTTAATTCCCAGCTTTGTCCTGGCACAAAACCGGCACTCCAACTGGCAGTGTGTGGTGATTTCAATATTGGCAAAAACAGGATCCGAATCCACTGATTCAGGGAAATGATAATCTTCTCCTATAACTCTTTTACCCCCGGGGCATTTGGACAGATGATAACCCGATTGGGGTGATTGCAATAAAAAGGGATTGACTTCAGGCTCTATTTTTTTCAATTGTGTCAGTAATCGGCTTGACGCCTCCTTAATATCATTTTTAATATCAAAGACAGCCCGGTTAATCATATCTAAAAACATGTCATGCATGCGATTGTCTATTAGAAAATGATGGTCCGCACCTGGGATAAATGCAACTCTCTTTTTACCGGTGAAATTTGCTCTCCACATTGATGCTTCATGTCGTAAAACTAGTTCATCATCATCCCCATTCAGGATCAATACCGGGAAGTCTTTGGTAAATATTGTTTTTCCCATGGCATTAATTAGAGAGATCATTTTTGCAATAGAGGTGAAATCAGGTTCTTGTTTCTTTTTTGTATGATGTCCCCACCGTTCGATATATCCGGTATCAATCTGTCTGGGGGTTCCAGCCAATATTAAAAGATCCGGAATGATATTATGATGTTTCATGCAGGATAAAATTAAGGTTCCACCTGTGGAATGACCGATGAAAACAAGAGCTTTTTCTTTTTTTGTAAAATCGTTTACCGATGCCATAATGGCCTGCTCAAATGCCTGCTGATCAAAAACCGGAATCTGATCCATCCCATGAAATGGTAAAGAAACTATGGAGACTGAATCGGATCCATAACTGTGGCAAAGCGTCTTATAAAAATCGTTGAGATCATGCTTTGATCCAGTATAACCGTGAATTAGGACAATACCGATGGACATGGCAGCGGCCTTTCTATAATCGATACAAGTTTTTGGGCACCTGTATACGAATCAAGTCTATTTTGTGCGACAAAAAGATTTTCAACAATTTTTGTATCTTTACAAAGATAACGGATTTTATCTTTGATGGCCTTATCTGACATATCGTTAAAGGCTTTAATATAAACTTCAGGGCCTGCACGAAATGGTCTTGGCGGGATAAGCAGGCTTCCGCAGCCAATTCGTTCCAAGCAAATGCCGTTATGTGCCTGTTCCGGCTGAAAGGGCATGACTAAAACCGGAATCCTTTCCTTTAAGGCTTCAAATACAGTTATTTGACCACCATGGGTGATTAAAAGGGACGCTCTTTTTAAAAGCCGGGTTAAATTCGGAAACAAGATGATTTTCACCCTTGATTCTTCCCGAAACATTGACAAGGTTTTTTTTGCCCTCCGGCAGCAATAATGACATTAAAACCGGCATCAAGGCATATCCTTGCCAATCGTTTCAATACAGCCTGATTTCCCGAGCAGGTACCAAAAGATATCACGGTAATTGGATTCTTTGTTTCAAAAGATACTGGTTCGTCAAATAGGTGGGGGTCATTTTTTGGGTATGAAATTGGACCGACGTAAGTCATGTCCTCCATTGGTGGCAGTGGCATGAATTCAGGGAAATCCCATAAATAGGTCATTTCGCCTTTTAATAGATCTCGGATATCAGCAATGTTTGTTTCAGCTATTTCATTTAAAGACCGGTTCAGTTTCCGTGTTGCAAAATTGAAAAATGTATCAACATTGGTTTGCTGGCTTGTCAGGTCCGGTTCATCGCCATGAAACCCTAAGATATCATTTGATTCTTTCAGCATACAGCCACAGATAAGTGAATCATAAGGGATATCTGCCAACCGGGCTGATATATGAAGGGTGAAATTAAAAACACCCAGGACACGATCCGGATTAAGCTTTTGCAACAGATCTGTCTGGGCTTGGATGCAATGGATAATACGATCTATACTACTGAACCATTTAAAAGATGGGAAGCTTTCATTATCGCTTTCCTGGATGTCCGGCAGTATATAGTGTTCATATCCTGATTTTTTAAGAAAGGCGGAGTGCTTACTGGCCACTGCAATAAAAATATCATGTCCATGGGACAATAATATGTCCGCAATGGATAAACATTTTAGAATATGCGAAAGGGAATTATTCCCGGGACCTAAAAAGAATTTCATAAAAACTGTCGATTCATCCGTACCCGCTTCCTGAATATCGAGAGAGTAAATATTGCCTTATTGGTATAAAGAGCTTACATATTGGTTTGTTGGTTCAGGCAAAAGATCTTGAGGGTGGTCTCCACCAAATGTGGCCCATTTGCTTTTACCTGTATATGATGAATTGGCTATCTCGTTTCTCGTGACTACATCAAAGATCACAAGTTGTATCTCAATTCTGTCAGGTTTACCAGACCATTCAGTAGCTCGTTCTTCCCAATGAAGTATTTCCGGCTTTACATAATATTTATATTTCTCAGTGTTAATAGAATCCAAACAGTCATCACCATGGCAAGAACTCGTTACATCAGTTACGGATGTGAATTTGGCAAAAGCAACTCTTACAGCATTTGCAGTCATTTTTCCTGAGTTGCGGTACTGTGTGTTCCCATACCAACCATCTTCAGGGATAGAGATAAGCACCCCCTGAGACGGGTCAAGTTTGATAGCTATTGGCTTTAATTCATTATGTTTGTAGGTAGTAGCACAACCTGATAATAGAAAGACAGCAATGAGTAGAAATAGAAATTTATATTTCAAAAATGATCCCCTTTGTTTTTATGTTATCAATGGCTACTAAAAAATTATTGATACCTTCTTAGAATATCTGAGTAACTTGGTCAATAAGTAAAAGTTTTCTTTTATGTAGAAGCTGTAGCATTCTTTCGGAATAAAATCATATTGTCTGGGCGGCTATCTCAACATCAATGAAACAGTAAAAGCTATTGAAAATTTAAAAGTTACAGAAAGAATGATTCAGGAAACGGACATAAGCTTTTGGCAGGAAAAAGACTTGCTTTTGTCTGTTTTGTTGATCGAAAGGATTGACAGTATTGGCGTTGACTTCTTTTGTCAGTAGTGATGGTGATTAATATCAATCCGGTGAGTATATGTTTTCAAAATTATTTGTTCGATATTTCGTATCCATTCACGGGGTGAAGCAGGCAAACCCGATCAGATCCAAGATAGA
>CAZLTD010000205.1:0-4897 GCA_964562385.1 uncultured Desulfobacula sp.
CCCAGTCTGGAGACTTTCAGATGGCTGTCATCTGTGGGCTCAATGGCAATAACATTGCTGACACAGGGAATGTCCAGGTATTCGCCTAAAAGAATTCCGGTCTGCCCGTTGTCCGTATCCTGGGCCTGTTTTCCGGTAATGATCAGGTCATACTCTCCCTGTTCGCACACTTTCTGCAGCACTTTGGCATACACCTGGGCATCTGCATTTTCCAGTGCCGGGTCATCCACATGAATGCCTTCATCAATTCCCATGGCATAACATTTACGGATAATATCGGCATTGTCACCGCCGCCGATGCTTACCAGAGTCGTCTGGGCACCGTTATTTTCTTTGAGCTGTACCGCTGCTTCCACAGCATTTTCATCCCAGGCATTTATCACATACTGCAGCCCGTCCTCGACAATGGCACCGTTATCCACGTGGATATTCAATTCCACATCAACTACCTTTTTTACGGTTGTCAGAATTTTCAATGTTTTCCTCCTAATTTTTTGGGATTCGATCTCATTTTTGTCTCTATGATATTCTTGTACCCTTATTTTCTTTTATATGCGTTAGCGGTCAGGTGTTCGTTTCTTAATAAAACCATTCCATATCCCTTTTCCCAACGGCTAACTGCTAATAGCTAACAGCTTTCTCAATGCTTTATCCTCTGGCCGCCGCATAGTATCAGCAGCTTTTTTTCTTCAAATGCGCACGCCAGGGTCATGTTCAGGCTCTTTCCCATCTGGACGGCCATGGCGGTGGGGCGAGACTTGCTGATCATTACCGGGATCTTTGCCCGGGCGGCTTTCTGCACCAGTTCATAGCTGATCCTGGATGACATGACCAAGAGTCCTGCCCTGTCCAGCTCGTTTTTCATCAGCGCTTTGCCAATGGCCTTGTCCAGGGCATTGTGACGGCCCACATCCTCTGCAAAGCTTAAATCTTCCATCTGACTGTCTAAAATCAATGCGGCATGGGATCCCCGGGTAATGGGATAAAAATTCTGTTTCTTTGACAGCTTGGCCGCACTGGCAAACACCTGGTCAATATCAAATGTACCGGAATCCTGTAGCGGTGCCAGCACCTGCTGCAGGTCCTCAATCATCCCCTTGCCGCAGATGCCGCAGCTTGTCTGACTGATATAGCTTTTACGTTTGAGAATATTGGGTATCTTTTTCTTTCTCTCACCGGTCAGCCAGATATCCACAATATTGGGGTCCAGATTCTCATCCCAGCCCACTGTTTTAAAATCATCCGCCGAATCAATAATCCCTTCACCCAGACAGGTGCCTGCGGCATGAAAAATCTCTTCTCCCGGTGTCCGCATGACAACCGAATAGGGTTTATCCTCAATTCTTAACAGCAACGGTTCTTCACCGATCAGCTCCAGATGATCTGTCTTGCAGTCACCGTGTTCACACCGCAGTGCTTCAAAATCCTTTATTTTGTTTTCCCGGCTCAATTATTCCTGCTCCTTTTGTTTGGGTTTCATATCCTTTCCAATAGAGCAGGGTTATACCACTTTTTCAAGTTTTACAGCACACACTTTAAGTTCCGGTATTTTGGCAATGGGATCCATGGCCGGGTTGGTCAGTTTGTTCACATTGGATTCCTCAAAATGGAACGGCATGAACACCACCCCTTTTTCCACACGCTCGGTCAGCATTGCCTGTGTTTCGATCTCGCCCCGCCTGGAGGCAATTTTTATCTTCTCACCATCCAGAAGTCCCAGCGTTTCTGCATCATCGGGATTGATCTCAAGAAACCCTTTGGGAAATTCACTGTCCAGCGGTTTAGAATTTCGTGTCATGGTTCCGGTATGGTAATGGGCATAGACCCGGCCGGTTGTCATCCAGAAAGGATAATCCGAATCAACAACTTCTGCCGGCGGGTTGATTTCAACAGCATGAAACAATCCTTTACCCCGGGTAAATTTACCCCCTGCATGAAGTACCGGTGTTCCCGGATGATCAACACTCGGGCATGGCCATTGCAGCCCCGGGCCTTCCAGGCGTTCATAATTAATACCGGCATAGGAGGGCGTTAATTGAGCAATTTCAGTAAAAATGGCTTCCGGAGAATCATAGCTCATTTCATATCCGAACTTATTGGAAATATCCTGGATAATCTGCCAGTCCTGACGGGCCTCTCCAATGGGATCTATGGCTTTTCGCACCCGGGTGACCCTTCTTTCAGTGTTCACAAAAGTACCGTCTTTTTCCGCAAAAGAGACACCCGGCAGCACGACATCGGCTAATTTGGCTGTGGGTGTCAGAAAAATATCCTGAACAATTAAAAGGTCTACTTTTTCCAGCGCTTTAACCACATGATCGGCATCCGGATCAGACACAACGGGATTTTCACCCATAATCCAGAGGGCTTTAACCTCATCATTGTCAATGCCTGTAAAAAATTCCGGGATGGTTAATCCGACTTTTGACGGTAACTTTGAAACGCCCCAGGCATCGGCAAATTTCTTATTGGCAGCCTCATTTGTTACAGACTGGTAACCGGTATATACATTGGGAAGGCTTCCCATATCACAGGCACCCTGGACATTGTTCTGTCCGCGCAATGGGTTAACCCCGGTTCCCGGTTCTCCAATATGACCGGTGAGCATGGCAAGGTTGGCCAGTGATTTTACATTATTCACCCCATTGGTATGCTGGGTGATTCCCATGCAATATACAATGGCGGATCGCTCTGACTTAGCATAGGTCAATGCCATGGTTGTTATATCTTCAACCAAAACACCGGTAATCTTCGAGATCTCATCAAGATCCATGGTTTCTATTACTTTTTTAAACGCTTCAAACTCTTCTGTTTTTTCCTCTATAAACTTTTTGTCTTCAAGACCCTGATCCAGAATGACCTTCATCATCCCGTTTAAAAGAGCGACATCTGTTCCCGGTTTATGTTGAACATATGTTTCGGCAAAGGCTGCGATCTGGTTTTTCCGTGGATCTGCCACCAGAACTTTGGCCCCGTTTTGTTTTGCCCTGAAAATCCGGGTGGCCACCAGGGGATGAGATGTCGCTGTATTGGATCCGATAATAAAAACCACCTGGGCCTGTTCAAGATCTGACAAAGAGTTTGTCATGGCTCCACTTCCGAAAGATGCGGCAAGACCTGCCACAGTCGAGGAATGTCACAATCGGGCGCAGTGGTCGACACTATTGGTACCAACGGCTGCGCGTGCAAACTTCTGCATGATGAAATTTTCTTCGTTGGTGACCTTAGCAGAGGCACAAAACCCAACACTGTCTCCCCCGTTCTCATCGGTTATTTCCTTGAGCCGGGTCGCTGCAAAATCAAGAGCTTCCTCCCAGGAGACTTCTACAAGTTTTCCGTCTTTTCTAAGCAGCGGTTTTTTGAGGCGTTTTTCAGATTGTACAAACTCATGAACATTCCAGCCTTTGATACACAGTTTGCCCTCATTTACCGGACCTGTTTTGCAGGGAATGGTTCCGGTAAGCGTTCCGTCAAGGGACTCCAGCGCCAAAGTACATCCGCATCCACAATATGTGCAGGTTGTCAGCGTGTTTCTGTAATCCATGGTCTTTCCTTTATATTATAAAGCTGTTAGCTTTTAGCCATTAGCCGTTAGTTAAAAGCTTTCACCCATTGTTGCAGACAAGAGGCGATAAACAAGTCTGTTTAGGTTATTGTAACCGTCAATGTCTTTTGTCTTTTGCTTTCTATTCTTTGGTTTCATGAGGCCCCATAATACTTAAGGGTGATTTTTCGTCTTTTACAAGTCCTGCGGTAAATCCAAATTCACTGTTCATTGTGTCTGCTGTTTTCTTATACAAAAGTCGTAACGGGATATCTGAAGGGCAGGCCTCATCACACAGTCCGCAATCCACACAACGATCTGCCATATGCATGGCCCGGGTCAAATGAAATACCGGGATATCCACGGGAAGATCCCCTTTGGATACCAGGTCCTCACACTCCAGGCTGCACTCATAGCAAAAACACATGGGGCAGATATCTCTGCATCCATAGCATTTGACACATTTTAAAAACTGATCTGTCCAATAGGTAAACCGTTCAAGGACGTCTTTTTCTTCCGCCTCTTTTACCTGAACTGCCTCTGGTGCATCCTGTTTTTCCCCGGCCACCAATGCATCCGGGAAAGGTTTTTTACATTCACATGCGTTTGCAAGATCCCGGGAACAGGCAATACCGATGGGAACAACCTTTTCTTCATCAAGCTGTTTTAACCGATACAGTCCATACAATCCCCGTTCATCACACCCTCGGACCAATATACCGAACACGGCATCGGGATATTTTCTGGCCAGGGTGATCAACACCTTGTTCAATGGATATCGGGCATCTCCGTCACCCTCATGATCTCCCAGATTTAAGAGTTCCAGGTCATCACCTTTCTTGAAAAGGTGCGGGGCAACATGGCCATGAATTTGTGTCAGGGCAACAACCCCCTCAACAGATCCATTTGAAAGCAGCTCATTGATTTTTTCTTTTACGTGATCAATCATAACCGATCCTTATTTTAAACAGGCTTAATATTACGCAGGCTTTTTTACCTGTTTATTTTTTAGTGGTGACGGCCCAAGTTCCTTGAGCACCTTGGCAAAATCATCGACTTCGTCAATAAATTCGTTTGCTTCAGCGCTGGAGACCCATCTTAGACGAACCCTGTCTTTTTCAACGCCGCAGAAGTCAAGCATCTGGGAAAGAATTTTCACCCGTTTCTCTGTGGTGTAATTACCATACAGGTAATTGCATTCGCCCTTGTGTCAGCCACCCACAAAGACACCATCCACACCCTGTTGAAAGGACCTTAACACATGATGGGGAGATACACTCCCTGTGCAGGTAACCCGGATCACGCGGATATTTGCCGGGTACTGCATACGACTGACCCCAGCCAGGTCAGCAG
>CAZLTD010000206.1:0-4769 GCA_964562385.1 uncultured Desulfobacula sp.
ATCTATCTTGGATCTGATCGGGTTTGCCTGCTTCACCCCGTGAATGGATACCATTGATTTTGTCAGTGATCCCAATCAAGGTTGTATGGAAAATGAAATCAAGCGCTTCTCCAATCTGGCCGTCATTAAGAGTATGAGCAAGGCCTTCGGCATCTGTGGGATCAGGCTGGGCTATATGGCCAGTGCTGATGAAGACTGGGTCAAAGCGGTACGGTGTTCATATCTGGAATATCAACTCGATTGCCGAGGAATTTTTACGGATTCTTCCGGCATACAGGGATGCATTCACTAAAAGCTGCGAAAAGGTCAGACAGGACAGGGATACTCTTTATCGTGGATTAAAAGACATTCCCGGTATGATTGCGTGGCCCCCGGATGCCAACTTTGTATTCTGCAGGCTTCCGGACCATGCTCCGGGCGCCCGGGATATCGCCGGAATACTATATTCGGAACACCACTTGCTGATCAAGGACTGTCAGGGAAAATCCATGCCTGAATCTGATCGGTATCTGCGTATCGCCAGCAGGACGAGTAAAGAAAACAGGCATCTTGTAAAAGTGCTTTCCAACGTGCTGTCACACGGGCGAAAGGAGGCTTAAAGTGAAGCAGAATCCCTCTGTCTTTTTTTTCATAAAAGATTTGCCCAATATTTGTTCACTTGCAGGATTGTTTTGCGCAGCAGTCAGTCTTTACTGCAGCAGCCTGTCTTTACATTCGGCCGCTGTGATCGCAATGCTCTGGGCCGTAGTTTTTGACCGGGCGGACGGTATTGTGGCAAGAGGCATCAAAGGAAGACAGGATCATCAACGAGAATTCGGTGCTCAGCTTGATTCGTTGATCGACATGATCAGTTTCGGGGCCTGTCCGGCCCTGTTTCTGCTAAGCTACGGCCGGTTCGAGCTGGTATTTTTGCCCGGCGCTTTTATTATCCTGGCCACCTGTGCTCTTCGGTTAAGCTATTTTAACATTTACGGGCTGATAGATTCGGGAACCTACAAAGGGTTGGCACTGGACAATAACGTCATCATCCTGGCAGCCTTTTATCTTGCAGAGCCCCTTTTGGGGCAGGCCGCCTTTTCCCTCTGGCTGTATCTGTTGTTTATGGGGCTTTGCCTGTTTAATCTTTTGCCGGTGAGAACGCCTAAATTTTCCAGCCGGTGGATGGCTGTCCTAACCCTTTATACGGTAGTGATGACTGTCATATATTATGCTGTCCATGCCTGATGGGTATTGAGGGTATTCCGTGATCGCCGGTTAGTCCGAATATTTCATGAGAATATGAGTAATGATCTTAAAATATTCAATGATGGTAGTCAGTTATGATGCTATTGTGTCCTATAGTGCAGGAGGCAAAGTGTCGCCTTTCAGGCGAAACGATTTCACATCGTCTGCTTCGTTACAGGATTTTCGCAGTAAAGCAGCTACAGCTTCACAACCTGATGCCTTGCAGACAAGCCAAGCTCGTTTCGTGAAATATCCGGGTTAGAAATATACCCCGCCCAGATCCTTCCGGGTTTCATCAGATAGAAGATCGAGAGTGCTGCTTTCAATGATCTGTTTTATCTCGCCTTCGGGGACATTGATAAAAGCAGCGTCAAAACTGTCCGGTCGCACAAAGCTTGGAATCAGGCAAAGGCCTTTTTGTCGTTTTGAGGTATAGAGAAGATCCAAATTATCCAGTTGCAAAAGCTTGGATTTCAGGTCCGGATAGACAAAACGGCCCCGGTAGCCCAAAGTTAAAAGACTATTGACTAAAAACCCCTGGCTTTCCAGATACAGTTTGAAGGCCAGTCCGGGAAATGTTCCGCCAAGACGCGGATTGCAGTCGTATATAAACATGTACTTCCCGTCAGCATTCCTGATCGCATCAAAGTTGACAGGGCCGCGATACCGGTTCTGTGCAAAAAGACGCAAGAAATTAATTATCTTGTCTTCTCCGACTTGCGAAAGCACATGGTCTGTCAGGCGGCTGGAGTGATAGCTGCCGATAAATGTTTTGTATTCCGGATCTTCATATATCTGTCCGATGACTCCCAGCCGTATAAACCGGTTTTCGCTTACAATATTATAAGTTATGCCGATACCGGCCGGCAGGGATCCTGTGTGCTGCCTGTGGATGTGCTCCTGAATAATGAGATTGACCGAGACATCCGGCCGGCCCATGATCTGGATTTTTTTTTGGATCTCCTTGCGAATAAGTTCTATTTTAGATCGGAAGTCGTCCTGGGTTATTGAAACAGCCACTTCCCCGGCGGCTTCAATCCCTGATTTAATGTAAAGCCTTTCAGGGCATGACCCCCGGGTTTGTGAACAAAAACAGGATACCAACGTTTCCCAGGTTAGCGAATCAAGTTCATCGGAACTCATAAGCGCACTGGGGATATGGCAGGGTAAATCATTAACATGGGAACAGGGATTCATCAGGTTGACATAGTTTGATTTGTCATGCCAGAAAAGCGCTTCCCTGGCCATACGCCGGTACTCCCCGGGACGGGCAGTCACATCAAACTTATGTGTCGACATTTCCTGATAAAAGGATTCCAAAACACGGGCCACCGATGGAGAGACCTGGTTCAGGTAGATACCGCCGGTCACGTGAGGATTTATGAGGTCATTATATTGATTTGTTCCGTTAAAATGATCGCCTGCATTGATGTAATAGGGCGGCATGCTATAGTCGTAATGAATAAACAGGGGAGGGAAAAAATTTAATCCGTGAAAACAGCCGGTAAAGGAATTGATGAGATTCAGCTGGTCTTTTATCCGGGTGAGACGCTCATCATACAACCGGCATTGGTTTTTCTCCTGAACCAGGAGCAACGGCCGCATGCCGACCATTGCGGCATAAATGGGATAACGGAACTGGTTGTGAAAAATATAGTCTTTTTTTTCACTGCCGGTATCGGCCATGATACCGCCATTGAGCCAGACAACCGGAATGCCGCAGCACTGGTTGTGTTTGATACCGAAATGAAAGAAAAGATCAAAGGGTTGTGCCATGGCTTTTTTATTCGGGCCACTGAATATCAAGGGGACGTTTGGGGGCAATCAGCCAGAGACCATCACCGCTGTTGATATCCTGGTCAACTGCAGGGTTGATGATGACGGCCCTGTCTTTTGTCTGCATGGCAAAAGTCAGGTAATTGAAATTTTCCTTGAAATAGGTATGCAGAGACCACCAGTTGAGGGACGACACAGTTTCAGGGGCCAGGATAAAATAAATTTCATCCTGGGCATCATTTTTCAACAATACCTGTAGCGGCAGGTGAACCTTGTCCTGCATGGCCTGGACCATCATTTCAGCCGTCATCTGCATGATAATCTGGAAATCTCCCTGGACGCTGGAAAATGTGTCCAAAGAGTGC
The DNA here is from genome assembly GCA_964562385.1 of uncultured Desulfobacula sp. GTDB lineage: Bacteria > Desulfobacterota > Desulfobacteria > Desulfobacterales > Desulfobacteraceae > Desulfobacula. Next base: position 3,366 of record CAZLTD010000206.1, read on the forward strand.
GTGGAGATACAGCGGACCGTTATTTCGCATGAACTGCTTTTTAATTTCAACGCATTGATCAGGGCGAACAGGCTCTCTTCGTCGTTTCCCGTATGGACAACGATTCGGGTAGCCTGTGAAATATTGGCACGGGAAAGGGCGGCACTGGTGTCGGGTCGTCCTTTTATGAAATAAAGGTTGTCCATTTCCGGGAGCGGGTGACGGTCAATGTCCGCCACCAGTACAATATCCATCCGGGCATAGGTTTCGTCCCGCTGTACCTGCTCAATGAGCTGTTCTGTCTCATCAGTTGAACCGACAATAACGATATGGTTACTCCCTTTATAATCTTTTTCTCCGTGCATTCTTTTATCTCTCCTTTCAATTAATGATGAAGCCACATGGGTAATGAATGAAGCGCCGAGTCCAATCCCCATGAACATGGGAAGGATGACGGCAACGAGTTTGCCCGCGTTTGATGCCGGAAAAAGATCGCCGTATCCGACCGTTGTACTGGTGACAATGCTCCACCACAGCGCCTGGTCAAACCGGGTTAATGCGGAACCTGCCGGTTCAACCAGCTGGATCAGAACGCTGGATAGTATCAAAAGCGCCAGATATGCCAGCACCAGAGAGACCCCTTTTCGTTTTAATCCGGCCCGGATAACCTGTTTTAGAAAATGTATCAAAGACCCTGTCTCCTGTGAAAGATGTGTTAATGCTAAAGTGTACTACTGAACACCGCTAAATTATAATATTCAGCTGCAATTTGCAATAATCATGATGAATGCTGTTTATCAGAGAACCGATGACCTGCGAGCGTTGTAAATCCTGTCGTTAGGATGTGGTGTGAAAGGTTCAATCCAGCAGCCAGGATTCATGATTGTAGATCGATAACAGAGCCGGGTGGAGCAGCGTGTTGACCAGGGTATTGTCCGTGTCAAGGTCCCCTTTGCCGAAAACAAGTTCGCTTTTGAAAACTTTTGGCGTGATAAACCGGGTGTCCACCGGGAATTTAAGGGTATCAATTTTTCGGGTGATACGGCTTTTTTTTACATTCGGGTGCCAGGCCAGATACCAGCCCCAGTCCCCAAAACTTGGAACATTTTCATGAAAGGGCAGGGTTGACAGCCCGGCACTTTCAATGGTTCTGCCGATGCAAAGAAAACTGTCCTTTGCAAGATAGGGGGAGGTGGCCTGGACAACGATCATGCCGTGTTGCGACAAATGCAGTTTTACTTTTTTGTAGAATTCTTTAGAGTACAGTTTGGCCAGCTCAGGAGTGGAAGGATCCGGCATGTCAATGATGATGACGTCAAAGATCCCTTTCACCCGGCTCAAATACTGATCCGCATCCACATTCATATAGCTGACAGATGCAATTTTTCGGGTTGCCCCCTTGGGGTCGTGTTTTGTTTTTGGCGG
>CAZLTD010000207.1:0-4649 GCA_964562385.1 uncultured Desulfobacula sp.
GTTTCCACCTAAGAAATCCAGTCCCGTGGTCTAAGATTGGGGGTAGGCGCAAAGAGCTTCCTCCATAACTCGGTGTCCATTCCTCAGGCCGTACATCGGAAAAGTGGATTCGTAGCATAGAATGCAACAAATCCTGAACATCATATTCATCCTCAACGTCCAGTGTTGAACGTCCTGAATGCCTGATTCTGAGTTGACGAACAACAGTATGAAATCGAGAGCAGAGGTGTTCTATAACTGCTATTGGGTTTTGAATTGCACCATCTGAGCTATCTAATCCAAATTCAACGATTTCCTCTTTTATTGAAGTCAAAATGGCTTTTGCCTCTTCTAACGCTTTATAAAATCTACGATCGAATGGAGCAGAATCTCCCATCCTATGTGCGCCGCGATACAAAAAATTAATAGCCTTGAAATCATTTAATTGGTAGGCGTCTTTGCCAAATCCACGTAACAACAAAACCTCTGTCTCCCTGTGCCATTTCTTGTACAAGGGAGAGAACCTAGGGGCGGATCGCAAAGAGCTAATGCGTTCTATTTTTTCATCTAATTTCTCTAATAAAATATCTTGTTCCATTTAGGGGCTCATTTCCATAATTTTATTCCGTAACAATGTAATTGTGTGGTTCCGTAGATCTCCCAAAATATTGATAGCCACTGTTTTCTAACTGGATATCACGCGATACTGAATATTATCCAATCTTGATATCCCTTGTTATCCGGAACTGTTCAATTCGATATCAAATAGAAAATGGAGCTTATCTTTCGTACACCCAAATTTTTAAAGATGCAATAGGTGAAAACCCCTATTTTTGAAGAAAAACGCCTGTTTTTTACAGCTATTTTAAAAAATTGGAAAAAGAAACGGGCAGGGGTAACGAAAAAGGATAGAACTTCCCTGAAATGCTATTTTTTCTGAATCGGTAGGATCTGGCCGATATCCATGATTTTAAATTGATTCGGGTCAAGGTTGTTTTCCTTGATATGGCGGCCAAGATCCAGGCCGGGATAGCCGGGAGGTTCATTGCCCAGGGGGAATGTGGCCCACTGGGTGGGGATGAAAAAGTCGGCCCCGAGCTCTTCAAAGCCTTTGACCGCTTCTTTGATGTTCATGTGCTGGTAGTACATGAACCATCTAGGGTGGTAGGCTGTGGTGGCCATGAAGGCGTAATCAATGTTTTGGAATTTTTTCCCGACTTCCCGGAATCCTTTGAAATAACCGGAATCACCCCCGAAATAGAGGGTGGTGTCTGGCGTGGCAAGGAGCCAGGCCGCCCACAGGGATTTGTTCCGTCCCTGGCCGATCCGCATGGACCAGTGCTGGGTCGGCAGACAGACCAGCGTTGCGTTGCCCGGCAGGGATTTTTCCTGCCACCAGTCCATCTCAATGACGTTTTTCTTGTTCATGTCCATGACGGTCTCTTTCAGGCCCAACGGGACAAAGACCGTGGCGTTTTGGGGAAGTTTTTTCATGCTGTCTGCGTCAAGATGGTCATAGTGGTTGTGGGAGATCACGATATTGACATCCGGGGCAATGGCCGAAACTTCAGCAACGGTAAGGGCCGGCGGGGTGACCCGCGGGGGAAGCAGTGCCCGTTTGGAAAACATGGGGTCGGTGAGCCAGTAGGTGTTGTTGACCCGGATTAAAAAGGTGTTGTGCCCGATCCAGAGGATAAAGTCACCTGTGGTCTGCTTTATCCGGGCGGCAGTGTCCGGGAGAACCCGGGGCATAAATTCGTTCTCTTCTTGGGTATATTCGGTGCGGTGGAACAGTTTCCATTCCAGGACATCGAAAAAACTTTTATCTCTCATCTCTATCCAGGGGGTGAAATACCGGCCGTCCTTGAAATGGGGGGCATAAAGATCCTGTGTGCGTGTCTGTTCAACCTGTTTTTCCCATTTGCTTTCCGAGAACTGCTTTTTTCTTTCATTGGCTGAGCAGCCGATGATAATGGCTGAAACGGCGAGGAGTACCAGAAATCGTTTGGAATTCGAAAAAAGTTTCATCAGCGACCTGTCCTGTTCATGTGGGGCGTGAATCCAATGGTGCGTTTATAAGAATTAAGGTGTATTCGATTAAAGTTTTGTCAAGCCGTGACAATGGGTTTATTCAAGCTCCTTTTTAAACTGCCGGGTCATCATTTTTTCGTACAGAACCGGTGAGAGCCAGTGGATATAATGGCCCAGGCGCCCCATGAAAGTTAAGACCAGGTTGGCTTTTTTCTTCAGCACCCCGGTAACGATTGCCCGGGCCGCGTGTTCCGGTGTGTCCGGACGTCCGATGGTGGTCTGGTCGTGGGTGGCGATATTCCCGTCCGCCCCCAGGGCCCGCGTCTGGAGATTGGTTTTGATGAACCCGGGGCAGACAATCATAACGTGGACATCCTTGGACCTAAGTTCGCAGCGAAGGGATGTGAAAAGGCCGTGCAGGGCATGCTTGCTGGCGCTGTAACCGGTCCGTCCCACCAGAGGGGCGATGCCGGCAACGGACTCATTGACAATGATGGTTCCTTTCCGTTGGATCAAAGAGGGCAGGGCCGCCTTGGTGCAGTAGAGGGAGCCGAAAAAATTGACATCCATTACCCGTTTGAAGACCTCAATGTCCGTATCCGAGAACAGCCCTCTCTGGGTGATGCCGGCATTGTTAAAAAGGATGTCGATGTGGCCGAAATGGTCGATAACGGCATTGATGCTCTCAAAGGCCTGGCCCTGGACCGTGATGTCACAGGCCTGCCCCATGACAGGGACATCCCTTCCTTTGAACTCTTCCCAGGCCTTTTCCAGGGCTTTTTCATCCATATCCAGCAGGGCGATTTTCGCGCCGGCCCGGGCAAACTCCCGGGCCGTGGCAAGGCCGATACCGCTGGCACCGCCGGTGATAACTACGACCTTGTTTTTAAACCGGGTGTTAAGATGGGGTTGGCTCATTGGGCATTCACTTGTTCTGGTATCGGTCTTCGGGTGAAAATAAAGGCGGTTATCAAACCGGCGATAATGTGCCATATCCCCCACCATGCAACGAGAATGGCCATGCCGCCCAGACCGTCAAAAAAGTTAAACACCAGAACAAGGCCCAGTGCCGAGTTCTGGATACCCACCTCAATACTCACTGCGCGGCAGTCCTGTTCCGGCAGCCGGGCGATTCTGCCCGACCAGTACCCGGTGTTCAGGGCCAGGGCATTGTGAAGCAGCACTGCCAGGATCACAATGCCGACATAGTTGAGGAAATTCTGCCAGTTGGCAGCCAGGGCACCTGCCACAATAATGATAAAAAACACAAGGGAGAAAATTTTGAATGGCTTTTTAATTTTTTCGGAAAGGGCCGGCAGATAATGGCCGATGAGCATGCCCACGGTTAGGGGGACGCCCAGGATGCCGAACACGGTGATAAACACATCCATGGGGTTAAGGCTGACCTGCTGCAGAATGGCTGCAGTATTCGGGTTCAAACCGCCCCACAGGGAAATATTCAGCGGTGTCATAACAATGGCAGCCACGGTGGAAACCGCAGTCATGCTGATGGACACCGCACAATTGCCCTTTGCAAGATAGGTCATGATATTGGACAGGTTCCCGCCGGGGCAGGCGGCCACCAGCATCATACCCAGCGCAATGGATGGGTGGGGTTTGATTATCATGACCAGCAGGAAGGTAAAGGCGGGCAAAAGGAGGAATTGGGCCAGAAGGCCTATCATGGGTGCTTTAGGGCTTGTAATGATTCGTTTGAAATCATCGATTTTCAATTCCAGGGCCACCCCCAGCATCATCAGGCCGATGGCACCGTTGATAATGGCAATACCGGTGGGGTTGAAGTTGAGCCGGACCTGATCGATCACTGCTGCGTCCATAGATATCCCTCCTAACACATGTTTAAATTGTTAATCTGCTGTTTTACCCTTTTTTGTCTTTTCCCCTCTATGTTGAACTCCGGATTCAGCGGATTACGGCCACCATCTCCGGTCAACAATAGTCATGGCGTAACCAGATCCATTTTTACCAGTTTGATCTGATTTGAGCTTTCTGCCCACCCCATTGATTCATAGAACAATTCAGCCTCATGCCAGATATCGGCAATGATCACATGGCACCCGCGTTTCATCAACGCATCTTGAAGTCGTAAAACCAGTCGGGTGCCGATTCCCTTTCGTCGATGATTTTCCCCTACTACTAATTCACTTAAGTAGCCTCGAAAACCGGTATCATGACCGCATATAAACCCTTGAATCTCCCCGGTATCCCAGACATATGCCAACCCGTTGGAAGATTTAAGGGCTCTTTGCAAAACATCATTTGACCAGGCCTTCTGCCATACGCCCGGTTCCGACTTTAGCAGCCGGGTTATCCCGGGGATATCTTTGCTGGTGGCTTTTCGGATCATAATAATCTTAAATTCAAAGTATCAAAACAGGGTGGCGCCTTTTCTGTCTGTTCTTACCGCAGATATTGATCCATACCATATTCAACCATGTTCTTAAATGAGCATATGGCAGTTTTTTTCCGGCATTTTCCAGGTATCGGTATATTTGTGTAAAACAAATGCCATAGTTTACGCTTCACTGGTCAATGTCATTAGCTTAAGCCACCCATCTATAAACTGCACCTTCCCAAAAAACTGGAGCGGGGGTTAAGCCACATTTTTTAGGTTGTAC
>CAZLTD010000208.1:0-4470 GCA_964562385.1 uncultured Desulfobacula sp.
ACACCAAGAAAATTACAGGCCAGGATACCGTGGATTTCATTAAATTCCGCCAGAATGTTGCTGAAGCACGCGACTGGGATCTGGATATGTTTGCCGAAGTCATGGGAACACCCAAGGAATAATTGACAAGCTGCGTATGGATACTTTATAAGATACGCGTGTCAGAACATGAAAGTACAAAACTATAGTGGTCCGGGACAATGTATGCCTGGACCACTAATGTTTTAGGGCACCTCTAAAAATTAGAGGCGGCCTTTATAAGTAATTGCAAGGATAGTAAAAACTATGGAACGCGCGTTGATCTGGTTTAAGTGTGCTGCAGCTCATGACCCTGTTCGGCCTGTTGTCAAGCAGCAGGCCCAAATTGGCTGGAAAGCAAAAGAGAGAAGGGTGGATCTTACCATTGATCATACCTTAAGTGGTGAGGAACTGCTCTTGAGGATGAAAGGGTGGTTCACGGCAGATGTCGTTAAGGCGGCTGATATTTTTAAGCAGCACGGCCGGCTTAAAATACTGGATGAGGCTGATCTGGTGATTGAAACCAGTGACGAGGCAAAAATGGATGCCTTGTCACAGGCATTGGCAAAACAGTTTGACCAGGAAGTCTGGGTTGAAAAGATGAAGCGGGAAAAACTGCTTTAACGCAGACCTTTCATGAATTATCCGGACTACCTGGATTAGTGGGCTTATGGATAAATACTATTATCTGTTTCACCTTCAATATTTGGGTTTTCGTTATCATGGCTGGCAAAAGCAGCCCGGGGTCAAAACCATTGAATCCATGCTGGAAAAGACAGGGCGGTTTGTGCTGGGCCATACTGATTTTAAAATACTCGGCGCCAGCCGGACAGACGCCATGGTGTCTGCCGGGAACTGTGCATTTGAATTGTTTGTCAAAAAAAAACAGGACACAGCTCTCCTGTTACAGGCGTTTAACGACAATCTTCCCAATGATATCCGGGTGACAAAAGTTGAAACAAAAGGACCGCAATTTAATATTATCCAGTCGCCCAAAGCCAAGGAATACCTTTATCTGTTTTCATTCGGGGGCAAAAGTCATCCATTCTGTGCCAGCCTGCTGGTATCTTTCAAGGAAGATCTTGATATTGAACTGATGAAAAAGGGTGCGCTTTTATTTGAAGGGTCCCATGATTTCAGGCAGTACTGCACTCAACCCACGCCAAAGACTGTTTTTTCGCGCACCATAGAAAAAAGCTGTATAGAAGAGAACAAAGAGATTACTGCCAGTTTTTTTCCTTCCCAAACCTGGTGTTATAAGGTGACGTCCAAAGGATTTATGAGAAACCAGGTACGGTTGATGATGGGACAGCTTTTACGGCTTGGCCGGGGGGATATTGATCTTAACGATATCCAATTGTCTTTGACCGGCGAAAACAAAACTCCTCTGCCGGTGATTGCGCCGGCATCAGGCCTGCTGCTGAATCGAATCGAATTTTTGGAATAAATATCTTATATGAAATTAAGTTAATATTTGGATAATTCTGATTTCAATTACACATCCATAGCGAATTTTCATATCACAAAATCTGATGTTCAAGTTAAAATTGTAAATCTGTTGACTTATTAATAATAATCGTGGCTTCTTAATCCAATATTGTGTGGGAAGATTTTTAGATAAAGTCCTCGCTTTTTAACTCCCAAGCCTACCAAGCACAAATACCGGTTCTCAGTCCACTTAATATATTATATTCGGTAATATAAAAAAAGGCAGAACCATAGCTGAGACTGCCTTTAAATTTAGATTTGAATCCTGTATTTGTTTTTTTCTTCTACCCACTCCTGCAAGGCTTAAGAGATCGAATCCGAAAAGAAACACTGTGGTTGGTTCTGGTATACTCTGATCATCAAATTAGTCCGTTTAAATACCATTATTGATCATCTTTGATGATATACATTAATCTTTTAATTTTTTTAATAATGTCTTCCTGTCAATTTTAAGAATTTTGAGAGCTTTGGTCTTGTTACCGCCTGTCTGCCGGACAACTCTCTTTACATATTTTTTTGTCATTTCATCAAGACTTAAATTTAGCCCAGCCATTGTAGAAATAGTCGATTTCATTTCCATAGGGAACGCCGAGCGGTCTATTGGGTCAGAATCATTCATGATTAGCATACGATGGATAACATTCTCAAGTTCTCTGACATTGCCTGGCCAATTGTATTTTTTCATCGCATCTATCGCTTTATCGGTAATAATCGGCACATCAATCTGGAGTTCTTTGGCATACTTCAATGCAAAATGCTTGGCGAGAATAACAATATCGTCCTCCCGGTGTCTTAAAGGGGGAATTTCTATATTGATAAGGTTCAGGCGGAAAAAAAGGTCTTGGCGAAACAAGCCTTTTTCTATCAGAGTTTCAAGATTTTTATTGGTTGCCGCAATAATCCTAACATCTGTTTTCCTTAGTCTTGTTTCCCCAACTTGAAAAATTTCTTTTTCCTGTAAAACTCTTAAGAATTTTGCCTGAAGATCAAATGGAAGTTCACTGATTTCATCTAAAAATATACTCCCCTTATCGGCGGTCTGAAAGAAACCCTGACGATTCTGTACAGCTCCGGTAAAAGCACCTTTCACATGTCCGAACAGCTCACTTTCAAAAAGACTGGCCGGAATTCCAGGACAATTAACAGGAATAAATGGATATTTGAACCTTGATGAATGATGATAGTGAATTGCGCGGGCAACCAATTCTTTTCCGGTTCCATTTTCACCAGTTATAAGCACAGTTGCATCTGACCTGCAGGCTTTTTCGATTTTGTTATAAACTTTACACATAGCTTGAGAGGTTCCAATAATTTTGAATTTCTCCCAAACGTCGTCATAGATTGTGGCGCTATCAATTTTTTTTTCTTTCAGCGATTGGAGCGCTTTCCCAACAGTGTCGAGAAGTTCTTTAGTCGTAAATGGTTTTGTGATATATTCGTCAGCTCCCTCCTTCATTGCTTCAACAGCACTGCCGATAGACCCGTATCCGGTCAGCATGATAATGCCAATATTCTTAACATGATCCCGGATGTGCCGGATCAGCTCCAGTCCGGTACGCTTTGGCATTTTGTAATCCGTTAGTACAAGATCGACCGTATATTGCTCAAGATAAGAAATGGCTTCGGAAACAGAGTTGGCCTTGTTCGCAATGTGGCCTTCAGGTTCGAGGCTGCGCTGGATGACTTCGCAGGTCACATTGTTATCATCAACAATCAGAATACGAGTTTTGCTCTGATTAGGCTTCATTCAAATCTCCTTAAAGGCAGGGTTACCTGAAAAACTGATCCTTTGCCCTTTTTGCTGCTGACTTTGATATCACCGCCATGGCTCTGTACTATACCGTACGCCACAGAGAGTCCAAGCCCTGTTCCCTCTCCTACGTCCTTTGTCGTAAAAAAGGGCATAAACGCTTGTCCTATGTTTTCTTTGCTGATGCCGGCACCGTTGTCTTCAATGGAAAAAATGGCTTTTTTATCATTTTTTTTGGTGGTAATTGTCAATTCTCCACCATTTTTCATGGCATGTATGGCATTGATAATCAAGTTCGTGATCACCTGCTTAATCTGGGTTGGGTCTGCTGTGATAAGAATATTTTCATCATACTTTTTGACAATGTTAATCCCTTCCTTGTTGCATCTTGCTTCCAGGAAAGTCGTACTGCTTTCAATAAGCTCGTTCAATTCGAATTCTTTTTTGCTTGGGCTCGACTGCCGTGAAAACTCCATTAATTTTTTTATAATTTCACGGGAGTATAACACACAGTCCTGAATTTTAACTAAGTCAGCTTCTGCCTGCTCCGGCAGTCCGTTCAAAGTCAGGGATAACTGTGCAAGTCCGAGTATGTTTCCCAGAGGTTCATTCAATTCATGGGCAACACCTGCAGCCAGATGCCCAATAGTTGCTAACCGGTCCGCATGCAGAAGTTGCTGCTGGATAACTTTTCTTTTCTGATCATCCTGTTGCTTTTTGACATAAAAACTGATGATATTAGCAATTCCTCTGAGTAAATCTCTTTCTTCAAGAAGGAAAGGGTTAATCTGGTTATTATCCAGTTCTTGCCGGTAGAAAACTTCAATTTTTCCAACCGCTTGTTCTTCGGAAAAAATTTCCTCTTTTTGAAACAGATCCGATTCAAAGAAATCTGTAGATAAATATGACGCCTCTTTGAAGGTTATCCTGGCACATGCTTTTTCTGTGTATTGCCACCCCTTCGGGATAATCCCAACAATTTTCTCAAGCGCTCTGTCCAAATCTCCCTCTACAACCACGTATTGGGCCACCTGATAAAGACAATTGAGTTCTTTTATACGTTCTTCTTCATTTCTGCAGATTCTTTTATATTCTGCATACGTCTTTTCAAGTTTTTCGTTTCGTTTTTCAAGCGTTTCAATTCGTTTTTTGAGTTCTGAATTGTCAATCAGCGTCGAAAAATGACCCCCTGTCAGCGCCCAATTTTGACCCCT
>CAZLTD010000209.1:0-4465 GCA_964562385.1 uncultured Desulfobacula sp.
AAAATTTTTATAGTTTGCTTTACTTAAAAATGATGCCCTTAGCAGTAATAGGTTTGTTTTTCCAGATCCAGGTCGCCCAACAACTAAAATACTTTTATCTATCGGTAAACCAATTACCTTTTTCTGGCCATCATCCATTTCATCAGCATTTCTCCACCAAGTGTCATCCATTTTTTTCCCTATTTATTAAATTTATTTCACTTATGCTTCGATAAATTCATTAAAAATATTATAGATACTTTCTTTTAAAACAGTATAAAGTGCATCCCCATCGTAAATACTTGAAAACACATCCAAAGTAATATCGGGCGATCCTTTTGACTTTGTCGTCAGCCAAATTTTGATCGCCTTTTCTTGAACATCAACGATATCAACAAAGAATTCTATATCAATTTTGTTTTGAATCCCTAAAAAATCACTTTCTTCGAATGATGCAATTATTGAATCGGTTTGGGTTGCAATTATAGTACAAAGGGGTAGCTCTAAATCGCTATTATCATTTCTAATAGATCTTATACATTCTTTTATAAAATCCAAAGTAGCATACATAAATTCTTTTTTTAAAGAATCATAATCTGGCTCGGTTTCTCTCTTCGATTCATATGATTTATTTATAAGTCGCCTCAGTTTTATTTTTTCTCTTAAAATATCTTGTGCATCCAAAGGTTCTAAATTTTCATTAACAAAAAAATTATTCCAAGATATCATTTCAATACGGGATCTTGGATTTTTTAGCAGACAACATTTAGCGAGTGTTATTAATCTGTTGGTTACCTTAACATTGCGAACCTCGGGGTTAACTTTCTGAACAGCATTGACTAATCTAGCATATGGTGTTTGATATTCTGAAAATATCGGTCGGTGCATTATCAAATCATGAAGGACTGCACCTATTTGGTAAAAAGTTAAAGCCCGCCACCCTTCAACAGTGTCTTCTTCCTCTCTCAAAAGGAATTCGGGGGAACTATATTGTAAGGTCCCAACAAATGGTTTTAATTTGTCACCATCTGTTAAACCGGATCCTGCCACCGGCCTAATAACACCAAAATCCATTAATACGATGGTTTGCTTATCATGTTTCAACATAATATTTGCGGGTTTGATATCTCTATGTGCCATTTTTTTTTCTTCCAAAAATTTGGCACCTTTTGCAATTTGCTCCACATAATTGTCTATTTCCTCATAAGAGATACTTGAAAGGATTTGCTCAAGATTTTTCCCCTGTATGTATTCCATAATTATATAATGGTATTTATATTCTTTATTAAAACCACCATCATATAGTTTTACAAGGTTTGGATGATCATGACCTATCAACTCCAATTCCCTACTAATTCTTGATTCTTGAATTTCTGAACCACAGGCTTCTATTAATTCTTGATCAAAAATTTTTAAAGCGTATGATTGATTCTTTTTTTTTGCATAAAAGACAGCTGCTGATTTTCCATAGTTAAGCAACTGTCCGACTTTATAACCTGAAAAATCGTTACTTTTTAGTTCGGTCTCGATTTGCTTGGCTTTAACATCATCCATTTGTTTTTCCTTTGTTAGTGCCAAAATTATTAATTAATCAAGCCATTGAACGATCCTTTGCGAGAGACAGATACGTTCTTGAATTTCTGGAAACCGGGAATCGTGCTTATCTTTCGTACACCGTTATTTGCGATAGTGCAATAGGTGAAAACCCCTATTTTTGATGTTTTTTCGCTATTTTTTTCATTTATTTTGAATCAAGCCTGCAAATTGAGGCCTCCGGGGTCTGACATAAGATCCGCATGGCCGCGTTTCATTTCTCCCTTGACAATCCGGTACGAGTGAAGGATAGAACTATGAATTAGTGCCATCCGGAAATTAAAAATTTCCAGATGGAGCGGTTAGCAGTTAGCGTTCAGCTTTTAATTATTTGGGTTGAAAATAAATTTCATTATGCTAACACCTAAAGGCTAATGACTTATAGCTTCCATCTAATGGATCTTATTCATCATTCAAAAAGGGTCATATGGTTTCGCGGATAAAAAACAGTATTGTGATCAAGATGGCCCTGCTGGTTCTGGGCAGCACCTTTTTGATCATGGCCATGGTTGAAGTGTTCAACTATACTTATACCCGGAAAATGATCCTTGAATCGGCTGAAAACAATGCCAGAAACCTGGCGGTTTCCATGTCCCGGAGAATTGAACAGGAGTTTCGGGCGGTCCAGAAGGTGCCGGAAAACCTTGCCGGCTACCTGAAGACACATCCCACAGATAATGAAAAGGTCCTGCTCTCTTTTCTCCACAGTAATGTGGCTGAAAATCCTGAAATATTCGGCAGTGCCATATGTTTTGAACCCCATGCCTTTTCTAAAGACCAATATGCCTGGGCCCCCTATTTTTTCCGTACAGATAAAGCAGTCACTTATAAACAGCTGGCATCCTCTGAATATAACTACTTTCAAAAAGAGTACTATTATATACCCCGGGCCATAAATGGACCCCATTGGAGTGATCCCTATTTTGATACTGGCGGTGGGGATATCCTCATGACCACCTATTCGGTTCCTTTGTACCGGCCCGGTGCCCCATGGCAAAAGGACTCTTTTTTAGGGGCTGTTACCGCTGATGTCTCCTTGAAATGGCTGACCGGACTTGTAACGTCGGTTCATGTGGGGAAAAACGGGTTTGCCTTTATTATTACCGAGACCGGAATCTTTGTCTCCCATCCGGACAAAAAAATGATCATGGAGGAATCGATGTTCTCCCTTGCAGACAAATTCAATCTCAAAGAGCTCAGGGTGCTTGGCAGGGCAATGGTCAGAAACGAAGAGGGTTTTATGCCCGCCGGCATTGAGCTGACCGGGGAACAGGCGTTTTTGGCCTATGCCCGTATTCCCTCCACCGGATGGTCCATCGGTATTGTGCAGCTAAAAAGCGACCTGTTTTTTGAAATGGACCGGCTCCATCTTAAAACAATTGCCCTGGCCGTTGTCGGGATCCTCATGCTGCTTGGGATGAGTGTCCTGGTGGCCTCTTCCATGGCCAGACCCCTGATCTCCATGGCCGGCATTACCCGGCAGATTGCAAAGGGAGATCTGTCCGTGGATCTGTCCCATATTAAAAGGACCGATGAAGTGGGACTTCTTGCACTATCCCTGGAAAAAATGGTGGAAGGGCTGAAACAAAAGGACTTTATCCGGGATACATTCGGGCGGTATCTGACAAAGGAGGTGGTGGCAAAGCTTCTGGAATCAGAGGACGGCCTGAAGCTGGGTGGGGAATCCAGGCAGATCACGTTGATGATGTCGGATTTAAGGGGCTTTACCGCCTTGACAGCCCATATGCCGCCGGAAAAAGTGATCTCTTTTTTAAACCGGTATCTGGGGCAGATGGTTGAAGTCCTCATGAAACACGGGGGCGTCATTGACGAGATTATCGGAGATGGCATCCTTGCGTTTTTCGGGGCCCCGGAACCCATGGAGGACCACTCCTTAAGGGCTGTGGCCTGTGCCCTTGAAATGCAGTCGGCCATGGCGAAAATTAATGCGGAGAATGCAAAAGAGGGGATTGCCAGCCTGGAAATGGGCGTGGCGGTTCACACCGGCAATGTCGTGGTGGGCAATATCGGCTCGGAAAAACGGTCAAAATACGGGGCTGTGGGATCTGATGTGAACTTTACCGGCCGCATGGAATCCTACACTGTTGGCGGCCAGGTCCTCATCAGTGAAGCGGCCTACAAAAAAACAATCCCCCATGTCCTTGTCAAGGAGACCATACAGGTTCAAATGAAGGGGATTCCAGGCAAAATCAACCTCTATGATATCCATGGCGTGTCAGGCCCCTACAGCATTCTCCTGCCGAAAAAAAACGAGATCCCCAACCCTTTAAAATCTGACATTGGCGTGCATGTCAACCGTTTGAATCAAAAAATCGTGGACACCGAAGGAATAGAGGCCAGGATGACCCATACCTGCCAGACATCCGCCATCCTTGTTTTCTCCCAATCCATTGAGCAAATTGATCAATGGGAAAATATCCGGGTGCACCTGCCCGGGACCCCCCAGCACCAGGGAGGAGAGTTCTACGGAAAGGTGGTCCGCGTCACAACAAATGATACCGACTGGGAAGCGCTTGTTAAAATCACCTCCCTTTCTCCTGCAGCCCAAAAAGTTTTCTCGCCTGCCTGAAGCTTGCCTGCCAAAGGCCTTTGATAATGATGCTGATCTAATCAGCAGAAGCCAAAGGCACTTTATCAACATAAGAAAAACTTAGGCATCGCACCAAAATCACTTGATCTAAATTGTTTCCAAAACCCCTTAAAAGACTCGCTGCTAAAGGTTTTTAAAAACAAAAGTTCAAGTAAGGCAATGCACAGCTTTGCCCCTAAGTGATTTTGGAGCCGATCCTTATTTCTAAAATATCCCGTTGCGATTTATCGTATTTGTTTCGAAACAAAAAAGTGTTAGGATACTTCACACTATAAAAATTTT
>CAZLTD010000210.1:0-4442 GCA_964562385.1 uncultured Desulfobacula sp.
GGTGAGCAGGATGAATCGGCTCTCAAAATGTAAAGTTATTTTTGAGTGAGCCCTATGCCCATCAGGCCACCAGGGCTTTTGCGGTTTTGGCAGCAGACCCGGCATCCGAAGCAAATGCATCCGCACCAATTTCATCGGCAAATCCTTGGGTGACCGGTGCCCCCCCGACGATGATCTTTACCTGGTCCCGCAGCCCGCTTTCAACGACAGCGTCTATGGTCTGCTTCATCATGGGCATGGTGGTTGTTAAAAGGGCTGACAAACAGAGCAAGTCTGCCTTTTTTTCTTTAATCTGAGTGACAAATTGGGACGGTTCAATATCAATACCAATGTTGTGAACCGTTAATCCGGCGCTTTCCATCATCATGGCCACCAGGTTTTTCCCGATATCGTGCAGATCCCCTTTTACCGTACCGATCACCACACATCCCCGTGTGGCGGCATCTTCATCTCCCAGCAGGGGCTTTAAAATATCTACGCACTGGCCCATCAGCTTGGCTGCCATCAGGACTTCCGGGATAAACATATCCTGGTTTTCCATCCGTTCCCCCACAATATCCATCCCGGCGATCAATCCCTTGTTTAAAATATCAGAAGCTGTGTCACCGTTCTCCAGAGCCTGGTTCACAAGCTGTATCAATTGGTCCCCGTCCAGATTGACCAATGTCTCTTTCAGATTATTAAAGTCCGTCATATTTATCTTCCTTAACCGTGTTGATGCACATTAAAATTGGTCTGTTAATCTCTGTTTTTGTTCGGCTATTTGCCTTTGAGCATCTGTTTAAGTGCTGCCCGGGCAATATTGGGATTTTCCAGCAACCTTCTTCTGGAATATCCCAGCCACTCTTTGCCATAGGGTATGTAAACTCTGAGCCTGTGACCTTCGGACACAATGAGATCACGCAGCTGTGGGTCCACCCCCAGCAGCATCTGAAATTCATATTGTTCAGGTTTAAGTTTGTATTTGCGGATCAATTTGAGCGCCTCAAAATAGAGTTGCTCATCATGGGTAGCAATACCCACATAAGCACCATGGCCAAACATCTGGTCCAGCAGTTCCACATAATTTCGGGTCACAAGCTTTGGGTCCACCCAGGCTTCTTTGCGGGTAACAATGAAGATGCCCTTGACCAGGCGGAAATTCATCGGTTTATCGCTTAACGCCTCGACATCATCATGGGATCTTCGCATATAGGATTGAATGGCCACCCCCACATGGTCGGGGAATTCATCCCGCAGCCGACGATAAAAATCAAGGGTGTCCACAAGGCTTGGGGTATTTTCCATATCAATGCGGATAAAGATATCCAGTTCAGCACCCTTGGCGACAATTTCTCTCATATTGTCATAGGCAAATTCGGGGTCCAGCAAAAGCCCCATCTGGGTGGGTTTGACAGACAGGTTGGCATCTATGAGATTTTCTCTTTTAATGGTTTCAAGAATCCGGATGCACTCCTGTTTAAAGGGAATGGCCTGCTCTTTTTTTGTGATATATTCCCCCAGGATATCCAAGGTACCCATAACGCCTTTGGCATACAGCTCCCGGGTAACCCGGATGGCGTCTTCAATAGAGGGTCCTGCCACATAATCCTTTGCAAAAAAGCGTACAATGGGTGACGGAACATGCATGATGGTTTTAGAGACCATATAGTTAAACGCTGACATGAAATTACTCCTCCTTTTTCAACCAGTTTTCCTGTCGTTCGTCAAAACCTTTTACAATGTGAGATGATAGCAGGTTGGAAGGCTCCCGGGCCATGAGGTCCAGTGTTCTGGCCCTCAGGCGCTGTTCAAAAGTGTTTTCAATATCCGAACCGGGCGCCCGGCCCTTTGTGCGCTGGAAAAGCTGTGGATAGTAAACGGATTTAAAATTATTCATGGTATGAAGGTCCATCAGATAGGTGCCGCCGGGACCAATTTTATCGATCAGATCCACGGCCAGGGTGTCGGCTGCGACATCGATCCCCTGTGTAAATTTTTTGACCATGGATAAAATTTCCTGACCCAGTACCAGGTAGGCAGGAGACAGGGTGCTGCCGTGGTCCAGCCAGCAGTGGGTGTCGTGAACCAGCCCTCCCCCGACGGTTGCCATCACCAGGTCCTGAAGGCTTCCTTCAGCAGCGGCCTGGGCATCAACAAGTTTGGCATCGGTGCAGCCGGCACTGCTGAAAAAAGGAAGCTGATATTTCTGTGCCAACTGAGCCATACCGCCGACCATCATCGGCATTTCAATCGCGCCGTAGGAAAAAACGGTGCTTTTCATATCCATGATAGTGATAAAAGATCCAAAGATAAAAGGGGCTCCCGGGTTTATGGTTTGCTGTAGCACAAGACCGCTCAGTGATTCTGCACTGCCCATGACGATACCGGAGGCAAGGGAGGCGGGAAAACTGGCGCCCAGCTGCATACCGGAAAAATGAACAATGGGTATGCCGTTCTGGGCAGCCACGATATTTTTTTCAGCCAGGCTGTCATCGTGGGTTAACGGAGATATCGTGCAGTTCAAGGTACCCAGAAGCGGCGCATTATTAAAAGCCTCGACCCCGCCCTTGCAGGCAACGGCCATATCATAGATCTCTTTGAGGCTGTCACCATCATTGCAGGAGACGATGACCGGTTTTGCCGTATTCTCAAGGACTGTCCTGGCAACCACCCTGTCCGCCATATATTCCGGGACATCTCTGGCAATACCCAGCGTCATGACCCAGTCATAGCAGTCCAGTTTTTCGCACAACCGTGTCATGGCAATCACATTATCCAGGGTACATTCGCTAAGTTCTGCGCTGTCGGGATCAAGATAGTTGACACAGTCGATGGTGGCCCCAAAATAGGTATTGGCCCCTTGAAGGGCAATCTGTCTGCTGTCATCCCGGTTCCCCAGAACCACCTTTGAAGGTGCCGTTTCAATGGCTTTTTCAACCAGCTCGGGCGGCATGCGCACACGGTCACCGTCCAAGCGGCAACCGGCATTGACAAGGATTTCCCGGGCATGTGGGTGCGTGATGACCACCCCGGTTTTTTCCAGAACCTTAAGTGTTGCCAAATGAATCTCATCCAGCTGATCTTCGTTTAATATTTTCAGGGACGGTGTAAAAGAAAGTGTGTCCAAAGCGGGGGCTTCATCCATGTCAATCTCCTTGTAGTTTTGTCTGTCCGCGGTGGCATCTTTTGCTGCAACCATCGGAATCCCATCCGGAGTGTTTTTTTTGTTCAAACGATACTTTTGTCAACCAGGATAAAAATATGACAGACTGAATCTTTACCCCAAATCAACTGTTCGGAACTCATTAACTCCCTAACTTCAAATGTCATTAGGGTATTGTGAATAAAATGTCAACAAATAATTTTCAATAAACTGGTTTTAGTTTACAAGTAGAAAACGCAGGAAACCGGAATCCAAGGCAATGAGGCGGCAATTCATCCTCACTTCAGGTCCGTCGAAATCTGGGGATAGGGCTAAGGATCGGCTCCCAAATCACTTAGGGGCAAAGCTGTGCATTGCCTTATTTGAACTTTTGTTTTAAAATCCCCGGTCTTTTAAGGGGTTTTAAAAACAATTTAGATCAAGTAATTTTGGTGCGAGTCCTAAGAGGATGGTCAGGTGGTATCAGGATTTAATTTGGCAAGAAAGGTTTTATCCAGTTGATCGTAGACAATATTGATATGTTCCTTCATGCAGTGTTCAGCCCCTTTTTCATCCCCGGCCTTAATGCGGTCAATGACTTTTCTGGCTGTCCCGACCGCCTTTTCAACGGTAAACGGCATGGCAATGCCCAACGAGTCACTCATGAAATTGATATGGCTGTGTGACCGCTCCACAAAGATCCTGACCATTTCAATGATGGCCTTATTGTTACTGGCTTCGGCCACTGCCTTATGAAAATTAAAATCAACCTCGTAAAAGATGGCTGTATCGTCAAATGACTTGTTCATCTCCTGTGCCAGCCGGTCAAGCTCTTTGATATTTTCTTTATCCGCATTGGCTGCTGCCAGTTTTGCCGCGCCACACTCAACAACTTCCCTGGCCTTGATCAGATCTGCCACGGACATCGCCTCCAGCGCCTTTTCCAACTGGTTTTCATCGGATTTTTCTTTGGGGATGGGATCGGCAATATAGGTACCTTTGCCGCGGATCACATCAACATAGGCCATGACATTTAAAATTTTAATCGCTTCTCGGACAGAGCCCAGACCCACATTAAACATCTTGGCAAGCTCCCGCTGAGACGGAAGGACTTCACCGGGTTTAAGACTGCCTGAACGGATCTGTGAAATGATTTCAGACACCAGTACATCCGGGGCGGAGTTGATGGTTACAGACTTAAATTCCATTGGGCTCTCATCGTGTTGTTAAAGTCATTTTTCATGGCAACGTTCGAAACTGTTTTTGTACAGAACACATTGGCAAGGGTATAGCACACATTTTTGAGACCAACAATAAA
>CAZLTD010000211.1:0-4396 GCA_964562385.1 uncultured Desulfobacula sp.
AATCTGGTGTAACAACCTTTATACTGGCAATCCCTTTGTGATGATCCAAAATAGTAACGTCTATTTTATGGGTTTCCTGCCATAGGTTTTTCCCGTAGCCCTGACCCGTCCAATACTTCATGTCCCTTGATTTGGTGTGCCGCAGTTTTAATTTGCCATTGGTTAATCGAAGACTTCTTTTTGCCAGATCTTTGTGCAGGCTTTCGGCCATTTTTTTTTCATCACCCTGGTACCAGGATTCCATATAATTCATAGCTGTTTTTTTGATAGCTAAGGTTTCATCATTAGAACCTGCATGAACCATGGATACAAAAGCAATTAACAATATTAATGGAAATAATTTTTTTTTCATTTGACTCCTGCCTGGCTGATTCTATTGATTATTATTAATCGTTAGTTCGTTGCGCCATTGTTTTCTTTTGCTCCCCATTGGTGATAAAATATTTTTTTATGTGATTCAGCTGTTTGAAATTTTTCACATGACTCTAAAATATC
Organism: uncultured Desulfobacula sp.; assembly: GCA_964562385.1. Lineage (GTDB taxonomy): Bacteria > Desulfobacterota > Desulfobacteria > Desulfobacterales > Desulfobacteraceae > Desulfobacula. The sequence goes on from CAZLTD010000211.1 coordinate 496, forward strand.
CAGTATTACCCCCAGGATTTTACCTGTTGAAGCCTTTTGACACTTGAAAAAAAGCTCAAATTAAGACGTTACCGCATGCTTTTTTAGTGAACAACACAACAGATAAAACGGTTTAAAAACCTATATTAGGTGCAAATTTTATGCCTCTTATCTATGATGAATGAATCGTATAAATCAGGCTTGATCTGCTGGAAACAGCCTAACCCGATTGGTCGATTATGAACCAATAGATGTTCGAAACCGAACACACTGAAAAATCTATATACGGCGATATGAAAGGTAATGCAAAAATAACCGGCATCACCCGGTTCATTTTTTGGTTGAAATTGAGATCGTTTTCTTTAAAATTTCAAAAAATAGGTATACACCGGTTTAGCTGGGTAATTCAGTGCCTTCACTCATGATCCGAATGTACTCAAAATAAGAATACAGGCGGTTACGTTTTTTTCCGGTCACCTCTTTTACTATTTCAAGCTGTTCAAGTTCACGCAGGCAGGCATTAACTGTAGCAGGTGAAAGTTGTGTTTTTTCCTGGACCCAATTCGGTGAAGCCATGGGGCGCTCGAGCATTGCCTTGTGAACGAGATGGGCCGAACCGGATATGCGTTTTAGTCCGCTAATGCGTAGCCCATCTTCAGCAGACAGTTTCATCAGTTGCTGAGCAGTTTCAACGGCCTTTGTTGCTGTATGAATAATGGCATCGGCAAAAAAATCGAGCCAAGCCTCCCAGTCGCCGGTCAGCCGCACTTCGTTCAGAAGTTCATAATAACGTTGTCGGTATGTTTTGAAATAGAGGCTGAGATAAAGCATCGGTTCCTTAAGAACTTTTTCAGAGCACAACAACAGGGTTATTATCAGGCGGCCAAGACGACCATTACCATCAAGGAACGGATGAATGGTTTCAAATTGTACATGAGTCAATGCCGCCTTGATCAACACCGAAGTTTTTTCCGGCTGATCATGTAGAAACAGCTCCAGTTTCCCCATACATTCTTGAAGGTATTCAGGTGGCGGTGGTACAAAAGCGGCATTACCAGGGCGACTTCCACCAATCCAGTTTTGACTTCTTCGAAACTCACCAGGATCACATTCTTTGCCACGACCTTTCGACAGCAGTACACTATGAATCTCTTTCAGCAACCTTAGCGAAAGAGGAAAATCCTCTCTAAGTCGTTTGAGACCATGGTTAAGAGCGGCTACATAGTTGCTTACTTCCTGTGCATCATCTAAGGGAACTCCGGGTTGATGCTCGAATTCAAACATTAGGAGGTCTGAAAGTGACGATTGAGTGCCTTCGATCATAGAGGAGAGCACCGCTTCCTTACGCACATACATATAAAGGAAAAGCGATGTGTCCGGAAGCAATACTGAGACACTGTCCAGGCGGCCAAGAGCCAACAGAGCCCGGTCAAATTTTTCCCTGAGTTCGGAAGACCATTCAATGGGAGGTGACGGTGGCAACGGGGCTGGAACGAATGCTTGAGCCTTTTCTCCAACTGTCGATATATTGATATATTGGCCTTGCAGATCTCTGTTCATATTTTTATTTCAATTATTGAATTAGTGCGTTTCTTATTTTAATTTAAGGCTCAATGTAAAATAACGGACATATGGTGTATTGTCAAGTGCTCTCCGGTCTTATATGACTCATTTGGACCTCGAAAAAGCGATTATAGACCCCTTTTAGGGGTGTTTTTTAAGCTACTTCCTTAATTGACAACCGTCTTGCTCGGTCCGACCCCATCTTGAACGAACCTTCCCCATAAACCGGAGCAGGGGGTGAGCCGCTGGGTTAGGCTTTGAATTATCTTTTTTGTAAGGTAAAACCTTATATTTCAAGACCTGACTCTGACGCATTTTTTTATTCAATCAATAAAAGACCATAATAATTTTGAGCATCGTCTTTTGTTTTTAATACATTGATTGGAAAATCATTCTTTTTGCTGTTGCGTAAACATCAATCCCGCATGCTTCCATTGATGGTCTTGCCAGATGAGGGAATTTGCACTCAGAAAAAGAGCATTCTTTACATATGGTGCATGGTCCGGCACCATAGCTGATCACTTTAGGGAAATTATAAAGAAATATTTCACGTTCCAGCTCCACAACAGATTTTGAAATTTTCCCCTTAGGCCCAAAGCGCAGGAGCAAAGCCACATTAAAATCTGATAATATTTTTCGGGTCACATCAGCATCAGGAGAATAGGGCGGGCAGCATAAATTTGTGTTATAGCCGGAACAGCCATATTGGCACTTTTGTCTTGTCCAGTGACCAACAACAATACTAACAGGATCGATAAATTTGAAATCAATGGCATTTGATTTTTTGCAAATATTTTCAATTTCAAGTTTGCTTTGTTTGTTCATTTTGTTGTTTTCCTGTTGCTGACGGCCCGGATGACCAGTCAGCGTTAGCTGTAACTGTTCTATCCGGATTGTTCATCAGCGCTGCTTATGCCTCAGTCATCCGGGCCGTTCATACAGGAGCGCAGCGACTGTATGAACAAGCATTTGTCCGGTTGTCCGCATATCTACGGTATAATCATGATATCCGACAACTTTAAGGAAAAAACAGCGCTGTTTTCTAACCGCATATCATGCAAATATTAATGATCTTTGTTTCTGCATATTCCCTGGAATAATTCGATGAGAGCTTGAAAATGAGATTCAGGGAATCGCGCTTATCATTCGTACACCCATATCGTCTACTGCGCAATAGGTGAAAACCCCTAATTTTGATAGTTTTTTCAATATTTTTTCACTTTTTTTTGTTTTTTCCCGGCATTTCTCCATTAATATCCTTTTCCTTCGCTGATATTTTTATGATAAAGTCTGTTGAAAAATAAAATATTAAAAGGAGAGACCTATAATGCCGCATGTTATTGTAAAAATGTACCCGGGCAGGAGCGAGGAGAAGAAAAAGGAACTCACCAACAGGATTGCAAAGAGTGTGGTGGAAATCACGGAATGCCCTGAAGCAGCTGTTTCAGTGACCATTGAGGAAGTAGAGCAGGAAGCATGGCCTGAAACGGTTTACAGGCCCGATATTCTGGAAGGGGCAGGTGTTTTGTACAAAGAGCCGGGGTACAATCCTTTTGAAAAGGCGGCAGAAGACAACGATCCCCTGGACAGTCTTGCGGAGTATGTTAGGGATGCGGCTGCCCGGGCCATGCAGGAGGACACCACGGGCTATTTCAATGCCATGTCCTGGCTGGATCTTGAGCTTGAGGATAATCCCGGTGGCTTTGACGCTTTTTTCGGCAAACCCTGGAATGATCTGTCGGACAGTGAGAAGGCGGACAGGGCTAAGGCAATCAGGCGAGTCCTCTAAATTATTGCATAAAAGGTACGATAAAAAAGTGTTTTTATCGTACCTTTTACCCTGCGGGAAAGCCATAATGCCCCATCTTCCGCGTTATCCGGGTTTCGCGGTAGGTGAACTACAGCTTCAACCCGGATGCCTTGAATATGGGGTCATTCTGACTTTTGCAATATATAGGCTGCTAACTTCTGAGGCTGGCTTTTGGTGCTTCAACCCGGATGCCTTGAATATGTGGCCATTCTGACTTTTGTAATATCAGTGTTGGCTTTGGGGACGTCAAATATAACCACCAATACCATTAGTCTAAGAATACCGATGTTTTAGCATGGAGACCGGAGACCGGAGTCTGGAAACGGGAGGACATACCGGTTACATAAAAATTTGGAAGCGGAGGGTGAGGTGATGGTTTTTACGGATTAAATCCCTTCGGGTGGCAGGACGCCACAGGAGAAGGGATTTCTCCTCGGAGAAAATCATGGACGATTTTCGAGGCTGAAAGATGCTCCGGCATACATGAGTGAAAACTTTGTATTCATTCACGGGGTAACAGCATTGTTGTAAGCAATTGAAATTACATGG
>CAZLTD010000212.1:0-4322 GCA_964562385.1 uncultured Desulfobacula sp.
TGACCAGCAGAGGTGTGGCGAGATAATACATGCCAACGGTGAACGTCGGCAGGACGATCCGCTCCCAGAAAGCCGGCATGAGAAGCAGCCCGAATATACTGTCGGGCCTTTCTCCCGGCGGATACATCCCGCCGGTCGGAAATATCCCGAGGTGGTAGCTAAATATCATCAGAAGAAGCAACCCGGTAATAAAAGGGGGCGCTGCCTGGAAAACCAGCCCTACGATGGTTCCCACTATATCCAGGGAACTGTTTCGCTTCCAGGCCATTATAATCCCTAAACCGATCCCCAGTGTAAGTGTCATGCAGAGCCCGGAAACCATAAGCAGCAAAGTATTCCAGAAACGGTACCAGACGATCTGTGTTACCTCTTGAGCCGTAACAAAAGATCGCCCCCACTCCATGCTGACTAGGTTTTTCAGATATATGAAATATTGCTGCAAGAGGGGTTTATCCAAACCAAATGCCGACTTCATTCTCTCCTGCACAGCTTCATCCATTGCAGGACTGATGACCTGTAGTGTGGCCTCTCCCGGAAGCATGCGAAACATTAGAAACAGGATCGAGGCCACCGCAAAAAGCGTGATGAGCATGTAGAATAAACGACGGAGTATATAATCAGCCATAGCTATCTTAAACCTTAATATTAGGATTTAGAACCGGATGCCGAAGAAAAATTAGTTCATCAGCAACCGGTTTGTTTATAAATGTCACAAATCCTAGGATGGATAGAGCAGTCTGCCACTATCATCCCAACTGTAGCCCCCGGCTTTCAATACTTCGCGAGCTTTTTTGATACTGGAACTACGCGCAGGCAGTTTAGGGTTATGCCAGAACTCGTTTGCAGGGGCAATCACAGAACCGCCCTTTTCTGCAAATCCGGACATCACAGCGGCTTTAATGATATCGCGGGGTACCACATGGTCGATGGCTTTTCTGAAGACAGGATCTTTCAGCGGCCCTCTGAGATGGTTAAACATAAATCCATACCAACCGTGACTTGGGAATCCTTTTCCGACAATTCCATTGATCTTGTTAAGATCCTGAACCAAAGCAGGTTTCAGGATATAACGGGTTCGGTCGCATTCTCCGGCCTCAATCGCGGCAGCCATGGCATCATGGCTTCCATAGGCAATCCGAATGATACCGGCGCATTTTGGAGCATGAAAGTGATCTTTGTTGGCTGCTACTTTAATCTCTTTTCCGCGATCCCAATACTCAAACTTGAATGGACCACTTCCGATGGGTTTTTCATTGGCAAAATTCAGGACGTCATCGACTTTGGCCTTATCGGGAATATCCTTCCAGATATGCTTCGGCAGTATAAAAATCTGGGCGAAAAAATTGATCATCAGAGGTGCATGAGGTTCTGAGAGCTTGATTCTCAGGCTGTTCTTGCCTGTAATCTCAATGGATTCGAATTTTTCCAGCGAAGAGGTAAAGAACGGTGCTTTCCATTTCTTTTGATAATCAAAGGTAAATTTTATGTCCTCAATGGTCACTGGCATTCCATCGTGAAATTTCATGCCTTCGCGGATGGTGATATCTACCGTTGTAGAGTCAGGGGATTTGATTGAGGTAGCTGCCCACGGTTGAAGACTTCCATCTGGACCCACCTGCAACAACCGGTCGTAGATCATCCTCAGCTCTTTGAATTCGTTTGAATCCGTTACTGAGACCGGATTGAGGTTTTTCAGCGGTGAAGTCTGTCCTGTTCGAACATAGCCATCACCCTTTTTCACGGAAACGTTAAGATCCGACCATAGACTCCCGATTCCCTCACCTACCTGGGGAACCAGCCCTTCAAGCCGGTCTTCCCTGTAGGCGTTAGTCATGCTTGGATAAACAATTGGACTGCTTGCAGCGTCTTGATAGATCAACTCCTGTATCTGATGAACCATTGTACGCCGCTTGTCCGGATCCATTTCAAGTCGTTGTGCATCACACAAGTCATTGACCTTGGGATTATTGTAACCCCACTTGTTATAAGAACCATCCCGATGATGCATCATGGCGGTGAAAGTTTCCGGATCAATTCGGTTTGCCCTACCAGTCCATCGTACGATGAACATATCGAAGTCTTTTTCTTTGAAGACTTTACCAATCCCCATGTTATAGTCTTCTGCTGCCAGCGTTACTTTCCAGCCAATCTTTTTGCACGCTTGGGAAATCAATCTTCCCATTTCCGGTCGGACAGGATCAAAACTCGCGTTTGCAGTGAGGAGAGTCATTGTATCGACCGGCTTGCCTGCTGCAAAACTGATATTTGGTAAGAACGAAAACGCTGAAGCGCCTGCTAGTATTCCAGCCCGTTTTAAAAACTCCCGTCTTTTCATAATTCTCCTCCTATGTTTTTTAGTTGTTATAAGGGGTTATCTGATTATCGTATTAAAGATCTATAAGGGCTAAGATATAATGTCAAATACAATTTTCTGATCATATTATTCATTTTCCTTATATTTATACTTGGGATGATTAATTATTTATATTGTGCTTAGTCATCGAAGAGAATTTAATATGGTATCATCCGTCCCCGGCAACCTTTAATAAGAGCGTTCAATAACAGAAGGGATGTCAGTTGCAACAACGATCCTTTTAAGATACTTGACTGAGGACTATATCAAAACTAAAAATCTAACGCTGCTGAATTAAAATGCGGCACTATTATTAAAATTCTGGAGTATTATCAAATCCAATTAGATAGGGTTCGGATCCCTGATTAGTACTGGATACCAATCTTATTTCGAATTACTTGAATGACGAATTTTTCTAATTTTATCAGTAATAACTTGCCGGGTTTAAATACCTGTACTTTCAGTTAAAATCACCCGTCCAGTATTTCTTGTTTTTAAAGATTTTTGAATTAGGAATTTAGCGACTATAGTGTCTATTTATGTAGCCAGTTTTGACAGTTTTTTTAGGGCGACTATTTGAAAAAGATATACCCAGTAACTTTTCAGATGGCATAGTCCGCTTTTATACCATCAAAGCTCGCCCAATGTCATTAACTTAGCGGACTGATTTATAGCAAAAGTTAACTCCTTTCTTTTTACTGAAGTTTCGTGGGTAATTCCTCCAAGGCCTCACAGGCTCAAGTGTTTTAACAATAATTTTGTGCAAATCAGAAATCAATGACAGTACCTGATCCGATGATCGAATAAAAAATAAAGGAATAACATCCTTAACAGTAGATAATGTTTGAGCAAAATTCATTTTATATTTGTGTCGGGTTTTGCGTGATTTGCAATTTATGATCTTTCGAGTTGGAAATGCCAACACCGAAGTAAGATTCTTCGAAAATACTTTTGCATGAAAATCTTGATAAATTGAAAGAACGGATTTACCAGAAAAATTCTCAATTTCGACCCATTGTTTCATTGTTTTGTAATCTTCTTCAATTGGCCATCTCAAATGGTATAATTCGGCAAACAGGTCATGAGGATACAGTTTTTTATCAAGAAGTGAGGTGATGAGTATTTCTGATTCTCCAGTGTCTAATTCGACCCTTATCAGGCGTAATATTAAGGGTTTCGTATCAAGCCCCATTTCATTACAATGTTTGTCGGAGTGTTGGGATTTTCGCAATAATATAATTCTTTCTTTTTCACCGGAATCAAGAAACTGTTGCATGATTTTCCATCGTTGACGGTGGGTTCTGGCACAAAAATTCGCACCAAGGGAGAGGATAAGATTGAAGAGCCAGTAGGCCGGATATCCCCTGTCTAAGAGCACAAGGTCATCTTCAAGAAGATTCAAGAAATGAGTAGCTGCCAGCTGCCTTTCTCCTATATTTTTAGGGCTGATAATAGCATCAACTGTAATTTTATTTAAAGGATCAAACATTTGTGAAACTCTTGCTTTTGGGCAGGTACCGCCATTGGAAGGGTGCCATGCCCCAAAATGGTCCTCCATCGTTTTAAGTCGTGGCAATTGGGCGGTGGTTCCGTCAACAGCCAAGAGATTAAACCCATGCCATTTCAGTGGCCTGAAATGTTTATAGAAATGTTCAACTAACTCTGAATTGAGTTCAATGAACGCTTCGTATTTTAATTTCATTCTTGCTTTTGTTAGAGACGCTTTGGAAACAATCCTTTTTGCCACATCAAAACGGTTTACGGCCTTGAAAAAATGATCAAGTTCGTCCTGATATGATCCTTTGATGAGGTTTATCAAGAAAAACAATAATGTTGGAAATGGAAGTTTTCTTTGACGTGTGAAGTCTTTTGACGATTGTCTATGCCGTTTAAGGAAGTCCTTAGAAGTAATAAGTTTTTTTGTATTCATTCACGGGGTAACAGCATTGTTGTAAGCAATTGAAATTAC
>CAZLTD010000213.1:0-4214 GCA_964562385.1 uncultured Desulfobacula sp.
GGGGTCAAAATTGGGCGCTGACAGGGGGTCATTTTTCGACGCTGATTGACAATCAAAAGCAGAAAAAGTCGCCCGGCACATAAAGGGTGTGCCGTCTTTTTTCACAGTTTTAATGTCTAATGTCACTTTCTCATGTTGTTCTAATTTTCTGTTGATTTCATCGGGAGTCTTATTTTTGTTTTGGGGATCATTATTATAGCTCAATATTGACACATGCTCACCGATAAGCTCACCATCACCATATCCAAACAGTTTGTTAAACTTTTTGCTGGCATAAACAATCAACTGATCATCGGCTCGAACGAGTGTCACACCTTCCGGTATCTTTTCGATGATTGTTTCGTACAGACTGTCATGAATTAATTTACGGGTCATTTTTATAATTATGGATATGGGATTTAATAAATAATTTACGTTGAATCAGAGAGCAGAGCACGTGTTTAAAAAGCCGAATTTATAAAAATCGCGGGGATATATTTTTTATCGTCGAGTTGATTTCAATCAAGAATTATCGTACTGTATCTTTTGTTGAAAGGCAAATATAAATATTCTTAGATTCCTGATTTCAGCACTTCTGGCACCAACAAAAATAGACATATACGACTTATCCGTCGCTATGCTATTCCTCCAAGCTATTATAATCCGGATAATGCTTTTTTGCACAATCTTGACATATACCATGGCTGAACACAGCTTCAGAATGCTTCTGAATATAAGATTCAATCTGAGTCCAGTATCCTTGGTCATCGCGGATCTTTTTGCAATAACTGCAAATGGGCAAAAAACCTCTAAGTGTTTTAATTTCTTCATTTGCCGTGATAAGTTTTTTTTCCAATCTCTGCGCGTTGATCATTATAAGACCAATGACAATAAAAATATGTCCAACTATACCTACAATTATGCTTGTGCCTTGAATAGCGCCAGTCGACATAAAATCAGGAATATTTCCCTCAACTGATACGGTAAGACAAGTTCTTAAAAGAAGCCATAACGCCACAAACACAAAGGCAGTTATTAATAACCAGTTTTTTGGGTCAAATTGAACAGCTATTCTTCGATGGGTAATGAAGGCGCAACGAAAACTGATAAACATTACTATTAAAGAAATTATTATAATTCGAGCATTCACATTTGGTGAAAAGTAAACAAAATATAAAAAACTTAAAATAAGAACAGACGGGAGTAGAATATCTATCCAGTTATTTTGTTCATTTTCAGCAAAATAATTCAATCCCCGGGCAATAAGTACAAAGCAGATTACTATAAACGTATTGGCCACTATAATGGTGAAAAAATCTGGAAGAATATTTCGTAGGCTTAAAAAAAAACCGATAAAGTTCAGCATATATGCAAGGGCCCACTGTTTGAAACCTGGATAGGTCTTTCGCATTCTATAAATATATACCATGCTGATAAAAAGGCATGCCGATATGAATCCACTAAATAGGGATAGAGTTCTTATGTTAAAAAAATCATGCATTGTCTTAAAAAAATAGTAGGCTTACTTTTGGTGATTAAATATTTGCAGTAATATATAAAAAACCTCAGGGTTTATTAAGGGACTTTATACAAACCAAAATAAAAATGCAAGAAAATCACTGGGATACAGTAGTTTGAAATTCCGGGATAAAAATGAGAATCACGATTATCACTGGTGGTATCGCGGGCAACCGTCCGTGATCTGGAAAGGGCAAATAACGGTCGGTGAAGGGCAGGATTCAAGTGAGGCCGGGATCGTTGGACATGGCAGTAACGACGGCAGCCATGGGCGGATCGAAGCAGACATTTTAATATTGACCGGCGCATTCAAAAATTTAAGCAGGGTTAAGGCAAGTTATCATCCCTGAAAAAGGGGGTGATTACTTTAAAATACCGGCCATTGCCATGAACAGCCCTTTCTCATTCCAAAATCGTACATCCACACCCTCTGATGTCATTTGTGCTTCTTTGATATTTGAAAGCCCTTGCGTTGATGCGGTCTGGTAAAGTGTACAGATATTTCCCGAAGGGGTTTCAAATTTTAATTGCACGGCAAGGTTTCCATAGATGGCGCAGTAACGGGCACCCATAAATTTTAGTTTGATCTGTGTTACGATCTTTGGAATGACCGGGGTGAAATCCAGCTTGGGCATGACGCTGCTAAGTGTCAGGATGTTAACTTTTTTGAACTCGGAGGTTAGATTCTTTTTATGATTCATGGTGATTTCTTTAAGTACCGCCTGCTGGGTAATGCTATGCGATAAATTGTTTTGAGAAATCGTCTGCCATGTCACAAGACCGACAATCAAACAACATGCAAACGCAACGGCCCATCCGGGTTGAAAAAAAGAACCCGGACGGTTAAAAAAGTTCCGCCAGGTTAGCGGCTGTTCGGCAGATGGTTTTGAATGGGTCGCACCGTCTTTTTCTATCATCCTTTTCATTCTGGCCAGTGCCGCGTCAGGGAGCTTTTTGTGATGATAATACTCCTTAAGCCGTTGGTTTAATTTTTCTTCATTCATGGCTCCTCCCTGTTTTTATTTCCTGGTCACCTATCAAAGAGGCCATTTTTTTACGTGCGCGAAGGATATGGCTTAAAACTGTATTTCGTGGCGTTTGGGTCAATTGTGCAATTTCCCGGGCGGTATATCCCTCCACAACGGATAAATACAGGGCTTCTCTTTGAACTTGATTTAACTTTTCAAGTGCGCTGTCAAGAATCTGCGTATTGGCAAGATCGGTTTCCGCATTGGGTTTTATCCCCCAGTCTGATGTTCTTGTATCCTTTTTTGGCCCGTCAACGGAATAGATATCCAGTTTTTTTGAATGACAGTACAGGTCGATGAACCTGTTTCGAATAATTGTAAAAAACAGTCCTCTATTCCATTCTTTTTTTGCCTGGATGATTCTCATGCAGGCGTCCTGAACGATATCTTCAGCCATGGCATCGTTATGGGTTAACGAAACAGCATAGCGAAATCCCCGCTGCTTGCGGCGGGGTAGTTGATTTAAATAACGTTTGGCGTCCTTTTTTGATTGCAAATAAAAAAAATAAGGCGGGGTGAAAAATGAAACAGCGGTCGACAGAAAAGCTTTAATGTCATCTTGTGCCACCTTGAATTCAATTGGCCGTGTATCAAAGAAATATGTTCCGAAGCCTGTTTGCATATTTCTATTATCGGAAGTCGAAAATTCCGATGTGCTGTGATCGATTTGCTCTTAGGCGATTCCGTTAACCTCTTGCCTTTTTAGGAACGTTATTCTGGGAATCGCTATAGGGATGCAGCATGGGATGAAATGAGAAAAGGCAGGGCCAATTTAATGACGCTGCCTTTTGCAACAAAATATTCAGAACAAATTAACGCTGATTCAATAGTTTAAATTATTTTTTCCTTCTGCCAGCTCCTGCTAAACCCAATAGGCCGACTCCAAAAAGGAGCATTGTTGCCGGCTCAGGGATTGGATCAACCCTAACACCGAAAGCCTGAACCTCGGATGCTGAAAAGTTATTGTCACCGCTTGAAAGGCTTCCCTCAAGTCTTAGCGCATTAGTGGTTATAGCACTAGCAAGATTATATAAAGGACGAGTTGTCATCCCAAAATGTCCAGAATCAAAGTTTGGCACATCCCAAGCAGTCGCCCAAACATTATTTGTCATATCCCAATACGATAATTTATATGCATCGTTATCATCAAATTGCCCCGTAAAACTATTTATCTGAAACACCCCGTCCAGATCAAATTGAATGTACCCATTAGGACTATATTTTGAATGACCTGGCCGATAAAGCCAAGCTACTGTATTCGAAAGCCAGTAAGTATTTTCACGAAGGAAAACACCATCGGTTAATGTGGATAAATCAGCTAGGTGAGCACTTGGATTGCTCGGTTCGGTGTATATGTTTGTGCCGTGAAAAGAAACTGTGCTGTTCAACATTATGTTGGTAGCATTAGCCCCTACAACAGTTCCGGCTAAAAACAAGCCTATTGCTAAAGCAGTTAATAAAGTCTTTTTCATCAATTTTCTCCCTCGCTTTTAATTAATAACTTTTTAAACCTAACGCGTAATACAATGATCAAAATGACTTAATTGCAAATAGCATTCCGTTATTGAAATTAATTATATACCTGCAATAATTGAAAGGAGATTAATCTATAGCAACTTAAATAAAACCATAAGGTTGCGCTTAACCCCGATTTTTGGACCACTTGCTAAGGTGGAATCTGCGTCCTGA
>CAZLTD010000214.1:0-4141 GCA_964562385.1 uncultured Desulfobacula sp.
ATGCAACTATTATAAGATTTCTGGTTTTTTCTCTTTGCTCTCAGATCCTGGTGCCGTCTCAATGCTCTGTCTTTCATAGGGCAGACTCCTTTATAATAGTCAAAGAATTCATTTTACAACCGCACTATTAAAACAATAGAACTATTTTGAATAGTGACCTTCTTTACTTAAGAAAAAGTATATACATCAAAAAAGAGTTTGGCAAGCCTAACTATGGTATTTCATGAAATAATTATTTTCTGGGATGGTCTTTGCGCCACTTTTTGGGGCTTACATAGGATCTTCCCTGCACCCACATCCCCTTTCTATTTTTCCGGGCCTTAGTCTGGGCATCATTATACGCTTTTGCATCAAGACCCTTTGGCAATCGCCCCTGATACACTTCCGCCAGCCCTGCCTTAATCATTTCAAGGTTAATATTCACCCCGTCCAGGAAAACTTCCCCAAGCTGCCTGTTATACCCGCCCGTGCCATGACTTTTGATCTCCACCTTTTTACCGGACAAAAGCCCTTCAAGATAGTTTTTTGCCCTCCGGCAATAAGGCTGACTGGGTCTTCCATCATACCCTATTTCAGGAGAATCAATACCTGCCATGCGAATGGTGAACGTCAGATCAAGCCCTGTCACCTTCACCGTGTCCCCGTCAAAGACCTTGACCACGGAGAATCGATACCCCTTGTTTTCTTTTGACCGAAGTCTTTTCTGGATCTGCCGGCTCTCCTCAAGCTGCTTAGCGTCCCGGCCCTGGGGCGGCTGTATATTGGAATAATGACGCACACCCTCATCATCCGTCCAGAACCAGATGTTGCCCGAAAATAAAAGACCGGTAAAAATAACCATAAAAAAATACAGAGATCGTTTTAGCATACATGAACTGTATCATATTTTCGGGCAATGGATAATTAAAAAACGAATGAAGTGTCTCGCCAGATATGAAATATCGAATAGCTGTTTGATGATTTGTATGAATGGAATTGATTCCGGAGTTTATCAAGGCGCGATTTTTTAATTTTATTCACAGCCTGAAAGTGGAATGTTCACCCACTCTTTGATCATGAGCAAAGAAATGAAAGAGCCGTCCCTTTATCTTTGAAAACTTTATACCTGAATGGAAGCAATTTAGTCATGGTGATAAAAACTCTGGCCATAGCAGAATTCATTTGGCCTGAAACCAGCAAAGCGGATTTATTGGCAAATGGTTTCTGGTTTGGTTTAAACAAGCTTAAAATGCCAACGATCTCATGTATATCACCTATGGACAAACCCATTGTTGACTGTCTAAAATCCCAAAACTAATGTTTGTTCATGTATTCAGGATGCTGAATCAGCTCGGAGATGGCAGATATTAATTCAGTTTTTGAAACAAGCCCAGACACCACTATTTTTATATATTTATTATGGCTTGCATCTATCTTGAATTCCATACTATTCAACCACCTCAACAATTTTTAAGATTTTAGCTAATAATTGGAATAGTATTCATCAATAGTAAATGGGATGGTATCATTTGGAGGTGCCCTGTTTAATAATAAAACGGCGCGATGATATCCATCCCATAATCGGTAAGGAGCTGTTTTAATTTACGGTAAGCAGAACCCTTTTTGCTTTCCAGCCTAAAGGATGATCACTGTTTTTCGGAAGTATTTTTTGTTCTGATACGCCATTAGAAACCTTTTCATAAAGAATATAACTGTTTTCAGGAATTGGCTGAACCTTTGAATTATTCAACAGCAAAGGCAGGTTTGAAGGAACTTTTTTAAAGAATTCACCTTTTTGGGTAAATTCTGCAAATGACGTGTTATCTATTTTGATATATCTGTGTCCGGTTGCCGCATCGAAATATGAATCTTTATTGTATTTCTCTCCAGAAAAACAATTCGTCGAAAAGCACACCAATAAAATAAAAAATGTAAAAAATATTTTGTTCATACCATCTCCTTTTCATCATTTTTTTTGACCCAAACTGAATAAAAGACAACTTAATGAGATACTATTATTTTAGAAAAAAATGTATATCGGGAAATGGCTGCATTTGACGGTAATAAAATCTAAAACCTTTATGGAAAAATCCTTGAATTCAAGCTTGGTGACTAAAATTTAATGAAATAATTGGGTGAAATGGGAATCTGGTATTTTTAACTACGCTTATCCGCTATGTCTCCAATGAGATGAGACCTTCCCGAATAGCGATTTTGGTTAGGGCTGCGACACTATCTGTTTCTAACTTTTCCATGAGCTGGCGCCGGTTGCCGGATATGGTTTTAACACTTACAAAAAGTTTATCAGCGATCTCCTGGCTGCTGAGTCCCTCTGCGATTAGCTGCATGACCTCTTTTTCTCTTGGACTCAGCAATGAGAGGGGGGATTCATCATCTTCACCCAATCTGGCTGAATAATCCTTCATTACGATATGGGCAATTTTCTGGCTGAGATAACCCTGATTTTTCGACACAGCATGGATCGCGGATACCAATTCATCAAATGCGTTACTTTTTAAAAGATATCCGGACACACCTACTTTTAGCATTCTGGTAACATATCGCCTTTCAGAAAACATTGATAAAGCAATGACTTTTATGTGGGGATCGTCAGCAATTATCTGGCGGGTAGCCTCGATACCATTCAGTTCCGGCATATTGATATCCATGACAACGATATCAGGCTTTAGCTCTTGGGCCAGGCGAACAGCTTCCCGTCCATTTTCAGCCTCCGCAACCACTGTCATATAGGCCTCTTTTTCAAGCAAGGATTTCAGGCCCTCTCTGGTGATATTGTGGTCATCTGCAATAAGGATCTTAGTATCCATGTCTATTCCCCCCTAAATGTTTAATTTAGAACTTTTTGTTTAACCGTTTTCATTGGCATCTCCATGGTTATACAGGTGCCCTCTCCAGGGATTGATTCGATGGTAATCGCCCCCCCCTGTTGTGCCAGTCGCTCCTGGATGCTGAAAAGTCCAAACCCCCCTTTTTTGTTTTCAAAATTTCTTTTACTATCGAGTTCAAACCCGACACCGTCGTCTTTTATAACGACTTTAACATGCTGGTGACGGCGCTCCATAGAGACCGTGGCAAATTTGGCCTGAGAATGCTTTACCATATTAAATAAAAGCTCACGGGATGCCTGAAACAATAGTATCCGTGAACTCTCATCCAGGGGTTTTTCCTGCTCATCGTCTTCAAATTGGACATTAATATTATGTTTGATCCGGGTTTGTTCAGCCAGCCAGTCCAATGCCGCTTCAAGCCCCAGGTCATAAAGGATAGGCGGACTGATATCAAAGGTCAGGGTATGTGTATCTTCAATGCATTGCTCTACGATTTCACTAACGTCATTAATTTTGCCTTTAGATTCTGAATCCGTGGCAGACTGTTTGAATATCCCCAGTCTGAGCATAATATCTGAAAGTGCGTGGCCAATACGATCATGGAGGTCGACCGCGATACGCCTTCTCTCTCTTTCCTCAGTCAGCAGCATCTGTGACGACAATTTCTGTAGTTGAGACCTGTGTTTCAGAATATTTTCTTCTGCCTCAAGCCTTGCCCATGCATTGGCGAGGATCTCACTGACGATTCTCATAATTTTTACACGTTCAGGTGTAAAGGCCCCAACAACCTGTCTGTTTTCAAGATACAGGATTCCTGACATACGGCCCTTATCTGAAATCGGTGTACAAAGCATGGATTTGATCCTGTTTCTTTTTATATATGGATCACCGATGAATTGCCCCTGCTTCTCAGCATTGCTTAGCAATACATCTTTACCGGTTCTGATGGTGTAGTTAATTACAGGCAGACAAAACTCTTTGCACTCTTCAAGTGCTATCGGATATCCCGCAGCATCTTCCTGATTTACCAAGATGCTTGTTTCAACAATGAATTGACCCTCTTTTTTTAGAATCAGATAACCTTTTCTGGCTCCGGCATTCTCAACTGAAATTTCCATGAGCCGGCCTAAAAGCCTGCCGGGGTCTTTTTCAGCGGAAATTGTTTTTACCGCCTGAATTACCGTAGCAAGATCGATTCCACCGCCAGACTCTCCGGTCTCTTTGTGAGGTTCTGTATTTTTATGATTCTGGCCAAAATGAATGGGCAGAGGATTGAAGTATTGACCAAAATTTTTTTCAAGATGTTTTACTTT
>CAZLTD010000215.1:0-4007 GCA_964562385.1 uncultured Desulfobacula sp.
TGTGCCGTTCCGGATAGGGTAAAAGTTTTCACTCTATCTCCCTAACTGTATTTTTCGTGCAATAAAGAACATATTTTTGAGAACCGTGATATTCTCGGCTATCTACAGAAAAAGTGACGTGTGAAAATCAGGGCGAAAGCCCTGAAAAAAAGATTTTTTTACCTTAATTATCAATTCTCCATTATCAATTGTTCATTGTCCTATTCAAACCCTTTATCAATTTCAGGTTTGTCTGTCTTTGCAGGTGTTGGTGCAGGTTTCGGATCAGCAGGCCCGGGTTCAAGCGTGGGCTCAGGTTCAATGCCAGGTTTTGGTTCCGGTTTGAGTCCAAGTGTCGGCTCAGGCTCCGGGCCAAGCGTGGGTGCAGGTTCCGGCTTAAGTGTGGGATCGACTGTCGGCTCGGCTATAGGCTCCGGTTTGGGCTCAGAGGGCTGTGGCTGGGGAATGGGAACAGGCTCGGGAGGGTGCATCTGCTTGATATAATAGATGCCAAATGACAGCAGCCCAGCCAGGATCAGGATGACAATGGCGGCCATCATCACGCGCGGGGTTTTTGGGGCTGTCACAGGTGCCGCGTCCTGGGGGATTATGACCTTGTCCGAGATTTCGTTTGCACCGTCAAAAAGGAGATTAAACACATCCTCAATATGACCGACAGCCCGGAGGTGAATGTTTTTGGATTTAAAGTGGTCCTTGATCTGTTGCGGTATGGTGAGCTGGTTTTCTGTTGGATAAAAAATATACCCGTTTTCGTCTACAAGATCGGCCGCTGCCACCAGTTTTTTCTCAAGGCCGCCAACCGCTTTTACCACCCCATCCGGCTGGAGGATACCGGTGGCCGCTATATCCGGCAGATCTTTTTTTAACAGGGTTTTTGCAATGGCAATGGCAAAGATCAACCCCCCGCTTTCCCCGGCAATGTTGGTCTTGGCACTGGTCCGGTCCAGCAGTTTTAAGGTGGCCACAAAAGGAGAGATGGCGTCATTTTTCGCAACCAGGCTGTCATAGGTGGCGGCAGCCGCGTTTTCTGCGGCAATGGTGAAATCGCCAAAACTTGCGGGCACCACATAGGCATCTGCCAGGGATCTTCTCTCCCCGATCCTGGGATGGATGGTACAGGAGATGGAATAGGCAGTGCTGTTATCAAATAATAGCCAGGTCTGATTCATGGATCATCCTTTTGAGGCAGATTCGGATAAAAACACGGTCCAGAAAGATAGGTCAATGGTGTCAAGGGATTCAATCATATCGGCGGCCCGGCCATGCCGTAACGGCTGCCTGAAAATAACGGTCCCGTTGGCATCCCTGACAGTGGCGGTTTTATTGTCAAAAACAGATTCTTTGTCGGTTGTATCCAGGGTAATGGTGGCATGGGTCGGTGTGTCCGGTTCCGGGAAAATACTTAAAATAAACTTGCCGCACGAACTTTTGTACTCTTTGGGTTGTGAAAAATCCATTTTATCTGCGGCAGCCGCTTTCAGTTCTCCGGTGCCGACCAGGGCAATATCATCAGCTATATGGTAATCGTCAGCAGCCGGGGCGTCGTTCATGTCGCAGAAAACTTTCCAGGTATCCAGGCAATCCGGGCACATGGACAGATGGTCCAGGTCCGATTCCTGGGCCGCGTTAAGACCATTGGGCAGGGAGAATGAAAACAATCGGGCCTCGGACAGATGTTTTTCCTTTTGGGGTCCCTGATCCGCCCATATCCTGAGAGCGTCTTTAATGCTGATTTCTTTTTCCATGATACAACTCCAAAAATTATGTTAATGTCCAGCCGTTTTTCTTTAAACAGGATTTCATGCTCTGTGTCGCTTTTGCCTGCTTTCTCCTGATGGTTTCAATGGAACAGTCTGATTTGTCAGCAAGCTGTGCCAGGGTCATCTCCTTGAAGTTCCGGGCCGAAAAGATCAGTCTTGCCTTGATGTCTTTAATCTGCTCCAGGCAGAGCGCCACAATATGGGCCAGATCCTGGTTGAGGATTTGTTGTTCAGCCGATGTCTTTGATTCAAGCTGGATCGGGCTGCCGTTGCCGGGCTCCTGGTCCAGGGAGGTGACATGCTTGACCAGGGCCTGCACTTGAAGAACTTTCTCAAAAGGCCAGTCAAGCGCATCAGCCAGGGTATCGGTACTGGGATCAATCCCTTTATCCTGCAGCATCTTTGCGGCCATTTTCAGCTCCTTGACCCATTTGTATTTTTCTTTGGGAACCCGGATCAGGGGCTGTTTTCTGACGGCATCCAGAATTTCACCGAACACCCTTTTATATGCATAGGGTTTAAATGGTCCCATATCCTGTTTGAAATCCTTTTTCGCCTTTAAAAAGCCAATGATACCGGAGTGGTAAACATCCTCGAATGTTACAGCGCCCTGGTCTCCCATGGGGCAATACTTTTTATAAAGCTTTGACGTGATCATTTTTACAAAGTCATAATCTGCTTTATCCAAACGGTATCTCCTCGTGTCTGTTTTACTATATCGGACAAGTTTAGATTTTTTCTCAAAAAAACTTGTTTTTCTGTCCATGTCCGGTATAGTTTTCGTGGACGATAAGCCTGTGAAAAAGGTTGGACAATGGGCATTCATAGTCATATGCACAAAGATTTGTCAAATAAGAAACAGCAAAGGGAAAAGAATATGATCAATAAACGAATCAGCTTATGCATCATCCTGTCGGCGTTGCTATTAATTTTTTCTTCCTGTGTCTCCAGCCAGAGCCCTGAACCGGTTGTGGGGAAAGGATCATCACTGTCAAGCCAGACAAAGCAGATCGTTGCGCAGCTTAAATCCCGATTTGATTTTACCGGTAGAAATATCCAGCTCAGCCCCAATAATTTCTGGGAGAAAGGCTCCCTGATGAATTTGCCTTTTTCAACGGTATTGTCCGAATCTTTTGCCAGTGAATTTTCCAGGGCCGGTGCCGGCAGTATCAGTGTCCAGGAAATCGGTGCCAACCCCCTGAAAGCTACAGGTTCCTATATTGTTGCCGGAAATGATGTTCTATTTACGGTTCGTTTAAGAAGCATGGGTGAAACAGCCAGTGTGGATCTGGCCATTGCCGAAGGACGGGTCAGCAAGAATGGGTTGCCCCCCAAATGGTTCCAGCGGGAGTTCCAGCGAATTACACGTTCCCTGGTCAATCTTCTGGAGATGGACTACCAGGGTGGTGACGTATTAAGCGTTGCGATTCCACAATTTGTTCCGGGCAATACCGCACAGCCGGAGCTTGTGCTGGGCCCTGAAATGGCAAAGTACATGAATGACGCAGTGGTGGGATCATCCATCTTTACATCAGCGGGTAATAATGCGGATGCAGCCGATGCCGTGATCAAGGGTGATTACCTGAAAATGGGCGGGCAGATGACCTTCCATGTCTCTGTTGTGGATAAAAAAAGCGGCAAAAATGTGGCCGGCGCCAAAATATCAACCGATCTTGGCGATATCCCGCCGGAGCTGAAACGATCCACGGTTCAATCCCTGGACGATGTTGTCAGAAAAATGGCCTCCCGGATCATTGAAGAAAGCCGGGCAAAACAGGCCCGGGGCCGCGTTTTTATCGGGTTGAACAATTTTCACGATGAAACAAAGCGGGCTATCACCCCTTTCTCCCAGCAGATCAGCCAGAAATTTAAAGAGGTCTTGTCCCGGAACGGTGCATTCGATGTCACGGATCATCCGTCAGATGCGGCAGACTATACCCTTACCGGAAATTATCTTCTGGATAGAGATCAGATAGTGCTTAGCGCCGACCTTGACCGGTTTGAGCCGGCAGATAAGGGGTGCCGTAAAAAGAATATGGCGTCGGTCCAGGCGAAAATCGCGCAGCAGTTTGTTGATAAACGATTTTTTCGTGCCGAATTTAAGGGTTATGTGGATTATCTTTTAACAAGACTGGAAGATGAGGCATCCGGTAAGCTTCAATGCGGGCAGAGAAACAACCTGGTGATTCACAAGTTGAAATTTGAAAATGAAAAAGCCAGTACCGATTATAGCGATTATCTGATTCC
>CAZLTD010000216.1:0-3835 GCA_964562385.1 uncultured Desulfobacula sp.
CTGTTTCCACCTAAGAAATCCAGTCCCGTGGTCTAAGATTGGGGGTAGGCGCAGGGAAAGGTTGGGTGTTGATTGTTTAGCAATATTTGGAATATTAGCAACCTTTCTGTATTAAATTTTATAAAAGATAAGGTGGAATTGAAACATGAGAAAATATGTATCAGTGTGTAAAAGAATATTGTTTTTTACGAGATTGTTTCTAAATAAGGATGAGTGGTTATCATAAGTGTGTTACATGCACCGCAAATAACCAGAGTTGCAGTATCGCCATTTTTATTTTTGATATATTCATTACGGTAATAATAAAAGTGATCTCCGCCACAGTGGGGGCATTTAGCTATTCTATCTAACATGGAGCTTACCTTTTTAAAAAATTTTGAGAATGGATATCCTCTGTTATTACACGAAATGATTATTACAAAAAATGGTCCTTGTAAATAGGTAAAAACCCCTATTTTTAAGGACAAAAGAAGAAATTCTATAATATAAAATCCTGATTCATTTCAACTCATGACGATTCCACTTTTTAATACAAAAAGATTAATGGCGCTGGTTACTCAATATTCCACTTTATATAGGGCAAGCTTAATTTTCATTATTTCCCATTTGAGTTTTTAAAATAAAACAGCTAAAATTTCGAACAAAGAGCCCGGCGCATTTGACCGGCTGCTCGCGATACGTGAGGCAATCACCTATATCGAGCTTAACGTGAACCAGGAGTTCATGAATATGTTTTCCGGCGCCTAGTTTTATCCCCATACGGACAGGTCAAGATTCCCGTCGGTGAAGCAAGGATGAAGGATGAAAGCGGTTTTTGTGCCGACGGTCATAGGATGACGGGGAAACGTTTTTTAAAGTGGTTGTCACACCGGTAATACTTTGTCCTAATCTTTGCCGGACGTCCTGTTTACCTCATTGTTGGCGGCATGCGCTGCAAGGCGGAAAGCCTTCGCTTCGATCCAATTAGTACGAGTAGACTATATACAAAATCAAAACCGTGTTCATTCATTAACTGACCGAATTCTCGGAGTTTTTCTTCCTGAGGAGTCATATTATTTATCTTCGCTTAATGAACTTCTTGTATTATGAATTTTGTAATCAATTTTTATTTTCGTCCCATTGTATGTGCTCAATAAGTATACGCCTAACCTCCTCTATCACCAGGGAATGCGATTGACAGGAATGTCCCTCTCTTACAATGAATTCCGAGTCAGCATAATCGATATGTGCGCTGGTATATTTAACAACGCCGTCACCGCCTTCCGGAGGTTCTTCATCCCCGTCAATGGCAATAATGGAATGCCCTTTTATTCCAGGAGCAAGAGGTATTTCGGCAAGAGTAAGCAAACCTGGATTTTCCGGAGACATACTGTCAAGACTTGTTGCCAGGTCATCAACCTCAAATAAGCCTGAAACTCCGATTTCATCAGCAATCGTAATGAGGGATTTTGTTTTTTTCATCAAGTTCACAGGCAGATGAATAATTCTTTGAAGCAGGTTTCGAACCCAACCTTTGGACAAATAGCTCCCCCTGTGGGGTGTTGAAATAAAAACGACGCGTTGAACAAAGGGAAGGGGAGAATAGATCAGGTATTTTTTAATAATTTCTAATTGCTCAGCATCCAGGTTAAGTTCGTCTATGGGTTTGCCTGTTGCTGACCGAATCAGACTATCTCCAGTTTCCACGGCTGTTAATTTTGTAAGAAGCCCCCCTTGGCTGTGACCCACGACAACCATTTCACTAAGAGCCCTGTCCTTTCCTTCCGGATCCGATTTGTTTATCATTCTGGAAAGTTCACTGCGCAGGTGAGTTGCGGATAATACGGTGGGTTTCCCGCTGTCGTACAGATAACACCAGAATTGATATTTATCCCACAGTTTAGTGTCTGACCGAAGAGTATTGATCATTTCTGCCCACCAGACCGGGCTGCTGAACGTCCCGTGGACAAAAACCACCGGGATCCTTCCTGGGGCATATGGTTGTAATGGATAGATGCCACTTTTTACAATCGCACCCCTCATAAACTGAAGTCTTCCCATTTCCCAGAAAAAAGGCTGGTTAAGACTGTAGGCCAGTTGGGCAGACAGATCCTTTTCCAGGGGCACGGTTTTATCATTTACTGTCACTGTCCTTTTTTCATAAGAAGAATATAACTCTATCTGCCCCTTTCCCCCGGTCTTCAGGTTTCGGATATCCCCATCGACCCTAAGGAACAGTGTTCCCGGAAATGACCTATCAACGGGCCTATCCGCAATCTGCTTCTCCACAGCGATAAACGGTGCACCAAGCCCTGGAAGTCTATCCCTTACCGAAAGTCCATATACAGATACCTTGTCCGCAGGTACTAATGTTTCAATATTTTCCAATTCATATGAAAAGTGGTCCCGTCGAAGCTCCAAAGCAATGCTGCCCAAAGGCAGTTCTTGGATACCGGTTAATTCAATCCAGTTGTTTTTATGAATCGACAGGATTTGAGCAAGGGCGGCATTGTAAAGATCACATGCAAAACGTAACCGTCGGTCATAAAGATCTGCAGAATCAAAACCGCCCTGACTGAAAAGATAGAAATAAGCATAGACTGCGGAGGCCATATAATAACTGGCAGCCCTTTGTGACGCTCCTTTACTGTTCCCTGTTTGGCCAGCAGTCAGGTAGGTCAGTTCCGACAGCGTATACAATAGTTCCCGTCGGTTGTCTTTGCAGGCGATATCATGAAGGGCAGCTATGGCTTCATCAGGTGCTTTCCTGAACAAATCTTCCAGAAAAAAACGGTGCAGGACTTGAGCTGATAAATCGCTGTAGCCGTCTATTCTGGTAGCATTCCGGTTAATTTGTTCATAAGTATGACTAATTTTTTCAGGCCGTGTACCTATGGGGGTTGAACAGCCGATTAAGAAAACCAGAACAAGGCAGATCATAACAGGATAACGCTTTAACACAGATCTGATTAAATCACTTTCGTGACCTGTAGAAAATAGAATGTGTTTTCTTTGGCAGTCTCTTTTTGTCACAAATAAATACATAGTCAATGCTTGGGACAAGCCTTTCAACGTTCAGAAATTTCTTGTATCCACAACCCTGGCCTTCCCGACCAAAGTGCTATTTATTTTTCACATCGTTCATAAAGACCGATATGCGTTCAGCCCAATACGCAAATGCTGATTCTGCAGGCGATAGTTTTCCCATATCAAGCTTCCCTCCAGGCGCCTTGTCAATCCCGGCAGCAATTCTCTCGTTGGTAAGGGAGTCGAGGATCTCAACTTCAACAGAGGCACTGCCGACCCCGGTGTATTCGCCGCCAGACCCTTTTTTGATGAGGTTCACGGCTATTCCCATAGGGGTAACAGTCGTTATTGTGCTGGTGAGTGGGTTACTCGGTTCAATATCTGTGACTGCCAGGCGCATTCTGGCAACCTCCGGTCCCGGGCTGTCCGTCAGCTTATCACCTAAAGCTTTAACAAAGATGGAATGGAATTTTTTGCTTAACTCCTGAATTTCACTGGGGTGAATACCGTTATAGTCAGATTGGGTATCAAAATAAAATATTACTTCATCCATCATGATTTTCGTATATTTCGAAAAATCAACACTATCTTTTAAATATCGTTGATCAACTCCCTCTGGCCCCTTTTCAAAAGTGGGATACTCACCAAGGAACCCGGAGACACCTTGTGTTTGTGATGAAACGCACCCAAACAGCATCCCAAGCATAATAACAGATACGATGGTTAACAACCTGCTTTTTTGCATTATTTTTCCTCCATGATTAGAATAAAGTAGAAATTTTCATTTACGTGGGCTTTTATCTATTTTCATATTTTCCCGATGTGGTCA
>CAZLTD010000217.1:0-3800 GCA_964562385.1 uncultured Desulfobacula sp.
TCTGTGAGAGGGATGAGGCCGGATTAATTAACCGACCTCACCCTACTCGATATTGGGTTAATTTTGGATAGGAACTTGGAGAACAAAACGATGGAACAGTCAAATACATATTCTAAAAATTCATTCTGGATTATTACGGTTTTGGGGCTGCTTATAACAGCGGTCATATCATATTGTCTGCATTTGTCTTTGAACTGGGTGCTACAAAATTTTTCAAATAGCCTGGGAGATGATATCGTTTTGGGGAAAGTGGCTTTTGTGACCGAACAGGCCCAGGTGGCAGTTCAGTATCTGTATAAAGCTGTGATACCGGCAATTGCAGGTATTGTCCTTGTTCTTGCGTGGTTGCTGTGGTTCATCCTAAAGTCTGTCGTACCATCGTCCACCGTTGATCAAAAGAGAGGTGACCGGTCTTCATCAAATAAAGGGAAAAAAGATTTTTTAGACCGGAAATTAGAACAGGACAGGAAAAGACGTTTGTTTTTACATGCCCTGTCTGTTTTGCAAAGAGATGGACGGTTGCTTGATTTTTTCGATGAGAACCTCAGTGAATATGAAGATGAACAGATTGGTGCCGCAGTCCGGAGTATTCAAGAAGATTGCAAAAAAACGATTCATAAATATATAGACCCTAAATCGGTTGTTAACAAAGATGAGGGAGAAGAGGTAACGATTGAAGAGGGGTTTGATATTGATTCAATAAAGCTGACCGGTAATGTGTCTGGGGAACCGCCCTTTAAAGGTATCGTAAAACACAGGGGCTGGAGGGCAGGGAAAAGCGAACTTCCAAAACTATCTGATATCCAGGATGCAGCCATTATTGTTCCGGCAGAAGTTGAAATTCAATAATTTGGGAAAAGTTTGAACAGGAGTCAATTTGGATTTTACAGATAAAAAATATGTTGTCGGTATCGATTTGGGCACAACCAATTGTGCTGTTTCATACGTTGATGTGGAGGTAATCCGGGAAGACCAAACTGCTGCCCAGGCGAGCATTGATAAAGAAGGGCTTGTCAAGGTATTCAATATTCCACAACTTACCGGTCATGGAGAGTTTACAAAAATTCCTGTTCTTCCATCATTTCTATATTTACCCGGGGACTATGACATTTCAAAGGAAGTGTTACGGCATCCGTGGAAAAAAAGAGAAGATCTGTTTGCCGGCAGTTTTGCCAGGGACCATGGTTCAAAAATTCCTTCCCGTCTTGTATCTTCTGCAAAAAGCTGGCTGTGTAATACAAAGGCCGATCGCAGAGCTAAAATTTTACCGTGGGGAGCCAAAGGGTTTGATAAAGTGTCTCCTGTGGTGGCTACATCTGAGTATTTAAATCATATCAGACAGGCCTGGAATCATTTTGTTAAAGAAGAAGATTTTTTTCTGGAAAATCAATTTGTTGTCATCACGGTGCCGGCCTCGTTTAACGAAGAGGCCAGGGATTTAACCATGGAAGCCATTAAGTTGTCCGGACTAGGGACCTCCGTGACGCTTCTTGAAGAACCTCTGGCAGCATTTTATTCCTGGCTGATCCAACATGAGTCAGATTGGCAGAAATTTGTAAATACGGATGACTTGATTCTTGTTTGTGATGTTGGTGGTGGAACAACGGATTTCAGCTTGATTAGTTTGCGGGAGTCTGAAGGAAGCCCCCGGTTTGAGAGGATAGCTGTTGGAGAACATTTGATTCTTGGTGGTGACAATATTGACCTTGCCCTGGCTAAAAAAGTTGCTGACAAGTTTAAGTCCAAAAGCAATTTAACCCCGGATAAGTGGAAAACACTATGTCATCGGTGTCGTGATGCAAAGGAAAGAATATTAGAAAAAAATGAAAGGTCTGTCCGGATTACGATTAAAGGAGAAGGACGATCCCTTATTGCCGGAACAATGGCGGCGGATTTGTTAAAAGAGGACGTGGAATCCGTATTAAAGGAGATATTCTATCCGGATGTCGATCAAAAATGCCTGGAAAATATTCAAAGCGGAAAGCAGATAACCGATTTCGGTCTTCCTTTTGAAAGGGAGTCAGCTGTGACCCGGCATATAATAGGGTTTCTTGAAAAGCACAGAGATGATGTAAGAAAACATCTTAATAAGCCGCCTGTGCCTGATTTCATTCTGTTTAACGGCGGAACATTAAAACCACAGTTGGTGCAGCAAAGAATTATTGAAGCTATCCGAAACTGGTTTAAGGTGCAGGACACAACTTCTCCCAGGATACTTGAAAATAATATTCCCGAGTTGGCCGTTGGGATCGGAGCGTCGTACTATGGCCTTGTAAAACAAGGTGAAGGCGTAAAGGTTGGAAGTGGTAGTCCTCGAAGCTATTTTATAGGAATAACAGTTGAAGAGGGTGAGAAATCTAAAGCAATGTGCCTGGTCGAAAGGGGATTGGACGAAGGATCAAAAATAGATCTGTCTCATATGCAATATGAAGTTATTGCAAACCAGCCGGTCAGTTTTGATATTTACAGCTCAAGCTATCGAACCGGGGATATGGCTGGAGATATCATTGAAATCGATGAGTCAATTGTCCCGATGGCACCTATCCAGACCGTAATTAAGTTTGGGAAAAAATCGAATAAGAAAGTAATTCCCGTATCAATAGGGGCAGGATATACGGAAATGGGGACACTTTCCATGTATTGCCAGTCCGGAGTCAGCGATCACCGGTGGGAACTCCAGTTTCAACTTCGTGATCAGCAACAGGCCGGTCTCACTGCAGACAGTGAGGTCTATGATGATGACTTAATAAATAAAGCACTTTGTGAATTAGAAAATGCGTTTAACTCAGATTCGAATCAAGACCAGAAACTTACAAGCATAGCCAAGCAGATAGAGAAAATAATTGGGCAGAAAAAGAATAACTGGCCGTTGTCATTTTTGAGAAGGTTGACGGATAAACTGATAGAATTGAAATCATGTCGCAAGCTGTCTTCTAATCATGAATTGCGATGGCTGAATCTGACCGGTTTCTGCATGCGACCGGGTTTGGGGGATGCTCTGGACGAAGAGCGGATCCGAAAATTGTGGAAAATCTATCTTAAAGGTTCCCTCTTTGATAAAGCAAAACAGAATCGATTGGAATGGTGGATTTTTATCAGAAGGATTGCCGCAGGTCTCAAGGCCGGCCAGCAGCGGCAATTTTATCAGGATATATCTCCGAAACTGTTAAAAAGTCAGAAGTTAAAATTGCCCCCTCAGGAACTGGCAGAGTTTATCATGGCCGTAGGGAATATGGAGCGGTTGCTGGTGAAAGACAAGATAGCCGCTTCAAATGTGTTTTTATCTATGCTTAAACCGGGCAGAAAACAGAACGATCTTTTCTTTGCATTGTCCAGACTTGGGGCCAGAGAACTACTGTATGGCTCTGTGGATCGTGTCATGCCGCCTAAAGAGATGTCAAAATGGATAAACCGGATATTCAAGGCCGCCTGGAAAGACAATGATCCTGTGGAAAATTGGGTAGCCCAGATTTCAAGAAAGACAGGCGATCGAACTATAGATATTGATGACAGTGAACGGATAAGGGTCATTCAATGGTTGGAAGATCGAGGGGCGGCTAAACTGTCTGTAAAAAAAGTAGCCGAAGTGGTTAAAATCGATATGAAAGAGCAGAGTATGCAGTTTGGGGAAAAATTACCTGCGGGTCTGATATTAAAAAATATACAAAAATAATAATAAAGTGTTTGACAAAAAAAAGAAAAACATATATTCTTATCGAGTTCTTCTTAAGGGGAGAACAAAGCATTTGATCTTTGAAAATTAGTCAGTGAGAAATCGAAAGAGCGGGTCTTAAACAAGA
>CAZLTD010000218.1:0-3746 GCA_964562385.1 uncultured Desulfobacula sp.
AATCGGTACTGGCTTTTTCATTTTCAAATTTCAACTTGTGAATCACCAGGTTGAAATTTGAAAATGAAAAAGCCAGTACCGATTATAGCGATTATCTGATTCCCTATTTCATGGATTATTTTACATCGTCTGTCTATTTTTCCCCTGTCACCGATACCCGGGAAAAAATGAAATCATTGACCCGGGGTCACAGAACCATTGTGCCGGTGGCCCAGAACGCCGAGGCAACCGTGGCCGATGTTGCCGGTGCCAAGCATTATTTTACAGGCAGTTTCTGGCCAAAACCCAATGGCGGCGTGAAAATCGATACATCGCTGATGCATGTTGGCGGCGGCGTGGTGGCATCAGAATGGGTGGTCCTCAATGATTCCGGGATACCAATTGATCGCCCCAAGGCACCGCCCATCCCCATGGAGCCCCTGCCCCAGGACCGCCTGAACGTAGAGCTGTTTACCCTGGATGGCAACAGTAATTTGACCTACAAGGCAGGAGAGGAGATTATTTTTTGCGCCAAGGCAAGCCGGGATGTTTATATCCAGATATTTGCGGCAGATTCCCAGAACAATGTGTACAGGATTTATCCCAATGCCTTTGAATCTTCAAACTTTTTAAAAGCCGGTGAAATTACCACCATCCCCAATGATCGATATGAAAGCAGTTTTAAATTTGAGGTCCAGCCCCCCACCGGAAACGAAGTCGTGTTCGCCTTTGCATCGGACAGGCAGCTGCCGGATCTGCCCACAGCCCAGGATGTGGGCAACGGGGTTCAGCAGATCAACCATCTGGATATTGCCCAGATTAAAGACTGGTTTGCAAAATATTCCGGGCAATACGGGATCCGGCTCTCCTGGGATTCATTGCCTATTTTAACAAAAGACAGATAGCCACCAGGGTTTTTATAACCCGGCGGTATCAAAAGTTTAAACAACGTAAAGGGGCTGTTGCAGCATGCAACAGCCCCTTTACGTTGTTTTACCCTGTACGGTTTGATCTGTTGTTCACAATGATGATGCCGGAAACAATGAGCACCATTGAAACAATAAGCTTCCCGGTCAGCGGTTCTCCCAGCAGCAGCACCCCGAAAAAGACACCGGCCACAGGCATCAGGAAGACAAACGAATGCAGCGCTGTTGCCCCAAACCGCCTCAGCAGGCCGTTCCATGCGACAAATCCAAAGGAAGTTACAGCAATGGATTGAAATAAAAGCGCCTTTAAAACGGCGGCATTAACAGATGTCACCATTTGCCCGTCCCAAAAATATCCACACAAAAAGAATAAAGGAGCACCGAAAATCATGGGATACCATGTGATCTGGACGGCGCTGAATCCTTTATTGATTCTCTTTGTGTAGACGGCATTGCATCCCCAGAAAAACACGGCAAACAGGATCATCAGGTCACCGGCTAGTAAATCACCGGACATCTGCGAGCTGTCAAAAAACAGAAAAATAATACCAAGGAATCCCAGGGTCACCCCCACCCCATTTTTAAATGTAATCTGTTCTCCGGGAATAAAATAGTGGGCCAGCGTCAGGACGAAAAACGGCAGCAGGTTTGTAATGATAATGCCGTGGGACGCCGTGGTTTTTGTGAATCCAATATAGATACAGGAGGTTTGCAACACAAAAAGAAGAGACAGGATCACCATCTGCAATACCTGTTTTTTATTGATTATCAATGCCTGATGTTTAAATGCTACCCACAGCAGAATTGCCGCAGCAGCGATGCTGAACCGCAGCCCGGCCGTAGTAAACGCACCCAAACCGTTCAGGCTGATTTTGATAGCCACGGCATTGGCACCAAACAGCAGGCATAAAAAAGCGGTGTACAAAGACGATTTCAGTGGCATTTCAATATTTGACAATTTTATATTCTCCCGGTTTTTATACCCATATAAAATAAATAGTTGACAAAAGCAAACAAATAGTTGACAAAGTCAAGTAAAGTTAAGAGTAATTCATGTCAATCATCTAAGGTCCGGGAGGTGGAAATGAGTGCGGCACCTGATTTTGTCAAAAGGATAAGGGCGTTCAACAGGTTTTATACCTTGAAAATCGGCTTGATCACGAAAAGATTCCTTGAAAGCAGCTATTCGCTGGTCCAGGCCCGGGTGCTGTTTGAATTGAACAATGCGTCCAACATGTGCGCAAAAGACCTTGTTGAAAAATTAAACCTGGACCCCACATACCTGAGTAAAATTTTAAAACAGTTTGAAAAGAAAAATTTGATCACACGGAAAGTCTCAGCCAAAGATTCACGGAAACAGATATTAACCCTGGCCCGAAAAGGGAAAGATGAATATTCACGATTGCGCAAAATTTCCAATGTTCACATTGCGTCACTGGTCCAGAACCTGACCGAGGAAGAAAAACAATACCTTGTGTCGTCCATGGGCAGTATTGAAAAACTATTAAGCTGTACGAAAGACAGTTCTGATCTGCTTTATATCCGGTCGCACCGCCCCGGCGATATCGGATATGTGATTCACCGTCACGGCGTCTTATATGCCCAGGAATATGGGTTCAACGATCAGTTTGACAGTTATGTGGCCAAAGGCATGGCCCGGTTTATTGAAAACTATAATCCCCGCAAAGAACACCTGTGGCTGGCTGAAACAGACAACAGGATAGTGGGATCAGTGGCCATTGTGCAGCGTGATGATGATACGGCACAATTGCGCTGGATGATTGTCGAGCCTGCTCAAAGAGGAAAAAAGATCGGGAAAAGACTGGTTAAAGAAGCCATACGATTTGCAAGGCAAAAGGGGTATAAAAAAATCATGCTCTGGACCATTGATTTTCTTCATGCCGCCCGAAAACTCTATTCAAATGAAGATTTTGTGCTGACCCAAACAAAACAGAGCGAAGTATGGGGAAAAGTATTAACAGAGGAAAAGTGGGAGTTGTTATTGAGATAGTTCCGGGACATGTGTCTGTTTAAAACTCCGATACAGAGAAGAGTGACCGGTTCATCCTGTCTGAAAAAGAGACACAACGCGGATCTTGCTTCCTGGTTAATCCGGATATTTCACGAAACGAGTTTGGCTTGTCTGCAAGGCATCAGGTTGTGAAGCTGTAGCGGCTTTACTGCGAACAGCCTGTAACGAAGCAGACGAGGTGAAATCGTTTCGCCTGAAAGGTGATACTTTGTCTGCTGCATTATAGGACACAATAGTATCATAACCGATTACCATCATTGAATATTTTAATCATGATTGGGTTTAATTCCCCGCCGCTTGCGGCGGGGTCGTTGATTAGTATTACTCATATCCTCATGAAATATTCGGATTAATCAAATCCCTGGTCATAGGTTCTTGATGCGGTGGTATTTAGCCTTGCCGTATAAAACGCCATGGCCGATTCCCAGTCTTTGACATTTTTCCGGTCAAACGGGAAGGTCTCATAGTCCCCCACAGAGTTTTGATAGATCCGGTCCAGGTACCAGGCAGCGGCGAAAATGGAAGCCGCCGGGTCAAACCGGTTGCCGGCAATCTGTATTCCCTGGTCGGCCAGCTGAGCCCGGGCATTGTTGAAAATATCTTCTTTTACCAGCACAAGGCCCCTGGCATTGGTACCATCGTTTGTGGCAAGCGGGTCCCCGCCCGAGGTGGAAAGAATCAAATTGACCAGCACCTGGTGGGGGATACCAAAGGTGTTGGAGGCTTTTGTAATGGTGTCGCCATAATTGGCAATAATATAGTAGGCTTTGTCAAAGACCGGTGTCCGGTTCAAATCAAAGGAATCCTTG
>CAZLTD010000219.1:0-3722 GCA_964562385.1 uncultured Desulfobacula sp.
AAAAAGACATGTCCAATTTACCGATTTAAGCTCTAAGCAATTGTTTGATCTCAAACATTATCTCAGAAACAATGTTTCGGAAAAGGTGAAGGAACTTCCCTAACATTATTAATTATGATCGTTCCCACAATTTACAATCATTTAAAAATCTGAGGACTAATATAAATGCTCAGAATCGTCTGGAAGTTTTGGGCGGTTACTTGCAGATCAATTGACCGCCCATTTCTATATCTATGATACACCCCTGGGGACCGGATCAGGAGTCCCAGGTTATGACACCCATACGGTTGCCATTTCCACTCTTGATCAATCTGTATTGCCGTTTCCCGAGTAGCATCATTAATATTTTAAAA
Organism: uncultured Desulfobacula sp.; assembly: GCA_964562385.1. Lineage (GTDB taxonomy): Bacteria > Desulfobacterota > Desulfobacteria > Desulfobacterales > Desulfobacteraceae > Desulfobacula. The sequence goes on from CAZLTD010000219.1 coordinate 354, forward strand.
GAGCTTGGTGAGGTTCGGGGAGAAGTACCGGACACACCCAAATTTATGAATGCTTTAGACAAAAACATTTCTGTTTCTACGAAAGTCCCCTTACCGTATCCGTTGCCTTTTTTCTTTGACATGGTCATCCCTTAATGATGCCTGACCCAGTGCAGGGAAAACCCTGGGCCTCCCGTCGGAATCTGCAAGGTAGACAGGCAAATTAGAATTATTGATCAATGAAACTATCATATTCCCTTAGGCTGCCAGGGCCTTAGATTGTGAAGCGGACAGTTAATTGTCCGTGTCTCATTTTGTACAGATGTGTCTTTATGTCCGGGAAAAATAAAATCTGAAAATCTGATATTGAAATGGCGGGGTTATAAAACCGTGGATGGGCACAAGACCCATCCCTACACCAACTTCCGATATTGTTCGGGTTATTTTGACTAGTATGTTTTCAAGGATCGTCGTGGAAGAGGTGTCTAAATGGTAATTCAGCGATTCTAAAATTCAAGATGATGCAGGGCCAAAGCATTCAAGCAAAAGAGCGGGGTTTTAATTTTGTGTTTATCGGTAAAAAAGAGGCTTCAAAAAAAGGGCCGATCCCTGTCTGGAATCGGCCCCATCTCTTTGATAAGTTTTAGTAAACTGATGTGCTAATGTAAAATACGTCCGGCAGCCCAGACACACCCCGCTATGATTCCGGAAAAAAGGGTAAGCTGATAGGCTCGTTTTTTAAGTGATATTTTTCCGGCTCTCTTGGCAAGAATTCGAATTCTTGCCGGGTTTCTGTCGTATGCACTTCCTATATGGTAATTCATTTGTTTTCCTTCCATTAAAAAATATATATTTAAAAACTGTAGCAGTTCTCTGTGGAATATATAACAATATCCGTGCCATAGGGTTGGTCTGGGGAGGATAATTATTATAACTATCTGGTATAAAAGGTAATTTTTTTATGTTTGGTGTTGCGGATAAGCGAATGTGGCTGCGGGATCAGAAAGGGCGGGCGCGCCAATGCTGGCATGATTGTTGTTGTATTTTTGCTATAATATATTGATATTATTAAAGTTAATAGCAATGCGACAAATTTGGCGCGATCTGCGCCTGAGGGGTCGTGTTTAGCAGCCTATTGAATCGTGTACTGTTTTATTTTGCGCTGAAGAGTTCTAAGACCGATGCCAAGTTTTTTTGCTGTTTGAGTACGATTCCAGCGGCACTCAGCCAGCACCGCTGTGATCTGCTGTTTTTCAAACCCGGCAACAGCATCGGGCAGGGTCGCCCCGGAATAAGCTGCTGCTGATTCTTTATCCCGGTATTCGGAGTCTACGCCCGGGGCTCCCCCTGTTAAGTCCAGCCGCTTCATGGTGACAAACCGATACAACACATTCTGCAGTTCCCTGACATTTCCGGGCCAGGTATAATTCATCAGGGTGTCCATTACCTTAGAGGTAACCCGGGGGCGGATTTTTCTGTCATAGGCCTTAAGAAAATGGTCCGTGAGCAGAGGGATGTCCTCTTTTCTGTCTCTCAATGGCGGCAGATAAATCGGGATAACGTGAACCCGGTAAAAAAAATCGCTGCGCATCTGCCCGGTTTTAACTTTCTCAGCCAGGTTTCGGTTGGTCGCTGCAATAATCCGAAAGTCAGGATGGTGCAGTTCGCTTCCACCTACTGGTGTAAACCCACCGCCTTCAATTGCGCGCAGAAGCTTTACCTGGAAGTTGGGTTTAATCTCACCAATTTCATCAAGAAAAAGGATACCCTTGTCTGCATCATCGATCAGTCCGCTTTTATCGGCGTTGGCACCGGTAAAGGCCCCTTTTTTATGGCCGAAAAATTCGCTCTCCAGAAGGTTCTCCGGTATAGCACCGCAATTGATCGGTACAAAGTTTTCATCACGCCTGGTGCTCATGTCATGAATGGTTTTGGCAACCAGCTCCTTTCCGGTTCCGGATTCACCGTATAAAATCACATTGTTATCCGAGGAGGCCGCCAGAAGTAATAATTCATACATCTCCTGCATTAAAGGGCTCTGGCCGATAATATCCCCAAACCTGTGGCGCTCTTCTACGCTGCTGCGCAACCTGTCGTTTTCTTCACGCAGATGGGCCTCGCTGATACGCAACTCTTTTTCCATGCGCTTTTGTTCATCTATATCGGTAATCATGGACTGGCAATAGGTATTGTTGTCCGATAATTTTACCGGCACATTGACGCTGTAATACCATCTTTGGTCCCTTGGATTTTTCATTTCAAACCGGATACGGCTGCCGGTGAAAACCTGGTCAGCTACGCACCAGTGGCATTTCGACTTTCTGTGATGGATCGCCTCGTAGCAGATTTGCCCTGTTGCATCCCCGCCTAAATCCCGGATAAGATTTTCATTGAGGAAGCGGATGCAATAATTTTCATCAATAAAATAAACCTGACCCTCGTACCCTTCTAAAATCGCGCTGTACAGTGTCTCACGGTCCCGCAGCTCTTTTTCAGTCTGTTTCAGAGAGGTGATATCAAGGATAGAGGCGACAGTGCGCCCGGGATCAGACAATAGTCCCACCCTAATAAGTATTGACTTGACATTGTTTTGTTTGTCCTTGATCCGGCATTCATATTCGGCCGGCGCATCACTGCTGCCTGAGCGACGGGCAAAATGGTAGCCGACCACCATGTCCCGATCCTTTGGATGGACAATTTCCGGCCATTTCATACGGTTCTGAACCTGTCCTTTTGTAAACCCGACAAGCTCCTCAAACTTTTCATTGGCCATGGAGATGGTGTGATCCTGGTCAATGATAATCGAGGCTGCGCCGGAATGGTTAAATATATCCCTGTATTTGCTTTCAGCCACAGACAAGTCAGCCGTGTGATCCTCTACCTGCTGTTCCATCTGCAGTTCCAGCTGATACTGATATTTGCGCAGCGTCTGATCTGTTTCTTTTTCCCGGGTTACGTTACGGACAATGGCAATGAGCTCTTCGCTATTACACTTTGCCATGCGGACTTCGTAATGCTGGACTTTATCACTGACGGTCAGTGAATACTCAAGTTTCTGCACCGTGTTACCGGCAAAGGTTTTTTCAATTGCCCTTGAAAAGCGTTGCCTTGCGGCAACGGGCATCGCCTGCTCAACCGTTTTGCCAAGATAAGTGTCAATGGGCCAGTGAATGTCCTTGACATTGCCCTCAAAACTGCGAAACACTTTGTCTTTTCCGATACGGATAATCATATCCGGTATTGCATTGACAATGGCTTCAAGTGAATTGTTTTCCGGGTCACTGAAAAACGGTGACATAACTTTCCTTCAATATCTGTTTAATTGTGGTTATTAGGATTGTATTCATTCACGGGGTAACAGCATTGTTGTAAGCAATTGAAATTACATGG
>CAZLTD010000220.1:0-3660 GCA_964562385.1 uncultured Desulfobacula sp.
ATCTTGGATCTGATCGGGTTTGCCTGCTTCACCCCGTGAATGGATACGAAATTTTTATATCCAGATTGACAATAGTATTCTTGAAATTCAAGCTCAATTCAAAAATTTAATTAAAATAAGGAACAAGGCGATCAAATAAATATAATTTTTCCTATATATCTTTGCACTATTCCACAGATCCTTTATGTTTGCTGCTAACCTGGCAATTATTTTAAGGTTTACCCGCCAGCTATGGGAGGAAAAAGGCAAATTTCATCACCCTCTCCTACTATAGTGCCAAGCTCTTCGGGCAGTGTGGTATAGTGTCGCCCATTGACGAGAATCCGGACATCCGGGTTGATTGAATCCCCTGTTTTATCAAACACCATCTGCGTGAATCCGGAACCGAAATCTTCTGCAAGGATCCGCAGAAGCTCCATAAGTGTTACTGATCCGTGGTCGACTTCAATATTGGACCGGTTACCCATGGTCTGCTTCAATGTCAGGAAGCTTTTTACCTTTAAGGGCATGTTCTTTTCTTAAACACCCAGTTCTTTTCGAAACGTCTGCATATTGGTTTTGTATTGTACAAATTCATCCTCAGACAATTCATCCGGGAACACGAGATTGACCGAAGTAAGCAGGTCAATTACATTATTGGCGTGTGGAGCCACAGAAAGTACACCAATTTTGCTTCCCTTTTCAAGTTTAATTTTTCCCAGCATAAAATCGGTGATGAATTTGCTTTCCTTCCGTAAAATTTTTTTCCAGATCTGGGGAGTTGCTCCCATCACAAATTCTGCCTCATCCTTCCCGGCTTCCTCGGAAATCAGTTCAAGCCGCATTAACTCCCCTTGATCGAAGAAAAGACAAAAAAAGACATCCTTATCAATTCCCCAAGCAGGCTCTGCTTTGACCCGGTAAACCATTTTCCCCGATAGTTTTTTCAGTTTTTCTTTGGCTTCGTTATTTGATCTGAAATTTGCAGCTGTTGTTTCTAACCATTCTGGTGTGCAGTAATAGCAGGTTGTCATTGGGTACTCTCCTTTCAAATAATTAATGGGTATTAGGTGATGTTTCCCTGCGATATTTTCGCTATGATTTCTTCCCTCAATTTGTTTTTAAAAAGCTTTTCCGTTACTGTCATGGGAAGCTCATCCCTGAATTCCACAAATTTCGGCACAGCATATGGTGCCAGGTGTTCAAGGCAAAAAGCTCTGATTTCTTCCGCCGTTAGGGTTTGGCTAAAATCCTTATGAGGTTTGATAACGGCAGCAACCCTTTCGCTTCCAGGTATCTTTGGGTCAGGAACACCGATGGATGCAGCCATTAATACACCAGGATGTTTGAACAGAACCTCATCGACCTGCGTGGAATAAACTTTGTTACCAGATACATTGATCATGTCCTTGCTCCGATCGGTCATATGAAAATACCCGTCCTCATCCATATAGGCGATATCACCGGTTTTCAGCCAGCCATCCTTTGTCAGGCCGGAACCCGGTTCAGGCCAGTACCCTTTCATGACCTGGGGGCCTCGGACCAGTATCTCTCCGGGTTCGCCAAACAGGGTTTCTTCCCCTGTTTTAGGGTTAATTATCTTACATTCCGTGTCTGGAGCCGGGACTCCCAGGCCAGATTTCTCTTTTAGCATGAACCCGGTGATTTTGGAGAACCCTGAAATATTATAGTGTGTAAGGGGACCAGTCTCGGTCAGTCCATACCCTTCGGAAACCGGGCTGCCCAATTCTTCTTTAATTTCCTTGGCTACCTCTACCGGCAGGGGGGCTGCCCCGCTCATGGGGATGGCATTGATCTTGCCAACCTTTTTTTGGGCAATGCGCATGAACTGGGTAGGCACGGCTGTAATCATGAAAGGTCTGTATTCCTTGATTGTCTCTACAATCATATCAATATCCCTGGGATCCGGTATCAGTATCAGCCGCATGCCCAGATATGCTGCCGAATGTGCAAGATACCGGCCGTAGGAGTGGAACAATGGAACTGTCACAAGAATCGATGATTTGCCTTTAATTCCTTTTATCATGGGTTTCATTATCCAGGGAAGGCCCATCCGGACGCAGGCAAGCCTGCTAAAGTGGGTCAGCATCACTCCTTTTGGAACCCCTGTGGCACCACCGGTAAAAGCAAGTTCACACAGATCATTTTTGGGGTCTATCTTGACATCAGGTGCAATAGGTTCATTCTCTTCAAGGAATGTTTTGAATTCATACACTCTATCGGGTAGTTCACTTTCCACAGACTTGTGATCAAATCCATGCAGGGAAGTTACGATGACATCTGTAAAACCACATTCTTTTTTAAGCCGCAGGACCCTTTCCAGATGATCTTCGCGACAGATTAATACTTTGGCCTTACCACTGCCCGCTTCGTGGATAAGTCCCTCGTCCGTCCTGAGAATGCTGGTCGGAATGACAACACCACCGGTCTTTAGAATACCCCAGTCTGCGATTATTGCTTCCGGGCAATTGGGTAGAAAAATACAGACCTTGTCCTGCTTTCCTACTCCCAATTTTGAAAGCCCATTGGCAAATCTGTCGGCATAGGTTTTTAGCTCCTGGTATGTAATGATCTGCTCAAGAAAAAGGATTGCAGTCTTTTTAGGCCAGGTTTCGGCAGCGTTATCCAAGGCTGAGTAGACCGGCTCTTCCGTATAAGGTGCAAGACTCTGGTCAAGTTTATAGGGACCTAGTTTATAGCTCTTTAACCATGGTTTTTTTGAATAGCTCATAATATTAGTTCCTTAAATTGGGATACAGCTTCAACACCCTGGTTGTTCCGGGATACCGAGTTGTGAAAGTTTGTCCAAACCGGGGTTACCGGTAGTTTTGTCCCATTCCCTGAAGGTATAATAGGCATCCTTCATCATCTCCAGCGTCTCAGCATCAATGAGCATTCCCTCGGCTGGTCCTTCCGGCAAGGGTGTAGTCATTAACCGGGGTGGTAGGATATCATGGCGTCGGTCCATACCGGCATTTGCATTATAGAATCGGACCAGGTTGTAAATCCGCTCTCCACACCGGCGAAAATCTTCCACATCCATATCCCAGCCCAGCGCAGTGTTGATCAACTCAGTGTAATCGGAGGCGGGCAGGAGCATTCCCATGAACTTGCAGGCACCGATTGCGTCAAAGGCTGTAAGAGCATTTTCAAGATCCATCACCACTTTTGTCTTTTCTGGATCAGCCACAAAAGGATCTTTGATTTTGCTATCATCCACCAACACAAAAGGGGCATCAATAAAGGTAGGCCCCTCAATAAACGCAGTGATATGATCCCCTCCCCTGTTAGCGGTCACATACCCTAGGCCGCAGATCTTAGCGGCACGCGGGTCATAGGCCGGTAGTTCCAACCCTTTAACATTCATGGCAAAATGATCTGCATCATTCCCGAGTTTCTCTGCAGCAATGCGAGTGCCTTCTGCAAGTAAATCGCCGATCCCTTCTCTTTTAGAAATTTTTTTCACAAGATCGATTATAAGTTCTTCATTTCCGAACACCATTTCAAGTCCCTGTGTCATTTCATTAGTGATGATACCCTTTTCGTAACATTCTATCCCAAAGGCGATAGTGGAACCGGTAGAGATAGTATCAAGCCCATATTCATTACAGGGAGTACCAGAATAAAGTCAACCCCTTTTTTCCATATATTTTATAGGCG
>CAZLTD010000221.1:0-3441 GCA_964562385.1 uncultured Desulfobacula sp.
CCATGTAATTTCAATTGCTTACAACAATGCTGTTACCCCGTGAATGAATACCTTTCAACAGCATTTCCGTATAACCCATAATAGGAGATAATATATTGTTAAAATCATGAGCAATACCACCGGCCAATTTGCCTATGGATTCCATTTTTTGCGTTTCAAAAAGCTGTTTTTCCACTTTTTTCAACTCCCGCTCTGCTATGATGCGTTCAGTAATATCGCGTCCTGATCCGCTGACAAATGAATCTTCATTGTGCGTCCTGACCAAGGAGCTTTTATATTCAATGTAAAGTTTGTCACCTTGTTTGCTTAAAAGGGTAAGCGTACCTTCCATATAGCCTTCACGCATGATAAGAGGCAGAAATTCTTCGTAAAATGCAGCTTTACTATAGTCTGGCATAAATTCCTGAAGGTTCCGGCCGATAATCTCTTTTGTGGTGTAACCCAGACGTTTGGCGGATAACATGTTGATATCCAGGATCTGCCCTTGCAGATCGTGAGTATATATAAAATCATTAATACTGTTAAATAGATTACGGTATTTTTCTTCACTCTTGCGTAATTTTTCCTCGGATTGTTTACGAATGACGGTTTCCCACGCAACGTCGGCAAATTGCTGAATTACTTTGATATCATTCACAGTATAATCGGTAGGTTTGTTGCCTACTCCCAGAATGGCCTTGATTTTTTCATTTCGAATAACAGGGACTACAAGCTGACGAATAACCGGTGCGTGCCCTTTTGGTAAGCCCTTTTTATGTGACAGGCTTTGATAATCATTATGAACCACTGGTTTTCGCTCATGAACACAGTCAACCCAGACCCCGGCTTTGGAGATGGAATAATGACTCCCAGCTCCTTTTGCAGTGCATTTATCTGCCAGTGTGTTTGTTGACCATGCCTGAAGCGACAAAGTTTTCTGATCATTTTCAACAAAATGATAAAAACCGATCTCACTACCGGTGAGTGTTTCGGCTTCATCCAGAAACATTCGAAGAACTTCTTCTACCGAATGTGTAAATGCTTCACTCAGTTTAAGTCTGGCGGCAAGAAACTCTTCATGTTTCTTTTTTTCGGTGATGTCCTGCACTGTTCCAATGGTATGGGTGAGTAGACCATCATCATAAATGGTCTGCCCTCTTTCACTGACACACTTTATGGTTCCATCCTTGAGCAATAATCGATATTCAATATCGTATTGCGATTTTCTTTCCAATAAATTTTGGTAGGACCGGCCCACAAAATCTTTATCGTCCGGATGAACAAACTCAAGAAATGTTTCATATGAGGCAGTAAATTCCTGTGGTTTAAATCCAAAGATACGGTAAACTTCGTCCGACCAGTACAAAACATTGCTCGTTAAGTTTAGCTGCCAGTGGCCAACTTGTCCAATCGCTTGTGCTTCTTTCAAGCGTTCTTCCGATGCGATCAAGGATTTCTTTTCCTTTTGAAGCTTTTCAACAGTTTTAGACAGTTTTCGCGTAAGGCTGTGGTCATACATATGCAGGAGCTTATCATCCGATTCCAAAGGTTCTTCAGGAATCAACATTTTTTCCTGTCCGTATTCATCCAACATATCGTCAAGTATCTGTATAAATCGATCGGGTTGTATGGGTTTTATAATAAACCGAGAAGCTCCGAGACTCATACCCAGTTTTTCATCTTCTTCTTCAACAAAAGTAGCTGTATAAAAGATAAAGGGTATCTTTTTTAAGGTAGGGTGTGTTTTAACTTCACGACAAAGCCTGAATCCATTCATGACCGGCATCATGATATCAGAAATTATAATGTCAGGTGTTTTTTTATGGGAATATTTAAGAGCCTCCTCACCATTTTCTGCTGTCATCACGTCATAGCCTTTAGATTCCAATAGGGTCTTCAGCATATAGCGACTCTGAGCATCATCTTCAGCAACGAGTATAGTTCTCATTACATATTCCTTTAAAACTTAAGATAAAAAAAGAGGTTATCTAATCAACAAAACTGTCCGGGCCTATCGGCTTTTCAATATGTCCTGCACAGCCTGCAGTTATAATAGTTTCCCGATCTCCTGCCATGGCATAAGATGTAACTGCTACAATTGGAATGGATTTCGTCCTGACGTCCTGCTTTAGAAGCTTAACCCTTGGTGTACAATCTCTGGGGAGGATCAAAATGCTCACTCTGTTACTCCCTACCCTTCCTTTTCTTTTTAACTTCAGAATACCACGTCTCTTCACCATAAATTTTGTCTGAGCATTCAGGACATAAGCCGTGACTGAATTTTGCGTCAGAGTGCTTCTGGATATAACCTTCTATTTGATTCCAGTAACCTTTGTCGTCTCGAATTTTTTTACAACTCGAACAAATTGGCAACAAACCTTGCAAGGTCTTGATCTCAATCAAAGCTTGCTGTAATTGTACTATTTTTCTTTCCTTCTCTCTTTCAGTTAGCTTGTGCTGCTTATTCTCTTTGACTAAATTTCGGTTAGCTTTATCTAAGAGATGATTGGTATAAGTAACCTGTTTTTTTTTATTCAGCAAATCCTTGTGATATTTGCTCCTCGAAGATTCAAGACCGAAGGATATTATAGCGACTATAATATATGTAAAAAGAAAGCGGATACTAACTCCAATGCCATAGCTGTGAAAAAAAGGGCTAAGGAAAAAGAATCCTGATAGTAAAATGGATAGGCCAACCCAAATTAATCCTTCTTTCTTTTTAAAAACATAAAAAGCGCAAATTGGAAAAAAATAGTACCATAAAAATGAATGTTCATGTCCTCCTCCAACCGACAACCCATAGCACAGTAATGAAAGAATCAAGACCGAATTAACACGTAAAATGTTATCAATTTTTTTAATGTGCTTTAAGGTAAATAGGGTTGAAACAAAAATAATTATGGTGCCCAGAACAAATAGACCTTCCAATATTCTCTTGTTTATAAAATCGTCAATGGTTAAAACGAAAATAATTGGAATGGTTATAAGAATCACAAAAACTATGAATGTACGTTTTTGTGATTCATCAACGCTTTGATTTTCCAGAACAAATATATTTTCTAACTGCTTAAAAAAATACATACTCTTTTATAAGAAATAGAGTTATTTCTGTTTATTTTCAGAATTTGAAAGCTTTTCCTCATCAGCCTCAACCAATTCTAAACAATTTGGACAGGTCATGCTCAATCGTTTTACATCACCTTTCATAATTAATTTCTTACAATGAGGACAATAATAGGATTTAGATTTTGGATCGCTTTCTACAGGTGGAATTATCGGTTTTGTATAATTTGAATTACCCATTTTTAATTCCATATCGAACAGTAATAAATAAAAGGTTTTTCATTTGTTTTGGGTGCCCCCGAAACTGTCGTGTTGTTTGTTAAGACTTTGAACCGTTAGTTCAAAATGCGCCTACCCCCAATCTTAGACCACGGGACTGGATTTCTTAGGTGGAAACAG
>CAZLTD010000222.1:0-3424 GCA_964562385.1 uncultured Desulfobacula sp.
CTGTTTCCACCTAAGAAATCCAGTCCCGTGGTCTAAGATTGGGGGTAGGCGCATTCATCCACCTGTGACCGAGTAGGAGTGCCTTAGGATAAGATGAGATATTGACCTCGTTGCCCTGATTGCCACCAAGAACGAGTATATGTGATCCAGATTCATCTACATAAAAACCCACATGGCCTTGCCAGGGTTTGTTCCCCCTTTTGAATACTACAACGCAACCTTCGTTTGGATTTCTGAGAGGTACTCCCCAGGTTAACCAAGAACGCGCAGCTGCTGATTTAGTTCCCACATAACCGCTATTTTCAACACACCAGTTAACAAAACTAGAGCACCAAGCCGTCTCATCGTCAGAGGCTGCTAATGTAGTTGTTTGATGATACTCTATAATTCTAGGGTTATGGCCGGGTCCCTTTATTTCTTCGACACCCATGTCCATTTCGTCACGGGCCAGCAAATACCATTCAGGTAAACTGCTTTCAGATATATTTAAATCAGTTACTTCTATTGCAGGGACATTTATAGGTTGACCTGGGTCAATATCATCCGGTTTTTCTATTTGCGGATTAATACCTAACAGTTCAGATAGTGAAATATTATAATTTTCGGCGATTTCTGATAATGTGTCCCCGGGTTGTATTCGGTAAATTGTATACATGTAATTTCTCCTTTTATGTTTATAAAACTAATGTAGTGTATCGTTCTTATCTTTAGGCATGACTATTAATACTGCACCTTAAATTATTGGTATATCCATTTGACTCACCCTGAGAGAAAGTGACAATACATTCACGAACATAAAAAATTGTGCCTAAGATAATATCAACAGCGTGACTCTAATTAGTAGCAGAGGATCGGTTTCAATCTCGAGTAATAGGACGCATTAAAAGAGGCGTTTACTACTCTTTCAGCAAAGAAAAGATGAATATCAGGTGGGGTTTGTCCAAATATAAATGATTTGAGCATACCTATCTGAAAAATCATTATCAGATAGGTATGCTCAAATCAATAGGTAAAAACCCTTAATTTTCGCAGTTTTTTCATTTTTTTTTGTATTAAGGACAAAATTGTGGTGTTCGCTTCCTTATAAATCATTAAACTTCGAGGGATTTATATTTTTAGATGAATTATATCAAAATTTTTTGACTGACTTCCAATAAAAGAAAGCGTTTACTTTTGTTATCGCTGAATCGGCAACGCCTGCTTAGTCCATCAAGGTCAAAGCAAAGTTGTGTCTTTTATTTCAAATTCTCAAGGATCTTGGATTGTAAAGGCTATTCTTAGGATTCGTGACAATTTTTATTAAAAATCATAGCTTATCAAGAGAGCTAAAATAGGAATCATAAACACCAGACTTTATCTATTATCTGTCGCTTTTAACCAATTTTTTAAACCACTGTATCTGGTATCCGGAGAAGATGGCAGAGGTAAAGGTTTATAATTTATAAAACTAAACCTTCTGGCATCGATTGTCAGATCAAATCCAGATTTCCACACATAATTTCTTGCCAGGGGATCATTTATTCTCACCGATTATCCGAAAATTATCTTTAATCCTCATCCAATGTCGAAATGGGACAATATCGGATATTCTAATTTGGAATCAGGACAGCTTAAACCGGCTGACCATTTGCTTTAATTTTTCTCCCAGATTTGACAGATCCGCAGCATTTATATTTACCTCGCCACTACTGGAGGATATATCCTCTGCGGCCTGGTTGACAGAGGCAATATCCTGGGCAATTTCTCCGGCAACACCTGAACTCTGGGCAACATTTTCAGTAACCTCCTGAATGCCCTGGGATGCCTGCGAAACATTTTCAGCAACTTCCTGGGTAGTTACTGCCTGCTCTTCCACTGCTGTGGCGATGGTTGTCACGATATCATTGATGTCTCTGATGACTTTGGATATATTTTCGATTTCAAGTACAATTTTACCGGTGGAATCCTGGGTATGGGTAATCCTCTCTTTGATCTGCTGAGAGGCCTTGGCTGTCTGATCCGCTAAATCTTTTATTTCATTGGCAACTACGGCAAAGCCTTTGCCGGCATCGCCGGCTCTTGCGGCCTCAATCGTTGCGTTCAAGGCCAGTAGATTGACCTGATCTGAGATATCATTGATGGTCTCGACGACCTTACTTATTTCACTGGCGGATTTTCCAAGGTCTTCTAGTTTTTCAGAAGCAGCCTGGGCTTGATGAACGGCGGTCTCCGTGACTCCCCTGGCCTGTTCAGAATTCTGTGCTATCTCCTTTACCGTAGAGGCCATTTCCTCGGTAGCCGAAGCGACCATACCCACATTTGTGGAAGTCTGTTCCGTTGCCGCAGAAACATTGCTCATGTTGGCGCTCATCTCTTCAGACGCAGCAGCCACATTCGCAGCGCGCTGAGAGGCTTGGTCCGAGCCGTCGTTCATCCGTTGGGAAATAGCGGAAAGCTTTGTTGATGATGTGTTAAGAACTTCGACTTCATCGCTGATTTCCTGAAACATCTTCCCCAGATTAGCAGTCATGCTGTTCATGGCATTGGCCAGGACTCCAATTTCGTCTTTCTGGTCAATATCAAGCACCTGGGAAAAATCTCCCTGTGCCATATTATCAGCAAACCTGGCGCTTAATGACAGCTTGCTCGATATCATGCGGATTATAGCAAAGGCTGATATCAGACCGAGCATAACAGCACAGGCCGTCAGAACCATTATCATCATAAGACTTTGACTCATTGTTTTTTCCATGTTTAAAGCAGATTTTTCAGCTTCTTTATTGAAATGCTTCACAAGGTCTGTCAGCGCTATATTGACCTTTTTTAATGCCGGTATGGATTGGGTATGAAATATTTTTTCAGCAGTATCCACTTCACCAGCTCCATATTGTTTTTTTATTTTGATCGCAGACTGGTGAATTGCAATATGGGGGTCTTTTACTATGTCGATAAGCCGTGACAGCTCTTCATCGGTTTCCATAAGTGCTTTAGTTTCATCACCGTAAATCCATTTGCCAAGCCCGCATTTTGTGTGGTCAGTTATGACATTTAAAGTTGTTACATCGTCTCGGAGAAACAAATCTGTTACTTTCCTGATCCAGTTCAAGTGGTCAATCTCTTTTTTTACAATAAACAATTCGCTGTTTTTTTTGCTAATAAGTTCGTGATTCGCTTTTTTTACTTTAGCAAATCCATACTGACTAATTGCTGAAACAATAATAAGCAGAACTATCACAGAACCAAAACCCAAAGCCAGTTTTAAACTAATGTTTAAATTTTTCCACTTCATAATATATTGCTCCTCTATATGATGATTTCTCTTGAAATTTTTTTTGTTTTGATCAGAAAAGTACTAGTCTCGGCAAGTTTGAAAATTATTATAATTCATAGTTTGTATTCATTCACGGGGTAACAGCATTGTTGTAAGCAATTGAAATTACATGGA
>CAZLTD010000223.1:0-2956 GCA_964562385.1 uncultured Desulfobacula sp.
CAGTGTAACGGTTGCCTGGCCTGTGTCCAGAACTGCCCGGCAAATGCATTGCGCGCCCAGGATTCAGATGAAACCCGCGTGCTTTCCCATAATATGGCACGCTGTGCGCGCTGCGGCAACTGCTTTCGTATCTGTCCCCAGGAAGCCATCGAATTTCAATTTATGCTCGAAAACGGCTGGGATGAGGTAAAATCGATAGAACTGGTCCACTGCAGCGTTTGTGGGGTTCCCATATATACAAAGGATTACCAGCGGACATTATCTGAGAAACTGGGCACCCAAAGTGAACCGACCTGTTCCAAACATCGGGATGAGGTGACCCGGGCGGCAAAGGCCCATTTTCTGAAAGGGCAGACCCCGGATATGAGAGGTGGTGCAATATGATCGTCGGCAATCTTAAACCATTGGAAGAAATTACCGCCAGCATCGGGGATTATAAAAATATTTTTGTCCTGGGCTGCGGCGGGTGCGTTTCGGTGTGTCTCACCGGAGGAGACAGACAGGCCCATGAATTGGCAGCGGATCTGGATCATATCCGGCATTACAAAACCGGAAAATCAAGCGGGAAACCTAAATTTACCGTGCATACCATTGAGCGTCAATGTGAACCGGATTGGCTGAATGAATACTTAACAATTCCCGAAGATACAGATGCAGTGCTGACCCTGGCCTGCGGGGCAGGTGTGCAGACCATGGCGTCGGTATTCGAATCCCTGCCCGTTATCCCGGCCATCAATACCACTTTCATGGGTTCTAATACAGAGCCGGGTGTCTGGCAGGAGATGTGCCAGGGCTGCGGGGACTGTATGCTGGGTGTAACCGGCGGGATATGTCCCATTGCCAGATGTGCGAAAACCCTTTTTAACGGACCCTGCGGCGGTTCCAGCAACGGAAGCTGCGAGGTTGATAAAAAGACACCCTGTGCCTGGGCCATGATTTACTACAAGCTTAAAAAGACCGGTCAGCTCCACTATCTGATGAAAGTCCGGGAACCGAAAAACTGGCAGCCTGCCGGCGGCGCAGGACCCAGAAAACTGGTTAGGCCTTTTAATAAACCGCTATAAGGATGTGTCCATGGAAATTAATGAGATAGAACTGCTCAGTGTCGGGGTTGATGTGGGGTCTTCCACAAGTCATCTGGCCTTTTCAAACCTGCTGCTTAAAAGAGACGAAACATCCCCCACCCGCCGGTTCCATGTTGTGGACCGCAAGGTCGTTTATGAGGGCCAGATTATCGATACCCCCTTAAAGGATCATCAGACCATAGATGTCGGGCAGTTGACCCGATTTTTTAAAGAAGAATACAGCCGTGCCGGAATCGGGCAGGATGATGTCAAAAGCGGGGCTGTGATCATCACCGGCGAGACAGCCAAAAAGCAGAATGCTGAAGAGATCGCAGCTGCTTTGTCAAACGATGCCGGCAAATTTGTCGCCGCAACTGCGGGGCCCAATTTTGAGAGCATGATTGCGGCGATGGGTTCCGGTGCTGCCGACCGTTCGAAGAAAACCGCTAAAACCGTACTGTCCTGTGATATTGGCGGCGGAACATCCAATATGGCCATCTCCTGTAACGGCCAGATCGTATCCACCAGCAGTATTTCTGTGGGCGGGCGGCTCCTGGCTGTGGATACCGAAAGAAAAATCCTGCGGACAAGTGATGCTGCCAAAAAGGTGATGAGCAACTTAGGGATTCACTATGATGTGGGAGATGTGATCCCTGATGGATCCTTGAAAAAAATAACCAACCTGCTGGCCCAAACCCTCATGGAGGTCATGAACGGTCCGGCTGTTTCAGATCTTGCCAAAAACCTGATGGTGACCGACGACTTGGATTTTTCCAGGAAAATCGACGAATATACCTTTTCAGGCGGTGTCTCTGAACTCCTGTACGGGTGCAACGGGTATCAGCACAACGATATCGGTGAATACCTTGCCGCTGAAATTAAGACGCTGCTCCCAACGCTTTCCGGGCAGGTGATTGAACCTGAAAACAAGATAAGGGCGACGGTCATCGGGGCTGGCGCACATACACTGTCCATATCGGGATCCTCGGGATTCATGGACGACCAGCTTAATTTCCCTATGTGGAACGTACCGGTGCTCAGGGTTGACGTGGAACAGGACAAATTAAGCCATGCCCATATCATATCTGAAATTGAAAAGTCCTTTAAGCGGTTTGATCTTTCCGAGGGGGCCGATACCGTGGCGCTCTACTTTAAGGATCTCACCCACAACTCCTACCAGAAGCTGGTAATGTTCGGTGAAGCCATTGAGTCGGCACTGGCAAATTCAATCGGGAAAAACATTCCCATTATCCTCATTTTCCAGGCCGATATTGCCTGCGGTGTGGGAAACGTCATCCGCCGGGAAACAGGCCTTAAAAAAAATCTGCTCACCCTGGATGAACTGGAACTTAAGGATGGCGACTGGATCGACATCGGCGAGCCGCTGGTGGAAAACCAGGTGTTTCCCGTGACCGTTAAGTCACTGATATTCCATGACACTAAAAAGTTTGATGCAGAAGGAAAAAACAGCGATGAGCGAGCTTAAATCAGGCAGTAATCTGGAAAAGGTTCTAAATGCGGGCCATTTTGCTTTTACAGGAGAATGCGGTCCCCCAAAAGGTGCTAACATAGACCATTTAAATGAAAAATTAAGCCACCTTGTGGGATATGTGGATGCCGTGAATATGACGGATAACCAGACCGCCGTGGTCCGCATGTCTTCCATTGCAGGCTCCGTCCTGATGATGGACAAGGGGCTTGAACCCAATTTCCAGATGGTCTGCCGGGACAGGAACCGCCTGGCCATGATGAGCGATATTTTAGGGGCCTATGCCATGGGTATCCGGAATATGCTCTGTCTGTCCGGCGACCACACCTGTTTCGGGAATCATCCCGAGGCAAAAGGTGTCCATGATATCGATTCCATGCAGCCGATTGCCATGGTGAAGAAA
>CAZLTD010000224.1:0-2813 GCA_964562385.1 uncultured Desulfobacula sp.
TATTCGACGCTGATTTTATTATGTAGGGGTCATTATTGCACGCTGATCAACACATTGTTACCCAATAGGGAAAGATTGAAGGAAATATGTATGAAACAAGCTCCGATTAAAGACGAAATTACATTCGAAGATTTCGCCAGGATTGATATCCGCGTAGGCACGATACTGGAAATAAGCGAGGTGGCAAAATCAGACAAACTCATGAAGCTCACCGTCGACTTTGGTGATCATATGCGCTCCATTCTTGCGGGCATAAAAAAGAAACGTGAAAACCCGGAGGAAATCAAAGGGAAACAGGCTCTGTTTGTTGTGAATCTGCCGGAACGGAAAATGGCCGGCGAGCTGTCTCAAGGCATGCTGTTTGACATCGGGTATGAGGACAAATTGCAACCCTGTCTGGCGTGCCCGGAGTCTGAAATGCCGAACGGTGCCAGGGCGGGGTAACGCGACAGCAGCTTCACAGTCCGGCTCCTTGCAGATGAATCAAAAACAGTTCGTGAAATATTCGGGCTATGCAACCATAACCATCTGTATTTAATACCGATAGACCACGATCTTCCTGAAACCGCATATATCATTCAGGCAGGCGATTCTTTTTGAACGTTTTTTTTTGCACACAATTGATTTTTATTGTAATGTATCTGATTATAAACGTTTCCAAAGCCAAATTTTAAATTAAGGAGATTGCATCTGCCAATCGGGGTATGAATGGGATTGTTACGCATATGAATGGATTAGAATGAAAATATATTTGCGGGTTTTGTGTATACTCTTTGCGGTATTGTCATGTGAATTCTTTTTTTCCTGTGCAAGCCTATCTGCCCAAGACAAAAGAATTTTAATTCTGCATTCATATCATCAGGAATACCCATGGACAAACGCTGAGAACAAGGGTTTTACCCAAACACTAAGAATCAATCAGAGCACCACCAATTTCGTTTTTTCCACTGAATATTTAGATACAAAAAGGGTAAGTTTTAACCTAAAGTATCAGATGTTCTTTTATCAGTACCTCAAACAAAAATATGATCAATACCCCATAGATCTAATTTTCTGCAGTGATGACAATGCCTTAAGTTTCCTTTTGGAATATGCAGCAGATCTGTTCGGGCAGATCCCTGTTGTTTTTTGCGGTGTAAATAATCTTGCTGTTCAAACGAAACTGGATCGCCGCAAATATACCGGTGTTTTTGAGATGAAAGAAATTATCCCCAATCTAAAGCTTTTAAACAATATGTTTCCCCAGTCGGATTATATTTTGCTGATAGGGGATGATTCCATCACCCACAAAGCCATTGTGACGAATATCAAAGACGATATCGCATCACAATTTCCGGAATTGACATATATGGTTTTAGCCAGCAGGAGTTTGCCCTTTCTTTTACATCAGCTCAAACTTCATGAAAACGGAGTCATCTTCCTGACAACCATCGGGGGTATAAAAGATGAGCACAATGAGATGGTCCCGTTAAATAAAATAATATCCTCAATAGCCAATGCGGGCAACTTTACCATTTTCAGTATGGAGGATGTCTATATCAAGGATGGCGTCCTTGGCGGTTATGTTACCAACGGGTTTTCCCAGGGGAAAAAAGCAGCGGATCTCGCGATTCAAATCCTTAATGGGACTTCGCCCGATTCCATACCCCTGGTCCGGGAAAGTCCGAATGAGTACATGTTTAACCACACCCAGCTGAAAAGGAACGGGCTCAGCATTTCCAGACTCCCTGAACAGAGTATTATTTTAAATAGACCACCGTCTTTTTATGACCATTATAAAATACAGATCTGGTCCACATTCCTTTTTTTAATTTTACAGACAGCTGTCATTTTTGCGCTTGTGAAAAACATATCAAAGCGGAGACAGGCAGAATCCTCTCTGAAAAAGGCCAGTGATGATCTGGAGCAAAAGGTAATAGAACGGACATCAGAGCTTACCCGGACCAATAAAAGTCTGAACAGGGAAATCATTGAACGAAAGCAGATGGAAGAGGCCCTGAAAGAAAGTGAGGTGCGATTCAAATCCCTCCACGACGCCTCTTTTGGCGGGATCAGCATTCATGACCAGGGGATGATACTTGATTGCAACCAGGGCCTTTCCAACATGACCGGTTTTTCAATAACAGAGCTTATCGGTATGGATGGGTTTGAACTGATCGCCCCGGAATGGCAACAATCCGTTATGGATAAAATTCAGCGCGGGTTTGACCGGTCATACGATGTTGAAGGGCTTCGAAAAGATGGTACGCGGTATGATCTGAGGATACGCGGTAAAAATATTCCCTATCATGGCCGCACGGTCAGGGTAACGGAATTCAGGGATATAACGGAAAGCAAAATGGCAGAGAAAGAAAAAATAAACGCCCAGAAACTGGTTGGTGAACAAAAACAATTTGCCCTGGTCGGTCAGGTGGCAGGTAAAATGGCCCATGACTTTAATAATATCCTCAGTATTATTATGGGAACCGCGGAGCTGTCGCTGATGGATTGCGATGATAATGAAATAATAAAAGCATTTAAATTAATATTTGAACAGAGCCTGAGAGGACAGAATTTAACAAAAAATCTGGTGGCCTTTGCCAAAGACCAGCAGCCCAAACAGGAGTTTTTTAAAATTAATAAAAAAATAAATCTGGTTCTGAATCTTTTAAAAAAGGATTTGGAGGGCATTGAGCTGGAAGTTGAGAATGAAGAAGGGATACCAGATCTGCTTGCCGACTCCGGAATGGTGGAACACGCGGCTGTAAACCTTATACAAAATTCGTATCCATTCACGGGGTGAAGCAGGCAAACCCGATCAGATCCAAGATAGA
>CAZLTD010000225.1:0-2777 GCA_964562385.1 uncultured Desulfobacula sp.
TGACGCCGGGATTCTCCCGGCTGGGTTTGCCCGCCATGTCGGGCAAACAAAAAACCATGCTGCCTAAGACAGCATGGTTTAAGATAATAATACTAAAAACCATTATATCAAGCAATGGTTTTTAGTCGGGAGTCGGGTATGTCTGTTAAAAAAAACTATTCATTTTTCACCGTGATACTACTTTTGTTGGCATCATAGACCTTTTGGCCAACACCTTTCACCTGCATTATTTCTTCACTCTTTTTAAATGGATGGGCTTTGCGATATTCGATAATTCTGTCTGCAAGTTTATCGCCTATATGTTTGAGCGTTATCAATTCCTTTTTCGTTGCTGTATTAATATTCACTTTTCCTTTACTTGCGACAACATTTTGATTTAACACCACAACGACTGCCATGATTATGAATATACTTAAAACTTTTCTTAAAGTTTTCATCTTTTGATCTCCTTTTTAAATTGAGACATACGACTCCCTGATTCCCACTGATTGATTTTTGAAAATGATACTTAAAGAATGTGGGAAAAACGCTGTTGAAAGTTTGATTGCGCTTATAAATCAAAGTACTTTGATGCTGATAAAGAAGACTTTAGAACAAGTTTTTATAAAAATCAATCAGGGTTTACCCTGATTTTTGCAAAAAACACCGTGTTAACAAAATTTTTTATTAATAATTTAGTTCTGATATAAAACCATGATATTTAGCCGTGACCGCTGTTTTTACATCCAAACTTAATAAAAATATCAATAATAGGTAATTATTTATAATTTAAGCACGCGTTATTTTTTTTACAACATCCATTAAATCATTTATTTGAGGGAAATACTCAGACTCTAATGTCTGGCTTGACGGAGCAGGGCAATCTGGCAAACAAAATCGAACGGGCGCTGTTTTAAGTACCGAAAAAGCTTCCTCATAAATAACAGCCAAAATTTCCGCAGCTATACCAAAGCTTTTCCAACCACCGTCCGCCACCATCAACCGACCTGTTCTACCTACTGAATCAAGAATCGTTTCTTTGTCTAACGGCTTAATCGTCCTTAAATCAACGACTTCCGCGTCAACGTTATGGTTCTTCAACTGAGTGGCTGCTTCCATTGCCAGATGCGTCATATAAGAACTGGCAACAATTGTTATATCTGAGCCCTTTTTTCTAATCTTTGCCTTGCCGATTTGAATATCATACATTGCTGAAGGCACTTCACCTTTAACCCCATGGAGCCATCTCTCATCTATATAAACTACAGGATTATCATCTTTAATTGCTGAAATCATCAAGCCTTTTGCATCATAAGGTGTGGACGGCATAACCACTTTTAAACCGGGGATGTGTGCAAATGTTGCGTGCAACGACTGTGAATGCTGCGCTGCCTGCTCACCACCACGATTTACGCACCCCCAGAAAACAACAGGAACTGATGAGGCCCCACCGTTCATATAATGCCAATTGGCAGCCTCATTTATTATGGGGTCCATTGCATACAGCATAAAATCTAAACGGGGATGAACAACCACAGACCTTGTTCCGGCAATTGCGGCACCGACAGCAGCACCGGTAATTACATTCTCAGATACCGGAGTATCCAGAATCCGTTTGGAGCCAAATTTATCGATCAAACCAGTGGCCGTATTTCCTACATACCATGGGCTCTCTAACCCCTGCCCCATTAAAAAAACCCTTTCATCCGCTTCCATTGACAAATGGAAAGCTTCATTCAGAGCCTGGGCATAGTTTATTATCCTATTATTTGAAGACATATTTGATGACCTCACTTACATCGGGGTACGGACTATTTGAAGCAAACTCAAACGCATCTTCAATTTCCCTATGGACGTTTTTCTTCAATTCCTTCAGCTCTTTTTCAATAATTATTTTACTATCCAATAAAAAATTCTCAAAATTAGTAACAGGATCTTTAGCCACCCATGCCTCTATTTCATCTTCCGGCCTTATATCTGTATGAGTCCCCTGAATATTATCATCCGGTCCCACATGCCCTCTCAGCCGATATGTTTTACACTCTATAAAAACGGGGCCTTCACTGTTACGGCATAGGTTTACCGCTTTTTTTACAGTTTCATAAACGGTAATAACATCATTGCCATCGATCGCCCAGGATTTAATATCAAAGGGCTTGGCAATTTTTTGTATATCACGATTCGATCTGATTCTTTCAATGGGCATATGCGTTGAATACAGGTTATTCTCACATAAAAAAATGATTGGTAATTGTTGAATCTTTGCAAAATTTAATGCTTCATACAACACCCCTTCACCTGTTGCACCATCACCAAAAAAGCTGATCACAACTTTTCCCTCATTCATTATTTTCGAAGATAGTGCTGCTCCTACAGCCAGAGAAATGGTTCCGGCCACAATCGGTGCTGCACCAAGCATGCCCTTTTCAGGGGCAATCAGATGCATCGATCCTCCACGGCCCTTTGAACATCCGGTCTCTTTACCATAAATTTCAGCAACAAGTGCTTTTAAATCCCCGCCTTTTGCCAAGTAATGGCCATGGGACCGATGCCCGCCAAATATGTAATCATCTTGCTTCAATGCAGAGCAGGCACCTACGGCGACTGCTTCCTGCCCTGAACAAAGATGCACGGGGCAAAGAATTTCTTTTTTTAAAATAGGTTCTACAAAGTGCTCTTCGCACTCTCGGATGGTCATCATTTTGCGATAGAGGTCAGTATAAAAATCAATGGAATATTTATTCATTTTTTGTATCCATTCACGGGGTGAAGCAGGCAAACCCGATCAGATCCAAGAT
>CAZLTD010000226.1:0-2774 GCA_964562385.1 uncultured Desulfobacula sp.
GATTTTAACTGAAGCTTATTATTGACGTAATAAGCTCAATTAACGGAGAAAGTATATATGAAAAATCGTATTATTGCAACGATTCTGGCCACTCTCTTTGTCTTCACCTTCAGCATTTGTGCATCTTTTGCGGCAGGCGGCAAAACCCCGAAAAATGTAATCATGATCATTGGTGACGGCATGGGTCCCGAACAGGTGGGGTTTTTAATGTCCTATGCCCGGCAGGCCCCTGACTCCACATTCAAAGACGGCAAGACTGCTTTTGACCGTATTATGGATGACGGCGGCACTCTGGGGCTTTCCATGACCCATGCCTACAATGTACTGGTGCCCGATTCAGCCGCTGCCGGCAGCCAGTTGGCAACCGGAAAGTATTCTGGCTCTGAGATGGTGGGGCTGGATCAAAACGGTGACCCGGTTCCAACGGTTCTTGAAAAGGCAAAGAAAATAGGCAAGTCTGCCGGTTTAATCTCTGACACCCGGGTCACCCATGCAACACCGGCTGCCTTTGCCGCCCATCAGGCCCACAGGAGTATGGAAAATGATATTGCAGTTGAGATGCTGGCATCTGGTGTCGACGTCATGCTGGGAGGCGGGCTGCGCCACTGGATTCCCAAAGATGCCAATACCAAAGACTCGGCTGTCCGCAAGGAGCTGGAGCAGGTCACCGAAGGTGCCGTGCGCATTAAATCCAAGCGTAAAGACAATGTAAATCTGCTGGCCCAGGCAAAAGCCGGCGGTTATGATCTGGCCTTTACCAAGGCTCAGATGGAAAAGGCGGACGGCAAGTTATTGGGGCTTTTCTCCTACTCAGCCATGCCCGATGCCATACGGGTTTCCAACTCTATGGTTGACCCCAATCGCACGACGCCGACCTTAAAAGAGATGTCAGCCAAAGCCATCGATATTTTGTCAAAAAATGAAAAAGGTTTTTTCCTGATGGTGGAAGCCGGTCTCATAGACTGGGCGTCCCACTACAATGATGCCGGGCTCACGCTCCATGAGATGCTCAGGGTCAATGAAACCATTGGCTACGTCCTGGACTGGGCCAAAAACCGGGACGACACACTGATTATCGTAACCGCTGATCATACCACGGGTGGATTTGGGCTCAGCTATACAGGCAAGGATATCCCTACGGCCAAAAAATTACCCGGAAAGAAATTTCAGAGCCGGGATTATAAACCGGGGTACAATTTCGGCGATCCGGCTGTCCTGGATAAAATGTACAGCCAGAAGCTGAGTTATACCGATATATTCGGCAAGTTTGACGGCCTGGCCAAAGAAGAGCAGACCCCTGCTGCTCTGGCCGGTCTGATCAATCAGTATACCCAGTTTCCTGTTACCGAAGCTCAGGCCGGCCGGATTCTTGCGACAGAGGATAATCCTATCTATGCGGAAGGGCACTCCTATCTCGGATCAAAGACGGTTCCCAAGCTGGACAACAGAGATGAGTTTTTTGTGTATCAGCTCTACGATAACCGCCAGAGTCTTCTGGCTCTTGAGGTGGCTGCTGACCAGTTTGTGGTATGGAATACCGGTACGCATACCGCAACGCCTGTCCTGGTGTTTGCCAAGGGCCCATCCGGAGAGATTTTTGGGGATTTGATGCACCATACCCAGGTGGGACAGCGTGTTATGGACGTGGTAACGCAAGGGTATTAATTGATGCAGGGGTCAGAAATGGATCTGACCCCTCTATCTCCGCCTTTGATTGAATGATCGTACCATTCCGGAGTTATTGCTTGAAGTGTGGATATGCGGCTAAAAGTCAAATTGATCATAATATACTGGAAATATAAATCTTTTTAAAGGATTTGATAATTTATAACTTGACACGGGCGGGAGTGTTTTAATATGAATAGATTAAATGGTACGACAATTTAAAACAATCCAACTGATTTCTCAAACTTAAAAACGGCATAATTATGAAACACACCAATTTATTTACACCGGTTAAAGGCGGCAATATCAGCAACAGCATTTCCTCCCAGATTGAAACCGCGATTTTGAGCGGCAAAATCCAACCCGGCGACCGGTTATCAAGCGAAAGAGATCTGCAAAAGGAATTTCAGGTGGGCAGAGGGGTGATCCGGGAAGTACTGCAGGCGCTGAAGCAAAAAGGTATTATTGAAATTAAAAAAGGTGTCAAGGGTGGTGTTTACCCCAAAAAGCTTGAAGTCGGCAGTGCCAGTGAATCACTCTCCCTGCTGCTTAAACAGAATATGGTCCCTATAGAACACCTGGTGGAACTGCGTGATGCCATTGATGAATCCGAAGTGATCCTGGCGTCCACCCGGGGGGATAAAAAGGAAAAAGACCAACTGGTTGAAATGGCACAAAAGCTTCTGGAGTTGAGCCATGAATCGGACGACCCGGATGTGGAAAAAATTAAAGAAGTTGACCGGGAGATGAATCTGTTGCTGGCAAAAATGACAAAAAACAAGGCCTTTGAATGGATCAAAAGAACGATTCAATTGAGCATCGGATCGTATGATTCACTGCTGTATGAGGATCCCAAATATCGCGACAAAACCATTCACAACTGGATTAATACGGCAAAGGAAATTGCAGCGGGAGAGCCGCTAAAGGCGTTGTCTTTATGCTCGTATCACTTTGTCCTGCTGCAGCAATGTATCAAGGATAAAGAGCTTGGCGCAATAGATCTGAAGAAATAGAATTGAACAGATAAAATTTGGACCCGATCAAGGAGAAATAAGCATGCTTAAACTGTCAAACGTTACCAAACGGTTTGACGCACTGGTGGCGGTAAA
>CAZLTD010000227.1:0-2682 GCA_964562385.1 uncultured Desulfobacula sp.
TAATTGACGGAGTCAGAGTCCGTAGTCCTGCCGTTGGACGATCACCCAGCAAAATTAACGTCTGGGTTTATACATTGCCTTGGAAAATTAGTCAAGAATTATCCTGGAGTTTTGGTCAAAAAATATTCGACACCGGAAAATAAATCAGTTTCATGAATGAGGTGTCTGTATGTTCCATGCAAGGAATTTTTAATGGTCCGGTCCAAAGGGGGGGGCAGGGACTTTTTGATTATACAGGTAAAGGACAAGATTGATCCTGGATATATCAAAGCGTTTTGAAATATGGTACAAATAAAAGCCTGGCCAGCGCAAAAACAAAATTTGAAACTTATATGCAGTTGATTGAACCCATGAGTCGAAAAAATGATTTAGAACCCAAATTAGACCAATCAGAACGCCTGTTAAAAAAAATGCCGGCGTTTGCCGTTGCATTTTCAGGCGGTGTTGACAGCACATTTCTTTTGGCGGTTGCCAGGAAAATCAATCCTGAGAAGCTTATTGCCGTTACCGTGGCATCCGGGTTTGTCCCGAAAAAAGAAGTTTGGTTTGCCAGAGAAATGGCTGAAAGTCTGGGGGTTGAACATCGGGTCATTGATCTGGATGTGCTGGAGGATAAACGCATTTCAGCCAACCCTCCGGACAGGTGTTATCATTGTAAAAAAAGCGTGTTCTCCCGGATTCTGTCAGTTGTGAAAGAAAAAGGCATTCAAACATTGCTTCATGCCGTCAACCTGGATGATCTGGGAGATTATCGGCCGGGGCTTGCTGCATCAAAAGAACTGGGTGTGCTGTCCCCCCTGGTGGATGCCGGGTTTACAAAGGCCGATATCAGGCAGGCGTCACGAAAAATGGGACTTTCTACATGGGATAAACCCTCCCAGTCCTGTCTGGCCACCCGGATTCCCTATAATATAAGGATAACCGACACGGTCCTGCACCGGATTGAAAAAGCTGAAGAGTTTTTACATGATATGGGATTTGGCCAGGTGCGAGTGCGTGTTCATGATAAGACGGCCAGGATTGAGGTGTTGCCGGATGAAATAGGGCAGGTGATGGAAGAAAAAACCCGAAAAACTATTTCGGGTGCACTTAAAGATATTGGATTCCAGTATGTCAGTATAGATATGGACGGCTATAAAACAGGAAAAATGAACAATGAAATACTCGCAGGCAAAACCGGGCAGGATTTTTGTTCTCCGTCTTGAGGACGGGGATATCGTCCATGAAACCATTGAATCTTTTGCACGGCAAAAGGCAATTAAGGCGGCGTCCCTGATTGCACTTGGCGCGGCTGATAAAGGCAGCCGCCTGGTTGTCGGCCCTGAAAAGGGACGGGCAGAAAAAATCATTCCCCAAACCATTGAACTTGAGGATGTTTATGAGGTTACCGGCTCTGGCACACTGTTTGCTGATGAAAAAGGAGTGCCGCAACTTCATATGCACCTTGCCTGCGGCAGAGGGGATCAGGCAGTGACCGGATGTGTCAGGGCCGGGGTCCGGGTGTGGCATGTTCTGGAGGTTGTCATTCATGAACTTTCAGGTTCAAGTGGTGTGCGTAAAAAGGAAGTAGCCACAGGATTTGATTTGCTAATTCCATAGGTTGTCTACTCTCAAATAGAGATGTTCGTTTGGGCTAATAACTGCTGTAAAAAAAGGATGATAAAAAATGAATAATCTGAATATCAGCACAGAGGTTATGGCTGTTATAGAATGGGGGCTCGTCCCTGTAATTCTTTTGGGAATTCTGTTGTTTTTTTTGTTTTATTCTACGGAAGAAGGCCAGCATGTAAAAATTCAAAAAGCTTGTTTTTCTGGGAAACTGGCCGGACTGGTGACCTTTGCTATTTTTATTTTGAGCCAGAAAAATAGAGAACTCATCTTTTCGCTTGCAATGCCGGACTATGATTTCAGTATCCTCATAGTTAGTATTTCAATTGTTGCAGGTTCTATTTTTGCCTGGCTTTTCAGCATGAGTAAAAAAAATATTTTAATCGGAGTATCGATTCTTTTTGCCGTTGCCTTCACATGTGTGGCAATCTATTGTTACCTATTTATTCATTCTTACAAAAGTCATGTCATGCAGGCTGCAATAGGCGCAATTCTGGGAATTTTAATATTTTCGATTTTTTTCCCAAAAGCATCTGTAGAAGAAAAACAGAAAGTGCCGGAATAAGAATTATTGTAATGCCGCCAGCACCAGTTCAAATGCGGCCTTGATCTCATCTCCTAATGCGGTTAGTGCTGCAATAGTGACGACCCCAATACCGGCCATGGCCAAAGCATATTCTGAGACAAAGGAACCTTTGGTGGATTTAATGATCAAGAGCAGTAAGGTTTTCATTATGGGTCATATATTTCCAAGTTATAGTTTAATTCTTACTATAAGCACCGCAAAATTTATGCCATTATTGTTGGCCATTTTGGGGAGTTAGTCTTGGGGGATACTAAGCTATGAATTGTTCTCGTAAGGAAAAAATACTCATTTTGAGAATTTTTTTTCTCTTATTAGGAAAAATAGTATCGTTTTGAGTTTGGACAGAAAACTAACAGCGTAATGCCATGATTTTTATTTTTGATTTTAAAACATGAATAAATAGTATATGGGAAATAATTGAGTCTGTACTGAGCAGTGTCAATCAGCGTCGAAAAATGACCCCCTGTCAGCGCCCAATTTTGACCCCT